>NZ_BAAGWC010000004.1:0-227358 GCF_054780555.1 Hymenobacter daeguensis
CCGGGCGCTTGCCGCCGGAACCGGGCTTGGGGCTGCCGGGCGCGGCCTTCTCGGGGCGCGGGCCCCACCAGCCGGTGCCCGAGGGGTTGAACATCGACGGCGGGCCGGGCTTGCGGGGCCGGGGCTTGCCGGGCTGCGCGGTGGCGGTGGGGCGGGCTTTGGTGGCTTTGGCGGGGCTGCGGCGGCCGCTGGAGGCCTCTTCGGTGCCGCTCGATTTCTCCACCATTTTCATGATGCCGGCCAGCTCCTGGGGCGTTAGCTCGCGCCAGTCGCCCACGGGCAGGCCCTTCAGCGTCACGTTCATGATGCGGACGCGCTCCAGCTTGGTCACTTCGTAGCCGAAGTGCTCCACCATGCGCCGAATCTGGCGGTTGAGGCCCTGCACCAGCGTGATGCGGAAGATGTAGGGCGTTTCCTTCTCAATGAGGCATTTCTTCGTCACGGTGCCCAGCATGGGGATGCCGGCGGCCATTTCCTCCAGCATCCGGTCGGTGAGAATGCGGTCCACCGTCACCACGTATTCCTTTTCGTGCTGGTTGCCGGCCCGCAGAATCTTGTTCACGATGTCGCCGTCGCTGGTCAGGAAAATCAGGCCCGACGAGTCCTTGTCCAAGCGGCCGATGGGAAACACGCGGGCGGCGTGGTTCACGTAGTCCACGATGTTGCCGCGCACGCCCGGCTCGGTGGTGCTGGTGATGCCCACCGGCTTGTTGAAGGCCAGGTACACGGCGTCTTCGGCCTGCTTGGGCTCCAGCTTGTGGCCGTTCACGGTCACCCGGTCGCGCGGGGCCACCTGGTCGCCCACCCTGGCCGGCTTGCCGTTGATGAGCACCAGGCCCTGCTCGATGTAGCGGTCGGCCTCGCGGCGCGAGCACATTCCGCTTTCGCTGATGAATTTGTTGAGACGGGTGAGGGACATCGGCGGCATGGGCACGGGGCTGGGAAAAGCTGCGGCCAACGCCAGACACGGGAGTGGCAGCAGAAGCAGCAAAGGTACGGTTGCTGCGGAGCGCAAATCCGGTGCGGCCACGCCGGGGCAGACTACGGCCGGCTTCCATCACCCGAAGCAGCCCTGTGAAAGCCATCGCCCTGCTTCGGAGCCAGTCACAATAACTTAAGCCTAAGCCCGGCCGTATCAGGTGCACAAAATGGCCAGATGGTCATTTTTATTTATTCAATTCTCGCTCATGAACACCAAATTGCTTGGCCTGCTGGCCGCCGCCACCCTGGCCACCGCCGCCTGCTCGCAGGAGAAAAAAACGGAAGAAACCACCGTTGTAACTCCCGACGCCACCACCACCACCACCACCACGACCACCACGGTTGACACCACCGCCTACCGCACCGATGCCGACGCCCTGGCCGCCCGCGTAGCCCAGGACCTGAAGCTGCAGGACACCACCGTGGTGCGCCGCATCCGCACGGTGTACTACACCCGGGGCCGCAAGCTGAACAGCTACACCACTGATACCACCGGCCGCTACGCCGCCACGCTGGCTGCCAACGACGAAGCCAACCGCGAAATCAAAACCATCCTGACCAATCCGGCCGAGTACAACACCTATTCCAGCAACCTGGGTACGTACTACGCCGGCCAGCCCTACACGGTCATTACCACCACCACGGTTCCGGCCGGCCGCACCGGCTCCGCCGGCGTGGGCCAGGGCTCGGGCGTGAAGAAGATGGAGCACGAAAACGACGGCGACCACAAAGTGAAGTACGAGAACGGCGCCAAAGTGAAGCGCGACGACGACGGCTCGGTGAAAATCAAGCGCGCCGACGGCACGAAGATTAAAATTGACGAAAACGGCAACCGTACCGTGAAAAAGGGCCTGTTCAAATAAGCCCGGCTTTCCCGCCAAAGAAAAACCCCGCTCCTGCATCAGGAGCGGGGTTTTTCTTTGGGGCACCTTACTCGTGCATAATCTGGTGGACGTGGTGCTCCAGGTGCAGCACATAGTCGCCGATGAGCCAATGCAGCGTCACGGGGTTGCCGTTGAGGCTGCGGCACTCGAGGCTCAGGGCGGCTTCGGGGAGGGCGGCCAGCAGGTGCAGAATTTGCTGGTTCAGGCTGGTCCAGAGGGCCAGCAATGCATCGGCGGGCCGGTTCTGGTAGTCCCCGAGGCGCACCCAGGCATCCTGGTCGTAGGGGGTGAGCTGCAGCGGCGCGGGCGTCAGCTGCGCCAACACAAAGCGCTGGTAGTTGTTGAAGGCCGAATCGATGAGGTGGCCCAGAATTTCCTTGCGGCTCCAGCGGCCGGGCGCGGGCCGCTGGCCCAGCTCGGCATCCGAAAAATCGGCCCAGTGGCGGGCCAGCAGCGCCAGCTGCGCATTCAACCCGGCCTGGATGGTGGCAAAATCCGGGGTAGAAAAGGCCGACGAGAAGATGCTCATGAACACCAAAGGTAAGGCCTACATCCGCAGCGACCAGCTGGCGCCCGTGAAGGGCCCGTACACGTAGGGCGAGAGCTGCCCGCGCCGGTACCAGGGCTTGGGCCGGGGCAAAACCTGAAAGCCCGTGCCCTTGGCTGCCGGGTCGGTGGGCGCGCCGTCCACCACGCGGGTGCGGCCGTTGCGCACCGCAATTTTGGCGAAGCCGTAGCCGATGGCAATGCCAATCGGATAATCGGAAGCCCAGTGCACGCCGTTGTTGAGCATGGCGTAGCCGAGCAGGCCCATCAGGCCGTAGCCCACGGGCCGGATGAAGTGGTATTCGGGGTAGTTTTCGGCAATGACGGTGAGCGTGGCCATGGCCGTGGCCAGGTGGCCGGTGGGAAAGGCGTCGTAGTTCGGCACGAAGTTCTGGTAGCGGTTGTACGACGGAAACAGGTGCCACTCGCCCCGGTCCTTGGTGGCCACGTAGGGGCTCTGCCGGCCGGTGAGGCGCTTCATGGCCTGCACGATGAGGCCGGTGCTGAAAATGGCCTCGCCCAGCTCGCTCGACGTGCGCAGGGCGCGGTTGTCCTTCTTGATGCCGCCGTAAATCCAGAAGCTGCTGGCAATGGTGAGGTGGGTCCAGCCGTCGCCGATGTAATAGAACGTGCTGTTGAGGTTGTCGGGCACGTTGAACTCGAACGGCAGGTTGGCCGAGCCGATGTGGAAGGGAATGTGAAACAGCGTGCGCTGCGTGCTTTTGGGCGTGAGGCCCAGCTGCTTGCCCACGTCCTGGCTCCAGTCGATGATGGCCTGGTCGGCCACCCACAGCGCGGCCGAGCTCACCACCAGGCCCACCAGCGTGCCGGTATTTTCCCGGCGGAACGCCAGGCCGGGCGCCTGAATAATGTCTTTCGGAATGTTGAAGGCCCAGCCGAAGGGCTTGGGCTTGTCGTAGTGCCAGGTCACGCCGGGGGCCACGGTGTAGGTGCTGAGGCGGCCGGCGGCATCGCGCGGATGAACGTGGGGCAGCGAGTCGTTCAGCGCAGCGGTCTTAAGGGTGTCGCCGGGGGCGGCGAGGGTATCGGAATAAGCGGCCGTGAGGAGGGTGGAATCGGTAGGGCTGGTGACTGGGGAAGCGGCGTGGGCGAAGCGAACGGGGGCAAAACTCAGACTAACGGACAGCGCAACGAGCAGCCGTGCAGCACGGCGGGGGTAAAGAGGTTTCACGAAGAGGGAAATAGCTAAAATAACGACGGCGCGGCCTCGCGGCAGGGGGGGGGGGGCGAGGGGGCCAGATGAAAAAGAACAGATGAGCAGCGGCTCGGATAATGGGCCACAAAGGTAACACTGCCGTCACATTGGGCGGATGCCCGCAACGACTTTCCGCGCTGACGTACGGGCGCGCCGGATATTTTAGGCAAGCCGCGTATCTTTCAGCAAGGCTGAGCGACGCGTCGTATAAGTCCGTTTGCCCGCCGCTTGTTTTCATCCCACCCGAGCTATGTCCGAAACCGCTGCTGCGCCCCTGGAAGGGCTTGTTTCTCCCGCCGGAGCCATTGCGGCCAACCCGTTCGGGGCCGCGTTTCTGGCCCTGCGCCAGCGCACCGCCGCCCTGCGCCGGGAGGACGTGGCCGCCCGCCGCGCCCGCCTGAAAAAGCTGGAGCACTGGCTGCACGCGCACCGCCCGGAGATTCAGCAGGCGCTGTTTGCCGACTTCCGCAAGCCGGCGGCCGAGACGGATTTGACCGAAATCTGGACTTCGCTGGTCGAGCTGAAGCACACGGCCTCCAACCTGAAAAAGTGGATGGCCCCGCGCAACGTCAGCGCGCCGCTGACGCTGCTGGGCACCCGCTCCTGGGTGCAGGTCGAGCCCAAGGGCGTGGTCCTGATTATCGCGCCTTGGAACTACCCGTTTTACCTGGCCGTGGGGCCGCTGATTTCGGCCATTGCGGCCGGCAATGCCGTGGTGATTAAGCCGGCCGAGCAAACACCGGCTACTTCGGCCCTGCTGCAGCAGCTGTGCGAGGAGCTGTTTCGGCCCGATGAGGTATTGCTGCTGCAGGGCGACAAAACCGTGGCCACCGAGCTGCTGAAGCTGCCCTGGGACCACATTTTCTTCACCGGCAGTCCCGAGGTGGGCAAGATTGTGATGCGCGCCGCCGCCGAGCACCTCTGCGGCCTCACGCTGGAGCTGGGCGGCAAAAACCCCGCCGTGGTGGACGAAACCGCCAACCTGCGCGACGCCGCCGAGAAAATCGTGTGGGGCAAATTCCTCAACAACGGCCAGACCTGCGTGGCGCCCGACTACCTGCTGGTGCACGAAAGCGTGCAGCCGGCCCTGCTCACGGAGCTTACGGCGGCCATTCAGCGGGCCTACAACCCCAGCGGCGCGGGCATCGAGCGCTCCGAATCCCTGGCGCGGGTAGTGAACCGGCACCATTTCGCCCGCCTGGCCGGCCTGCTCGAAGATGCCCAGACCAAAGGCGCCACCGTGGCCGCCGGCGGCACCGTGGACGAGGCACAGCACTACATCGAGCCCACCCTGCTGACCGATGTGCCGGCCACGGCCCGCGTGCTGGAAGAGGAGATATTCGGCCCGCTGCTGCCCGTGCTCACCTTCAAAACCCTGCCCGAAACCACGGAATATATCAATGCCCGCCTCAAGCCGCTGGCCCAGTACATCTTCACCACCGATGCCTGCAACCGCCGCTACCTGCTGGAAAATACCTCGGCCGGCGGCGCGGGCGTGAACGAAACGGTGCTGCATTTTGCCCACCCCGAGCTGCCGACGGGCGGCGTGGGCAACTCCGGCCTTGGCAAGGCGCACGGGCACAGCGGCTTCCTGGCCTTCAGCAACGAAAAGGGCGTGCTGCGGCAGCGGGTGGGCTTCACGGGCATCAAGGCCATGTACCCGCCCTACACGGGCAAGGTGCAGAAGCTGATTGGCCTGCTGGTGAAGTATTTGTAGCGACGGGTGATTTAGCGGGCAGGTTACCTTCGGCCGCAGTTGGGATGAACGGGTATGAAAACTGCCCGGATGTTGCGCGGAGTTGGCCTGCTGGTTGGTGGATTGGCGGTCACGGCTTGTGACGAAGGATTGCAGGTACGTTTTGCGGCGCCCTTTCCCGCGCAGGCGGTCGATATGGCGGCATTTCCGGCGCGGCACCAGGCCGTATACACGGCCGACGATTCCACGACTTCGCTCTGCATTGGCCGCACGGCGGTGTGGCGGCAGGAATTGCGCGACATGACCTTTAGGCGCGGCGAGCTTGACCCGGTCCACCGCCGCCTGCGGGCCGATACCACGTATGCCGAAGCGGGGCAACTACATTACCTGAAGCTGCTGAAGGGCGATTCGGTGCGCGACAGCTGGCTGGCCGTCGATACCATTTTCAGTCTGCGCGGGGCCGAGGCCGGGAAGCTGCGGCGCTTGCAGGGCCGCTATTACCTCAACCAGCCCGCCGCCGATGCCGACAACTGGCGGGTGCAACGCCTGGAAATCGACGGTCAGCGCCTGAGCTGGCAAAAATTCGGCACCGATACGTTGCGCTTGTTGGCGCTGGACGCGGCCACCATCCGCTACCACCGCGAGCACGGTGCGCTAACGGCCATACTGCTCACGCCCGCTCCGGGCGCGCAAACGCGCCGCCTGGGCCGCTATACCGGGCTGTGGGAAACGCGGGGCGAGTACGTGCGCCGCCGATGAAGGGCTGAGCAAAGCGCCCCGCTACTTTTGCCGCTGCTGCATCTCCAGGGCTATTTTTTGCTGCACGGCGCGGGTTTGCAGCTGCTTGAACTTGGCGGGGCCGACCACGGCGCTCAGCTGTTTCTGCGAGTTGCTGTTGATGCGCTTGAGCTCGGCCATGAGCTGCGGCGACTTCGGGGCAAACTTTTCCTTGGCCGCGTTGGACTCCGTGAGGGTGCCGTTGAGGATGGTGCGGACGCGGTCCGTCTGCTCGGGCGTGAGCCTGAGCTCGGTGCCCATCACATCGGCGAGGTCGCGGGCGGCGGTGGGCGGCGCGGGCGAGTCGGCGGTACGCACGGTTTCGACCACGGGGGCCGGCTTGTCGCGGTGGAAAAGGGAGCAGCTGCCGAGCAACAGGCTCACGGACAAAGCCGGCAGTAAACGAGAGGAGCGAAAGAGCATAAAGAAAGCGGCGCCGGGTTCGGCCGGTCAGGGCCTTATACGGGGCGCCGGTGCCAAACAGTTAGCGCCGTAAGTACAGCGTCTTCTCCGGCACAGGCTTTTTGCGCAGGCGGCGCTCAATCTTATTGCGCCGGTTCTCAAATTTCCGGCGTTGCCACTCGCCCTGGAGCAAGGGCTGCAGTTGCGCGTTGGTGCGCTCCTCAATCGAGTAAAGCGCGTCGCGCCGCGCCTGGCCGCGCAGCTGCTGCCGTGCTTGCCCGCGCAGCTGCTGGCGTTGGCGCACCAGGCTGTCGAACTGCGCCAGGCGGCCCCTGTTTTCCAGATTATACAGAAACCGATTCACGCCCCCGCCGCAGTTGCCAAACAGCAGCACCGCTAGCAGCGGCAGCAGCAGCAGATAAGCAAGTGGCGGGCGCTTCATGGGGTAAATGTAGCGTGGCCGCCGTGAGTCCGCGCCTGGATGAGCTTCAGCCAAGGTGCAGGCCCGCCGCGCCCACGTTACATTACTACTGCCTGCGTTTCCACCGCCCGCCCCGCTTTGATGCCCTGCGCCGTGAAGTGCGCCAGCGCCATGATGGTGAGCATGGGGTTCACGCCGCTGCACGCGGGGAAGGCCGAGCCGTCGGCCACGAAGAGGCCCTGCACCTCCACGGTTTCGCCGTTGAGCCGGAGCGGGTGGGTGGCGGCGTCGCCGCCCATGCGGCAGGTGCTCATCTGGTGGGCGCTGTAGAGGCCGAACTGGTTGGGCTTCCAGCTCAGGTGCGGCAATTGGTCGAGCAGGGCGGGGTTGAGCAGCACGCCGTCTTTGGCCTCCAGCGTGGGCAGCGTGCCGTGGGGCAAATACACCTTCTCGGCCCCGGCCGCTACGTGGATGTGGGCGGCGGCGCGCACGCCTTCCAGCATGTTGGCCCGGTCGAAATCCGACAGCGCGTAGTCAATCAGCGGCGCGCCGTTTTTGTCGATGCTCACCCGGCCGCCGTCGCGGTCGCGGGTGAGCACGATGAACGAGCCCAGGTGGCTGGCGTCGCGCAGCAGCTCGTGGTGCTGCCGGCCCGAGCGCCAGGGCAGCACCATGCTCAGCAGGCCGGGGTGGGTGGGCGGCGTTTCGAGCTTGGCGCCGAAGTTGGTGCCGTGCAGCTGGGTGTAAGTATCGTTTACCACGCTCATGCTGGGGCCGTGCCAGGAGTTCATGGCGTGCGGGTAGCGGGCGCCCACCACCACCGTGGGGTGCAGGTGCAGGTGGCGGCCCAGGTGCGGGTGCTTCAGGCCGGAGCGCAGCAGCAGCGCGGGCGTCTGGATGGCCCCGCCGGCCACCACCACGCGCCGGGCCTGCACGCGGATATGGATTTGGCGGCCGTCTTCGGTGGTGTGCACGGCTTCGGCTCCGGTTGCGCGGCCTTGGCTGATGGTCACTCTCTCCACTTTGGTATCGGCCAGAATGCGGGCGCCGTGCTCGAAGGCGGTGAGCAGGTACGTGTTCAGCGTGCCCTGCTTGATGCCGTGCGCGTCGCCCAGCGTGGTGTAGCCCAGGCTGCGAAAGTGGGCGTCCGAATCGGTCAGGCCCCTTTCGTTGCGCGGAATCAGCTTCACCTCCTGGTCTAGTTTCGTGGAGCCGTCCCACAGGGCCTGGTTCTGGCCGTTGTGGCGGGTGTAGCGGGTGTTCACGCCAATGGTGCGGGCCACGGCGTTGAGGCTTTCCTTGAACTCCAGCGTGGTGAAATGGGGCGCGGTGTGCTCGCGGGCCCATTCCTGCAGCACGTAATCGGGCGTGCGGAAGGCGCCGGCCCAGTTCACGGTGGTGCCCCCGCCCAGGCAGGCCCCGGCCAGGATGCCGATGCTCCCGTCCTGGGTGCAGAGCGTGCCCTTGGCGTCGTAGAGCCGGCCCAGCATGTCCACTTCGCGCTGGGTGAAGTCGCAGCCGTGGCAGTAGGGGCCTTTTTCCAGCACCAGCACATCGAAGCCCGCTTCGGCCAGCTCGCCGGCCACCACGCCGCCGCCCGCGCCGCTGCCAATCACCAGCACCTCGCAGTCGTAGGTAGTGTCGGCGGTCGGTTTCAGGGTGTGGATGGGTTTCGGCGAATCCACCGGCCGCTCGTCGGGGCCGGGGTAGCCGAGGAAGCCCCAGGCGGCCGGCACCTCGGCCATGCTGCCGCCGTAGTACAGCAGCGTGCACAGCTTGCGCAGCGCCTGAAAGCCCTTGCGCAGCTGCGGCACGTTGCTGGCGGCCCAGCTTTGCAGCAGCTGCTCGCGGTGGGCCGCGTCGAGCTTGCGGAAGGGCTTCAGCGGCCCGAACCAGGTGAGGCCCAGCAGCGGCTTTTCCAGCAAGTCGAGCAGCTGGCCGAACTCGGCCTGTGCGCCGGCGGGCTGCTCCCGGATGGCCGCTTCCAGCTTCTCCAGGCTCACGCCGGCCGCGCCCGATGGGCTGCCGTCGGGCAGGGCGGGAATAAAGGTGTCGGCGAGGGCCTGAAGGAGGGCGGAGCGGTCGGGGGTAAGCGAGAACATGCGGCGGGAATTTTGGGTGGTAAAAGGTAGGGAAATTTCCGCAAAGTGTTAGGCGTGCCGAGTATATCTGGGGTAGTAGGGTGTGGGGGTAAAAGGGTAGGAGCTGTAAAGAAGAGCGTCATGCCGAGCGCAGCCGAGGCATGACGGACGATTCCCGACCTTTGCCCCACGACCTTCACACCCACCTACCCCCATACCCTCCTGCCCCGAATACTCATGCCCAAGCTCATCAAAACGCCCGAAACGACTTACCGCGTCCACTTCCAGGACTGCGACATGCTGGGCCACCTCAACAACGCCCGCTACCTCGACTACTTCCTCAACGCCCGCGAAGACCACACCACCGAGCATTACCAGCTGAACATGGGCGAAATCGCCCGCGAGCAACAGGCCGGCTGGGTCATCACCAAGCACCACATCAGCTACCTCAAGCCGGCGCGCCAGGGCGTGCAGGTACGCATCCTGAGCCAGCTCATTCACTTCGACAACTCCAGCCTGGTGCTCGAAATGCAGATGCGCAGCGAGGACGGCCAGCGCCTGCTGGCGTTGCTGTGGTCCGAAATGACCTTCGTGAGCATGCCCGCCGGCACCCGCACCGACCACTCCAACGCGATGATGGACCTGCTCGACGACCTCGACGTGGACGGCGTGAGCTACGACCCCGACGGGTTTGATGAGCGCGTGAAAGAGGTGCGCCAGCAGCTGAAGAAGCTGCGGCGGGAAGGCTGAGTGGCGCAGCCAAGGGCACCTGTCATTGCGAGGCCACAGGCCGTGGCAATCCGTCCTCCCAACGCGACTGGCTTTGAGAAGTGACAAAGCCTTTTTTCGTGAACGCAAAAAGCCCCGATACTGCACAGTATCGGGGCTTTTTTACATCTCAGGGTTTATCACATTGAGAGGACAGATTGCCACGTTGCGCTGCGCTCCACTCGCAATGACACGGCTGCGCAGGCGGCGCAGCCTTACCCCCCAAACGAGTTGTCCCGCTCGTTGGCATCCATGAAAATGCCGCCGTCGAGCTTCACCGATTTCACGGCTTTGGGCACCGTAATCACGGCTTGCTGCTGGTTGGCGCGCCACACGGCGGCGGTCTGGTGCAGGGTTTCCCTGGTGCCGTCGGTGTACTCCACGCTCATGTCGAAGGGCACGGCGAAACCGCCGATGTTTTGCACCGTCACGGTGGGGCCGCTGGCCGTCACGGCCAGGTCGATGTAGCCGTTGGTGAAGAACCAGTTGTTGAAAAACCAGCTCAAATCCTGGCCGCTGGCGTTGCTCATCGAGTTGAAGTAGTCCCACGGAATGGGGTGCTTGCCGTGCCAGCGGTCCATGTACTCGTGCAGGCTTTTCTTGAACAGCGCGTCGCCGAGCATGTCTTTCAGGGCCAGGTAGCTGAGCGAGGGCTTGCCGTAAGAATTGTTGCCGTAGCCGGCGCGCAGCTCGCTGCTGGGCGTGATGACGGGCAGGTCCTCGGCCGTGGCGGCGTCGTGAATCCAGCGGTTCACCCGAAATTTCTTGTAGAACTCGTCGGCCTTGGCCACGCCGTTTTCCTGGCGGCCGATGAGCAGCTCGAACGTGGTGGCCCAGCCCTCGTCCATGAACGCATAGCGGCTTTCGTTGATGCCCATGTAGAACGGGAACCAGGTGTGGGCGATTTCGTGGTCCTGCACCAGCTGCGCAAACGTGGGGTCGCGCTGCGGGCTGTCGTTCACCATCATGGGGTATTCCATGTCGGCAAAACCCTGGAAGGCCGTCATCTTGGGAAAGGGGTAGGCCACGCCGGGCCAGTTCTTCGGGTCCGAAAACCAGCCCAGCGCAAACTGCGCGTTCTTCACCGACTGCCGGAAGTCCACCGTCGAGTCGGCATAGGCGGCCTGCACGCTGGTGCGGCGTCTGGCCTTGGCATCCACCACCACGCTGGCGGCATCCCACACGTAATGGTCGCTCAGGCCGAAGGTGACGTCGGAAATGTCCTTGGCGGCCCACACCCAGGTGTTCATCGGCTGCTGGGCGGTGATGCTCTTTCTGGCCAAATCGGCGGCGGTGGCCACGTGCATCACCGCGTCGCTGGTCATCGACTGCCTGAGGCGCTTGGCAGCGGCCTTCTGCAGCACCTGGTCGGGGTTTTGCAGCGTGCCGGTGGCCCACACAATGTAGTTGGCGGGCGCTTTCACCCGCAGCGTGTAGTCGTTGAAGTCGTTGTAGAACTCCTTGCTGTCCACGAAGGGCAGCCGGTCCCAGCCGTTGTAGTCGTCATACACCGCAATGCGCGGGTAGAAGTAGGCCAGGAAGTAGGTGGTGGGGTCAATCATGCCCTCGCGGCCGCTCTCCACCGAGATGGGGAAGTGCCAGGCCACGGCAAATTTCACCGAGTCGTGCGGGGCCAGCGCCCTGGGCAGCCGGATGCCCGGCGCGGTGCCCAGGTTCTGGGGCAGGTCCTTGAGCTGGCCCGCCACCAGGAACGTGTCAATCACCACGCCGCTGGTGAGGTAGTCGGGCGAGGCGTCGCCGTCGCGGCTGGCGCCGGGCTTGTGAATGTTCTGGATGATGCGCAGCACCACCTGGCGCAGCGTGTCGGGGCTGTTGTTGGTGTAGGTGATGGTTTCGCGGCCCCGGATGTCGCGGGCGGGCGGCGCGGCTTCCACGGTGATGCTGTAGCGGGCGCGGTTTTGCCAGTAGCGCGGGCCGGGGCGGCCGTCGGGGCTGCGGGTGCCTTTGTTGAATGCCTGCCGGATGTCGCGCGGCATGTAGAGCGGCGTCGTCTGGGCGGCCGCAGTTTCGCCGAGGCCGGCGAGCAGGAGAAACGTCAGAAGGGGTTTAAGCATAGCGGAAACAGACGGGGATAATGCAGCGGGCGTTGCAATGTAGCGCCGACGCAGCGCCTCCGCGCAGGAGCGAAGTATCCAAAAACCAGTCAGAATGGCCCCGCCACCCAGGCCAGCCGCAGGCGCTTACGCCGTAGCCGGCCCGCGCCGGGTCAGGCGCAGCAGCCAGTCGCATAGCTCGGCTTCCTCGAAGGGCTTGGTGACGCAGCCGTTCATGCCGGCGTTGAGGTAAGCGGCGCGGTCGGCATCGAAGGCGTTGGCGGTGAGGGCAATGAGTGGGGTGGCGGCCCGCCCGAAGTGGGCGTGCCGGCGCAGGGCCATGGCCACTTGCACGCCGCTCAGGCCGGGCATGTGGATGTCGAGCAGGGCCGCGTCGAAATCCTGGGTGGTGAGCTGCGCCAGGGCCTCGGTGCCGGTGTTGGCGGTGTGCACCTCCACGCCCCAGTATTCGAGCAGGGCCCGCGCAATCAGCTGGTTCACCGCATTGTCTTCGGCCAGCAGCACGCGCAGGCCGCGCAAGGCCTCGTAGGTGGGCGGGGCGGCGGGCATGGCGGGCGCGGCGACGGGCGCGTGCGGCAGGCTGAGCACGAAGGAGAAGGTGGAGCCCACGCCGGGCTGGCTGCACAGCAGCAGGACTCCCCCCATCTGCTGCACCAGCTGCTCGGTGATGGCCAGCCCCAGGCCCGTGCCGTCGAGCTGCGCGTTGGTATCAGTACAGGCCTGGGCAAACGACTCGAAAATGCGCTCCTGCTGCTCGGGGGCAATGCCGGCGCCAGTGTCCTGCACCCAGAAGCGCAGGCGCATGGCATCGGGCAGGCTGGCCAGCAGCGCCACCCCCAGGCGCACGCAGCCCCGCTCGGTAAACTTGATGGCGTTCGAGAGCAGGTTGAGCAGAATCTGCTGCAGGCGGTAGGCATCGCCCAGCAGGGGCTGGCCGGGGGCCGGCGTGGGTTCCAGCGTCAGCGACAGCCCTTTCTGCTCGGCCAGCGCCGCCACGATTTCGCTGGCGCCCTGCAGGAGCGCCCCCAGGTCGAAGGGCGCGGCATCGAGGGCCAGGTGATGGGCGGTGATTTTGGCCAGGTCGAGCACGTCGTTTATCAGCGCCAGCAAATGGCGTCCTGAGCGCTGCATAATGCTCAGGTACTCCTGCTGCACCGCCGTGAGCGGCGTTTTGCGCAGCAGCTGCACCATGCCCAGCATGCCGTTGAGCGGCGTGCGGATTTCGTGGCTCATGCGGGCCAGAAAGGCTTCCTTGGCCTGCGCATTGGCCTCGGCCGCCTGGGTGGCCTCTTTGAGGGCGGTAATGTCGGTGCTCACCACCAGCACATCGAGGTCGCCTTCGGGCTGCGGAAAGGGCGACATGTGCACCCGCAGGTGGCAAATGCCGCCGGAGTTCAGCAGCAGGGCCAGCTCCGCGTCGAGGGGCTGGCCGGTGTCGAGCACCCACTGGCGCCAGCCGGCAATGCGGGCCATCTGTGCCCGCACCGGCTCGTCCTGCTCGGCTGGGGGCAGCATGTGCTGGCTCTGGGCGGCCATTGCCGTGAAGGCCGCGTTGCGAAACCTGACCTCGCCCGCGGCCGTGATGACGTACACCACGTTGGGCAGCGCGTCCACAACCAGCCGGATGAAATGCTGCTGCGCGCGCAGCTGGGCCTCGCTCCGGCGGTGCTGCTCGGCGGCGGCGTAGCGCTCGGTGATGTCGATGCTGGAGCCCACCACCAGCAGCACCGCGCCGTCGGCATCGTACACGGCTTTCAGGCTCCGCAGCATGCGCCGCGGGCCCTGGTCGGTGGCGGCATCTTCTTCCCAGCTAATGGCTTCACCGGTTTGCACGGCCTCCCGAAAGTGCGCCATGCGCTCTTCGAGCTGCGCCGGCGGCCGGCCGGTGCGGGCCAGAAACTCGGCGTGCGTCATGCCCAGCATCTGCTGGCGGAAGGTGGGGCTGGCCACGGCCGCCGGGTTCACGAACAGGAAGCGCTGCCCGGCATCGAACACCACGAGCTGCACCGGCAGGTGGTTGAGAATGGCCTCGTAGAACTCGCGCTGGCGGGCCACCTGCTCCTCGGCCTGCTTGCGGGCCGTGATGTCGAAGCCCGTCATCACAAAGTACGGCAGCTGGTTATCAGCCCCCGGTATCGGCGCGATGTTAATCAGCATGCTGTACTCGGTGCCGCCCTGCGCCACGGTTTCTTCCCATTGCAGGGGGCGCCGCTCGGCCCGGGCCTGCTCCAGGTAGCACTGGCGCCGCGCCACGATGTCGGCCGGGCGCTGCAGCAGCTCGCTCAGGGCCTGCACCGTCTGGCCCCGGTACTGCTGCCGGGCCACGGGGTCGGACACGCCCAGCTGGTTGGCAAACACGTACCGGAATTCGGCGTCAATCACCGCCACTGATACCGGCAGGTTCTCCAGCGCCATTTCATAGAAGGCGCACTGCCCGGCCAGCTGTTGTTCGGCCCGGGCGCGGTCCGCCAGCTGCTGTTCGAGCGCCTCGGCCCGGGCGTTGGCGGCGGCCAGCTGCCCGACCAGGGCGTTGGCCCGTGCTTCGGCAGCGGCCAGGGCGGCCCGCAGCTGCGCTTCGCCCGACGGGGCATCAACGGGTGGGGTTTGGGACGCTGGAGCAGAATTGGGAGAAGGCTGCATCAGGCAAGCTGAGTGGAGAGGACACGGGCATTGCACTGTGGCCAGCGGCGTTTGTGCAAAAAGGCGGTAGTCGGCAGGGCAGCGTGTGGTTTCAGGTAAATGTCGGATAAAAGTATGAATTCAGATGATGGGCAGTAAGTATGGCCCGTTGAATGCATCGGACCGGCGCAGCGGAGTGGCTGCGTAGCGGCCATTGCCGGCGGCCGGGCGCAGCAGGCCCGGCGGAACCGGCCGGCAGTTTTCCCCGTCGATGCAATGTCCCCGTTCGGCGGCAGAACGGCCGGCTGCATCTTTTGCCGAAATCGAGGCCTGCTTTTCCCGGTCTGCAGCGCGTACTTTTCCAGCCTAAAGCGCCCGTATGCCCGTTCCCACTCCCTTGCCGGCTCCTCCAGGGCCGTTGAAAACAACCTGGCTTGGCCTGCTGCCGCTGCTGCTGTGGCTGCTGGCGCCCGCCCCCGCCCAGGCCCAGGCCACCGTGGCCAGGGAAGACACAATGGCCGTGGACACCACCGTGGCCCGCGACGACTCCTACCGCCTCGAAGTGGGCTACACCACGCTCAGCAGCATCTCGGGGCAGGTGCGCAAGGTGTTCGACACGCGCCCGCTGGCCGAGGACCTGCCCGATGTGGTGGAGAACCTGAAGGCCATTCAGTACACCCTCAAGCAGAAGGGCGAAGTCGTCGACATCAAGCAGCTGCAGATGTGCCAGCTCATGCTGGTGACGCTGCAGGACGAGCTGGCCGACTGGCGCACCAGCCTGGCCGAAGCCCACACCCAGCTGGCTGCCATGCAGGCGCGGCTCAAAACCATTGCCCCGCCGCCCCCGCGCAGCGCCCATCCCGATGCCACCACCCTGGCCCTGCAGCGCTCCGACTCGGCCCTGCTGGCGCGGCAGCAGCGCATCGGCGGGCTGCTGGCCAAGCGGTTTCTCAAGGTGAAGCAGCTGCAGACGCAGGTGGCCGCCAGCTACATCCAGGGCATGGAGCTGCAGGACGAGGTGGGCGACCAGATGCGCCGCTACAGCCGCACCAGCGCCAAGCTCAACTACCCGCCGCTGTGGGAGGCGCAGGCCACCCCGCCCCGGCTGCCCGCCGACCCCAAGGCCCGCAAAGCCGGCCAGTACCGCCGCGAAATCATCAACTTCTACTTCGCCCACAACTGGGACAACTGGGCCTACATGGCCCTCATCGGGCTGGTGTTCTACGGCTGGGTTTCTGTTAATTATCGGCGGGCGAAGAAGCAGGCGCTGGCCATTGCCGAGCCCTTCCGCTACCTGCGGCCGGGGCCGGTGGCCGCCACGCTGGTGGTCATGTTCAGCCTGGCGCCGGCGCTGGAGCTGCACCCGCCGCCCATCTACCTGGCGCTGCTGCAGCTGTTGCTGCTGGTGGCGCTCACGGCGGTATTTGCCCGGAGCTGGCCCCGGCGGCTGTTCCTGTATTGGCTGGGGCTGGTGGCGTTTTTCGTGTGGCTCTCGGTGACCAATGCCAACGCCACCACCGGCCTGGGCGCGCGCTGGGGCCTGCTGGGGCTGAATGCGCTGGCGGTAGGAGTGGGGGCTTTTTTATTGTGGCGGCTGCGCGACACGCTGGCCCAGATGCGGTTTCTGATACCGGTGACGTGGCTGTTCATCGGGCTCAACGGGCTGGCCATCGTCTGCAACGTGGTGGGGCGGCTGAGCCTGGCCAAGATGTTCAGCACGGCGGCCATTTTCGGGCTCACGCAGGGCATCGGGCTGGCGGTGTTTATTGAGTCGTTCACGGAGGCGTTTCACCTCCAGATGCTGTGCAGCCGCGGCCGCGAGGGCGGCACGGCGGCTTTCGACTACTCCACCATCGAGCCCCAGCTCATGCGGCTGCTCACGGTGCTGGCCGGGGCCCTGTGGCTGATGGTCTTCACCTCCAACCTGAACCTGTACGGCTTCCTCTACGGCCTGGTCGCCCATTTTCTGACTGCCCCGCACCTCATCGGCAGCACCGAATTCACCTTCGGCAACATCCTGCTGTTCTTTCTCATTCTCTACATTTCGGCCCTGCTGCAGCGCTACATCGGCTACTTCTTCGGGGAAGTGGGCGACGACAGCTCCGACGCGCGCAAGCGCGGCTCGTGGCTGGTGGCGCTGCGGCTGCTGCTGGTGCTGGTGGGCTTCGCGCTGGCCACGGCGGCCACGGGGCTGCCGCTGAGCAAAATCGCCATCGTGTTCGGGGCGCTCAGCGTGGGCATCGGCCTGGGCCTGCAGAGCATTGTCAACAACCTGGTGTCGGGCATTATCCTGATTTTTGAGCGGCCGTTTCACGTCGGCGACTTCATTGAAGTGGCCGGCAAATCGGGCCGGGTGCAGGACATCGGCATCCGGTCGAGCAAGCTCACGTCCGTCACGGGCTCCGAAATCATCGTGCCCAACGGCGACCTGCTCTCCAACCACGTCATCAACTGGACGCGCACCAACGACCACATCCGCACCGACCTTTCCCTGAAGCTTGCCCCCGGCACCGACCTGCAAACCGACCTGCAGAAGGCCCGCGAGCTGATTCAGGAGGAAATCAAAACCAGCCCCTACACCATGCACAACCTGCCGCCCGAAATCCTGCTCAGCAGCATCAACGGGCAGGTGTACGAGCTGAAAGTGCTGTTCTGGATTACCAACATTCGCCAGGAGCAGCTCACCAAAAGCGAGATTCTGGCCGGCATCTACCGGCGCTTCACGGCCGAAGGGCTGACGCTGAGCTAGCGGCTTTCGGGCTAATATATAATTGTATTAAGATATATATAATTCGCTAATTTGGTGGTGCTCATTGGGAAGTGATGAGTGGATTCGCCGCTGCCTGGCCGGGCTGGCGGGTTCTCATTGCGAGCCCTCAGCTACCATGAGCGAGATTGCCGAAGCCGAAAACGCACGCCTGCAGCCGGCGCGCGAAGTCCTGGAACACGAGAAGCTGGCCCTCGAAACCGCGGCGCTGCGCCGGGCCAACGGCTGGGTGGCGCGGGCCACCGACATGCTGAAATCGGCGGTGGTGGTGGTGGGCGGCATTATTACGCTGGGCATCGGCTACAACCTGACCGATTTGAAAAACGAAAAGCTGAAGCAGGAAATCGTCACGAACCAGGCGGCGCTGACCAGGCTTAAGCACGAGCAGCGTGCGCTGGAAAAGAAAAACGCCGACTACAAAGACGCCATTGCCAGCGCGGCGCAGCAGGTGCGGCAGGTGACGGAATCGACGGGCGCGGCCATGAAGCAGCTCGACGCCCTGCAGCAAACAGTAGCGGCCGGCAGCACCAGCGGCGCCGGCCTGCGCGCGGTAAGCACCGAGGTGAGCAAGCTGCAGCGGAATTTCGCAGTCATCGACGCCACCGCGGGCGATGCCAACGTGGGCCTGCAGACGGCTAAGCCCACGGTGCTGCGGGCCCCCACGGCGGGGGTGGCCCCGCTGGCCACGCAGGTAGCCGAGCTGTTTGCGCCCACCGCCGGCCGGCGCGGGGCAGCTTACCAGGCGCTGATGACCTACTACGCCACCGACCCGGCCCTGGTGCCGGCGCTGCTGGCCCGGGCGCAGGCCGAGCCCAACAACCTCAACGGCTTGTATAATGCGCTGGTGGTGCTGGGCGAGCTGAAGCCCCTGCCGCCCGGCACCGACATGGAAGCCGTGCGGCAGTTTGCCCTGGCCAGCCGGGGCAAGGGCGCGCGCATCGCCGGCCGGGTCGAGAAGGTGCTGACGCGGCAGCATCTGGCGGCAAAGTAGCGGCCGCAGCCGGGGCGGCGTGGCCGGTTCCGCTCAGCACAGTACAGGAGGGTTGGGGGACGAAAAAGCCGGTGCTTGCGTCCATGCTACCACGCGCCGTTTGCCTGCTTCTGCTGCTGCTGAGCTTCTTTGAAAACGCCCAGGCCGCCCCGCCTGCAGGCGGTTTCAACGTCCGCGACTACGGGGCCAAAGGCGACAGCGCCACGCTCGACGGCGAGGCCATCAACCGCACCATTGCGGCGGCGGCCCGGGCGGGCGGCGGCACGGTGTACTTCCCGGCCGGCACCTACCGGAGCTATTCTATTCGGCTGCAAAGCCACATTTCGCTCTACCTCGACCAGGGCGCCGTGCTGCTGGCGGCTGCGCCCGTGGGCGCGGTGGGCTACGATGCACCGGAGCCGGCCGACAACGACCAGTTTCAGGATTTCGGGCACAGCCACTGGCACAACAGCCTGATTTGGGGCGAGAAACTGGTGGATATTTCCATCCTCGGGCCGGGCACCATCTACGGGCAGGGCCTCACGCGGGAGGGGCCGCACCAGGCCCCCGTCGGCAACAAGGCCATTGCCCTGAAGCTGTGCCGCAACGTGACGCTCAAGGATTTTACGGTGCGGCAGGGCGGGCATTTTGCGCTGCTGGCCACGGGCGTGGACAACCTGACCATCGACAACCTGAAGCTCGATACCAACCGCGACGGGCTCGACATCGACGGCTGCCAGAACGTGCGGGTGAGCAACTGCACCGTCAACTCGCCCTGGGACGACGCCATCTGCCTGAAAAGCTCCTTTGCCCTCGGCTACGCCCGCCTCACCGAAAACGTGACCATTACCAACTGCCAGGTGAGCGGGTTCGACCGGGGCAGCCTGCTGGATGGCACCTACCGGCGCCAGGAAGCCGCCCTCGTGCCCGACCACGAAGGCCCCACCGGCCGCATCAAGTTCGGCACCGAGTCGAACGGCGGCTTCCGCAACATCGCCATCAGCAACTGCGTGTTCACCTACTGCCGCGGCCTGGCCCTGGAAACCGTGGACGGCGGCCTGCTTGAAGACGTGACCATCGACAACATCACGATGCGCGACGTCACGAACTCGCCCATTTTCCTGCGGCTGGGCGCGCGAATGCGGGCGCCGGCCGGCACGGCCGTGGGGGCGCTGCGCCGCATCAGCATCAGTAACGTCACGGTGTATAACGCCGACGCCCGCTTCGCCACGCTCCTCAGCGGCGTGCCCGGCCACCCCATCGAAGACGTGCGGCTGAGCAACATCCGCATCTGGTACCGGCCGCTGGATGTGGCTTCGGCTGCCGCCATCCAAAAAGACCTGCCCGAAGACGAGAAAGGCTACCCCGAGCCCCAGAAGCTGGGCGTGGGCCCGGCCTACGGCTTTTACATCCGCCACGCCCGAAACATCGAGCTGAACGACGTGAGCATTCATCTGCTCGGCACCGAAACCCGCCCCGCGCTCATGCTGACGGACGTGGACGGGGCCCGCCTGCGCAACGTGGCGGCCGACAAAGCCGGGCTGGTGTTGAAGGGCGTGCGCGGGCTATCGGTGCTTGATAGTGAAGTGAAGTAGGGGCGGGGCCTGCCCCCGCCCGTCGTTCGCGCCGATACAACGAATACCCACGCCGTTACCACGATTTCCTACGCCGTCACAACGGAATACCCCGCCCCATCACAACGATTCTGTTCAACGACGGGCGGGGGCAGGCCCCGCCCCTACAATCCCACCCATGAAACACGCCCTCGCCCTTTCTTTCATCCTCCTCGCCACCACCGCCCACGCCCAAATCGGCCGCCGCTTTCCCGCCGAGAAAAAGGTGGTGAAAGACCCCGTCACCGGCACGATGCTCACCTTTCTCACCAGCACGCCGGCCGGGGATTCCAAGATTTACCAGACGCATAACCAGTGGACGTCCGACCTGCAGTGGCTCATTTTCCGCTCCAATCGGGCGAAGAACGAGGCCATGGCCGTGAATGAGAAAACCGGCGACATCGTGCAGGTGAGCGAGGGCGGCTACACCGGCATGCTCAACGTGGCCCGCCACGCCATGAAGCTCTACTTCATGCGCGACCTGCCGGGCAGCACCAAAGAGCAGCCGGCCGGCGTGCAAGTCGTGGAAGTGGACCTCGCCAAAGTATTCGCCGACAGCAAGGCCGGCCGCATGCAGCCCGCCAGCACTTACCAGCGCATCTGCGGCACCACCGACCCCAAGCTGCAAGCCGGCGGCGACATGGCGCTGGATGGCGATGAAAACTGGGCCTACTTCCGGGTGGGCAAGGACGAAGCCGCCCGCCACCTGACCCCCGGCACCAAGCTGGAACCCGAGTTTGGCCCGCGCCACATGGGGGCCGGCCCGGCCGGCATCGCGGCCATGAACGTGCACACCGGCGCCATCAAATATGTGGTATCGGTGCCGTTCCAGATTGGGCACATCCAGACTAATCCCTGGGTGCCGGGCGAAATCGTGTTTTGCTGGGAAACGGGCGGCAAGTCGCCCCAGCGCACCTGGACGGTGCAGGCCGACGGCAGCGGCCTGCGCCCGCTCTACCCCGAAGCGGAGTACGAATGGGTGACCCACGAGGCCGTGATTACGAAGGACGAAACCGCCTTCGCCATTATGGGCCACCGCCCCATTCCGGCCGTGGCCAAAGACGTGGCCCCCGGCACGCCCGTGAGCGGCGCCAACCCCGGCCAGGAGGCCGCCTGGGGCCCCTCCGGCACCCGCGAGAAGCCCACGGGCCTGGCCATCGTCAACCACCGCACCCGCGAAATGACCATCGTGGGCCAGACGCTCAGCGGCAGCGGCCTCTGGCACGTCAGCGGCTCGCCGGACGGCCGCTGGGCCGTGGGCGACGACTTCGGCCGCAACATTTATTTGATAGACCGGCACACCCACGAAATGCTGCTACTCTCCGCCGGCCACAAAGCCACCGCCGCCGACCACCCACACCCCACCATGAGCCCCGACGGCACGCGCATCGAAATCCAGTCGGCCATGCTCTCGGCCGATGGGAAGAGCATGAACATCTGCATCATCCCGGTGCCGGAGGCGTGGCTGAAGCGGAAGTATTAGCGCAGTAGCGCGGACTTTGTAGTCCGCGTCCCCGGCGAAAACCCGAATGATGCCTGAACGGCGCGGGGACGCAGACTACAAAGTCCGCGCTACATTTCCTCTCAGCCTCCCATCCATCGATTATGACCTGTTTCCCTAAGCGCAGTACCTTCCTGGCCTTCGTCCTCTGTGCCCTCAGCCCCGCCGCCCACGCGCAGGAAGACCGGGGGTTCAAAGTCTACCAGTTTCCGGCCAATATGATTCCGCGCATCGACGGCAAGGCCGACGACTGGGCCACGTTCCCGAAGGAGTACATCGTGGGCACCGACCAGTTGCGCGACGACTCCGGCCATTACCCTAAGGCCGATTCCACCAACCTCGCTGTGCAGGTGCGCGTGGCCTGGGTGGCGGGCCTCAACCGGCTCTATTTCCTCTACGAAGCGTACGACAACTACTGGGATTTCAGCCTGCCCGGCCTGCACAACGACACCTTCGAAATCGTGGTGGACGGCGACCTCTCCGGCGGCCCGCTCATCGCCGAGCAGCACCCGAATCAAGAGTTGCCGCTGATGGACCGCTACTTCGCCTTCCACGGCGTGCACGCGCAGAACTACCACATTTTCATGCCCGCCGAGGGCAAGGACTGGGCCCTGGCCTGGGGCGCCCAGCCCTGGATTAAGCAGCTGCCGTACTCCAACATCGCCTACAGCTACGATTTCCGGCCCGGCCAGCCCGGCAAGCTCACGGCCGAGTTCTGGATTACGCCCTTCGACTATGCCGGGGCCGAAGGACCGGCCCGCGCCGTGGAATCGGTGCTGACGGAGGGCAAGAAAATCGGCCTCACCTGGGCCGTGATTGACTACGACGACATGGCCGACGAAAGCAAAAAAGGCTTCTGGAACCTCTCCAAGAACCACAAGATGTACGGCAATTCCAGCCTGGGCACCGTCTTCACGCTGCTGCCGCTGGCCGCGCAGTACCTGCCGAAACTGGCGGCCCAATGGTCGTTCCAGGTCACGGACATGGCCCACCGCCAGGTCACGTTCCGCGATGAAAGCCGGGGCCCCATCAAGCGCTGGCACTGGGACTTTGGCGACGGCACCACCTCCACCGAGCCCAGCCCGGTGCACCGCTACAAAGATGCCGGCAAGTACCTCGTAGTGCTCGACGTGGAAGGCCTCGCCGGCAAGGCCCGCATGGCCAAGCTGTGGGACGTGGCCGTGAAGTGAGGTGGCGTAAGCTGGCGCGCGTCTCTGACGCGTGCCGACTGGGTTCGAGCCTTTGGCTCGGGTCGTGCTGACGTTTGGGGACGTTATTCAATGCGTGAGCCTGAGGCTCGAACCCAGTCGGCACGCGTCAGAGACGCGCGCTAGCGGGTGTCGAAACCCTGCTACCGCGCCATGATGGTCAGCACGGGCGCCACCAGCAGCCGGGAGCCAGCGGCATCCAGGTGCAGGCCGTCGGCGGTCATGGTGTTGATGTCCAGGCCCGGCGTTTCGTAGCCGTTCACGAAGAGGGAGTGGGTGCGTTTTGCCACTTTTTGGAAGGCGGTGCTCATGTTGCGGACCCGCTCGTTGCCGCCCTGGTATTTGGGTTGGGCTTCGGCTTTGGTGCCGTAGGGCGGCGGGGAGATGATGATAATGCGGGCCTGGCGGATGGCGGGGTAGGGGCAGGTCTTGATTTTGTGGAGGAGGGTTTCCAGGTTCGCCGGGACTTCTTTTTGGCGGTCGGCAAAAACGGCTTTGGCGTCGTTGGTGCCCAGCTCCAGCACCACGAAGTCGAACGGCCGGTCCTTGGTGAACTCGGCGGCTTTGCGCAGGTTTTCGTCGATGACCAGCAGCGAATTCAAGGTGCTGTCGCCGTTGTTGACGAACCCGATGGTGCGGCCCGATTTGCTGAGGTTGAAAACTTGCGCCCGGGGCAGGGCCAGCTCCAGCTGCTTGGGCCAGCTCTGGGGAAACGTACCGTTGCTGTCGCCCAGGGTAAAGATGTTAAGGGGCTTGTCCGACGCCACCGGGGTTTGCGCGGGCAGTAGGGCCGGCAGGAGCAACAGAAACAGGAGAAGCTTTTTCATGGGAATGGGTGGTAGTCAATTAATATATTTGCACTCAGTAAATAGCATGTTTTGAATTTGTTATGAATAAAACTATTCTTAAAAGCTCGAAATTGGATTTGGTAATTCTTATTGCAGTTACACTTGCTGCTGTGCTATGGGCATTTTACAAGATTGGGTATTCGCCTGAGTCGACAACTGGTTTATTTGTTGTATTTCTACTTATTGTGTGGTTGTTTTCTGCTGGGTATTCCACCTTCATACTTAGTGATGAGGCAATAGTCATTATTAGGCCTTTTCGAGTTATATCGAGAACAATACAACTGGAATTAAGCGAAATAAATCGTGTTGAGATGGCCGGAAAAGGAGGTCCTGCCTTTAACTTTTTAGGAACCAGAAGAGGGACAATAAATATTGCTTTGGTAGCTTTTACCAAGAAAGACCTTCGTAGATTTTCTGACTTTCTAAAAGCACATGGAATTCCGACTGTTAATTTTTAAAGTCAAAATCCGAAAGCTGTTGTCTCAGCCTACTTCACAATCTGCACGGAGCTGTCGTTGATGCCATACGGGTGCTGCTTGAGCAGCTGGGTGATTTCGGCGCCGGCCAGCAGCACGGGGCCGTAGCCGTGGGCGGCGTACACGTTCACGGGGCGGTAGTAGTAGAAGGCCGGGTCGAAGCCCATGCCGGTGCCCACGCAGGTGCCTTCGACCTGGCCCTGGGCGTTGACTTTGGTGCTCACGGCGTTCCAGGCCAGCAGGGCCATGGGGCCGTAGGCCGGGGCATCGAGCAAGCCCTGGTTCACGGCGTGGGCGATGGCGTAGGCGTAGATGGCCGTGGCCGAGGTTTCGAGGTAGCTGTCGGGGCGGTCGAGGAGCTGGTGCCAGAAACCGGTTCCGCTTTGCTGGGCGGCCAGGCCGCGGGCGTGGGCGCGGAGCAGCTCCAGCACCGCCGAGCGGCCGTGGTGGTCGGCGGGCAGCACGTCGAGCAGCTCCACGGTGGTGAGGATGGCCCAGCCGTTGGCGCGGGCCCAGTGAAACTCGGGGTGCTCGGCCATGCCCTGCACCCAGCCGTGCATGTAGAGGCCCTTTTGCTGGTCGAACAGGCGCGGGGCAAACTGGGTGAGCTGCTTCACGGCCTCGTCGTAGTAGCGGGCCTCGCCGGTGAGCTTGCCCATCTGGGCCAGGGCCGGGATGCTCATAAACAGGTCGTCGAGCCAGAGGGTGTTGGGCTGGGGGCGGTTGCGGGCCAGCGTACCATCCGCGAGGCGGAATTCCTTGGTCATGATGTAGCTCACGAACGGGTCAATCATGGGCCGCAGGTTGGCGGTAGGGTCGGCGCGCTGGGTCTTTATCATGGCCGCGCAGATGGCGCCCACATCATCGAGGGCGTGGGGCTGCACGATGGAGCGCACGGGCGTGGCCGCCTCGGGGTGGGCCGTTTGGTAGGCGCGGAAGTAGGGCACCAGCTCCCCCAGAAAGGTGAGGCGACTGCGGGTGTAGGCGGCGAATTTGGGGTCGCCGGTGGTTTCGGAGGCGCGCAGCATGCCGGCGTAGGTCACGCCCCACTCGTAGCTGGTGAGGCGGAAGTCGCCGGGCTTGATGATGGCGTCGGGATTGAATTTCCGGCGGTCGGTAATGGGCGCGTTGGTCTTTTTATCGACCAGCTCGGCGGGCGTGGCGGCGTCGAGGTAGGCAAACACGCGGTCGAGTACCTGCTTCACGTCTTCGGCTTTGGTCTGGCCGTAGGGGACGGGGTAGTCGGGCTTGAGCAGGTGCAGCGGGGTGGTAGTGTCGTTGGCTTTGGGCGGCGCGGTTTGGGCGAAGGCGGGCGTGGCGGCCAGCAGCAGGAGCAGCGTTTTGGCGAGGAAGCGCATGGGGCGGGAATGGCGTTAGGCCGGCCAAGGTAGGGGCCGGGCGTAGGCAGATTCTCCTGCGCTGTCCTGCTTCGGGCTTGGAAGAACGTCATGCTTCGGCTGCGCTCAGCATGACGTTCTATTTAGACTGGCGGCAAAACCGGCGCCCAGCCTACATCCTGCGTACAGCGTCCCACGGCCATTCCCGCTATCCATTCCGCTATGAAAGAATTCTTCGCCCACCTCATCGGCCTGCACGAAACGGCGCAAACCATCAGCGCCGGCCAGATTTCGGCCCGCACAGTGGTGGTGTTTCTGATAGCACTGGTGCTGCTGCGGCTATCGGGCCGCCGCACCTTCGCCAGCAACAGCGCCCTCGAAATGATTGTCAAGTTCATGCTCGGCGCCACGCTGAGCCGCGCCATTGCGGCCGATGCGCCGTTTTTCACCATCCTGGCGGCGGCGGGTACGCTGGTGCTGGTGCACCGGGCCCTGGCCTACCTCACGTATTTCTTCCCCGCCCTGGGCCGGCTGGTAAAGGGCGAAGCCAGCATCCTGGCCGAAGGCGCCACCATTCACCACCACGAGCTGCGGCGCGCCAGCATCAGCGAAGAAGCCCTGCAGTCGGGCCTGCGCGTGGGCGCCAACCTCGACGACCTGGCCCAGGCCGAAACCGTGCGCCTGGAGCACGACGGCACCATCAGCGTGGTGAAGAAGGCCTGAGTACGCACCACCCTGCGCCTGCATTCGGCCTGATTTCCTTTCAACACATACCAAAAACGGCCCGCCCGGAATTACCAGACGGGCCATTTTAGCGGCAAAAAACCGGACTTGCTACTCCACCGTCACGCGCTGCGTAGCGGCAGCGCCTCCATCGGCCTGCACGCTGAGCAGGTACATGCCGGCGGTCATGTTGGCAATGGGCACTTCCGTGGTGCTGCCGCGGAACGAGCCCGTGAGCACGGCCTGGCCCAGGGCGTTGCGCAGGGTGTAGGTGGCATTCACGGCCGGGCTCACCTGTTGCACCTGCATGGGCAGGCCGGGCGTGGTGGGGTTCGGGAATACCGAGAATAGCTGCGCCGCCGTGGCGGCTTTCGTGCCCGTCACCGTTGTGTAGAAGTTTCCGCCGTAGTCGCGGGCGTGGTCGCGCCACACGGTGTGGTAGTGAATCTGGCTCTGGTACACGATGCCGTTCTGGCAGATGAACTCAATCCAAACGGTGCGGCCGTCGATGCGCACGTAGTCGCCGCTGGTGGTGAGGTTGCCGGTGCCGGCGTAGGCAATGTAGGTGGTGGACAGCTCGTTGGTGTAGGTGCTCATCAGGCTGGCGGCCGTGGCATCGTCCGAATCCTGCACCCAGGGCAGCATGGCATTTATCACCAGTTGCTGCTGGGCCGCCGTGAGCGTGCTCACCGGCAGGCCCACTTTGGTGGCCGGAAACTGCCCGTTGCCATTCGGCCCCAGCACCACGTCGCTGAATGACTGGCTGAGGCGGGCCGTGGTTTTCTGGGCCGTGGTGAGGCCGTTGAGCATGGCCAGCATCGACGAAGCCTCGTTGGCCATCGGCGCGCAGGCCGTGCCGGTCGGAAACACGTTGGCGTTGGCCGTGGTGAAGTTGAGCGGCTCGGAGCCTTCAAATTTGGGCGAAGCGCCGGCCACCGCACCGTTGGTGTAGGTAATGTTGGTGGCCAGGTGGTGCCCGCCGAATTGCAGCATCCAGGTGCCCGTGAGCGAGGGCGTGCCCAGGAAGGCAATCAGATACACCCCGCTGCCGTAGGCCGAGCCGCCGCCGTTGGCCGCCAGGTTGTCGTCGGCGGCGCGCAGCTGCTGCACTTCGTTGTAGCCGTCGCCGGCCACGGTGCCGGTGGCGGCCTGCACCACGGCTAGCGCCAGCGCCTGCTGCGCAGCGGTCAGCCCGTCAAGGCGCAGGCCGATGCGGTTGGTGGAATTCACGGGCAGGTTCGACCATTTCGTAACGGTGGTGGAGTTGAAGGCTTGCAGCAGCGTAGCTTGCTGCGCCGAGGTCAGCGAAGCAATGAAGGCATTGGCGGCGTTCACCACGTCGGTTACGGTGGCGGTGGTTTTGGTGCCTTTGGCGGCTTTCAGGGCTTTGGCGACGGCCGGCATCCGCACGGCGGCGGGCCGGGCTGCGGCTTCGGTGGGGGCGAAGAAGTCGGCCACCGTGTCGAAAGCCGGGGGCAGAAAGAGCAGGGGCGCTGCCAGTAAGAATCTGTTCATGAGTAAATGGGGTGAGAAATGGACGATGAAATGAGGGCAGGTGCAGCGCGGACTTTTAGTCCGCGAGGGCAGGAATCGGCTACATCGAAATAACTGGTCAGGCTCGCGGACTAAAAGTCCGCGCTACACCTGCTGATACGCCACCTGACTTTTGCGCTGCCGCCAGAAGCTGACGATGGCCACCGCGGCCAGCCCCGCCAGCAGCCACGGCGCGAATGGTGTCGCTCGTGTCACTAGGGCGGAAAGCGGGTTGGCCTGCGCCGAAAGGCGTTCTGCAATCCAGGCCAGCGCGGCCACGGCGGCCAGTGCGGCCCCGCCCACGCGCACGGCGGCGTAGTAGGGCGTGTAGCTGAGCAAAATCAGCCACGGCACTGTGAGGGCGATAACGAAGAGCTGCATCAGCTCAATGCCGAGGTTGAAGCCCAGAATGCTGAGTGCCATCGGTCCGGCGGGCAGCTGCAGCTCGGCCAAGGTGCTGGCAAACGCCAGCCCGTGCACCAGCCCGAAACCGGCCGCCACCCCGGCCTCGCGCCCCGGAAATACGGGCCGCAGCGCATGCGCCGCCGATACCAGAATGGATACGGCAATGAGAATTTCGACCGGCTGGCCCGGCAGCCGCAGCCACCCCAGCGCCCCCGCCAGCAGCGTAATGGAGTGCCCCACGGTGAAGGCCGTCACCACTTTCAGCAATCGAATCAAGCTGTAGCGCGCCCCGCCAAAGCGCCCCCAGCGCCGCCCCTTGGTGAGCAACAGTGGCGCCGGCAGCAGCAGCACCAGCAGAAACAGCAGGTGGTCGGTGCCCTCGGCAATGTGGCGCACGCCCAGCGCCACCATCCCCCGGAAACCCGCCCACCAGCCACCCCCGGCCTGGCTGATGAAAAGCGCCGGAATAACGTTGTTGCGCACATCGAGCCGAATGACACCCACTTCGGTCGGCGTTTCCTCGCCCACGCGGCCCTGCTCCCAGTCGCGCCGCACCGATACCAGCACGACGTGCGTCACCACCTGGTGCACTATCACGTCGTAGTCGAAGGTGAAGGTGCGGGCCGTGGCGCCGGCGGGCGGCGTCAGCCACAGGGTAGCAACAAGCTCCTGATAAGGGCCGGTGGCGGTTTGCTCGGCGGCCTGCACGCTGAGGGCGCGCACGGCCACGGCCCAGCGCCGGCCGTCGGGGCTCACCGGGCGCACGTGCCGGGCAATGTAGGCGCGCAGCCCGGGGCCGAGGCGGGCCACCAGCGTTTCCGTGTTCAGCGCCACGTCGTGGCCAAAAGCCGCTTGCAGCTCCGGCAGCGGCAATTGAATTTCGGCCCCCACGCCGCCGGGGTGCAGGTCGAGCAGCACCACCGAGCTGGGCATGGGATGGGCCTGCGCCCGAAAAGCGCCGGCCAGCAGCGCCAGCAGCACCGCGAGCCAGAAGCGCGGCGCAAACAGATGGACAGGACGAGGTGACGTCATCGGAAAGGAGGGTAGCTGTCAGTAGTTTATCAAAGGTGAAGCGCCAGTGAATGCATCCCAAACGCACTCGCCGGTTGGTGCGTCCGGGCCGACCGTTGGCCCGCTGGGCCCGACCATCGTTTGGCACCGACGAGCTTGGCGCGTTGGCCGATGCAAAGCGGGGTTTGGCCGATGCAGGCCCGGATTTTATATGAACCCAACGCTGCATCCGGCGTACAGAAAAAGCCGGAAGGATTCCTTTCGTATCCAACTCTCTTCCTACAAACCATCCCAATGAGCATCTTCAGCAGCGACAAACTCAAAGGCAAGAAAATTGCCATCATCGCCACCGACGGCTTCGAGCAGGCCGAACTCGATGAACCCAAGAAATACCTCGAAGGCGAGGGCGCCGAAACCCACGTCATCTCCCTCAAAAGCGGCTCCATCAAGGGCTGGGACGGCCCCAACAAGGACTGGGGCGACAAAGTGGACGTCGATAAAGTCATCACCGACGTGAAGCCCGCCGACTACGACGCCCTCGTGCTGCCCGGCGGCCAGATGAACCCCGACATCCTGCGCACCAACAAAGACGTGGTGGCCTTCGTGAAGGAATTCGCCGGCTCGGGCAAGGTGCTGGCCGCCATCTGCCACGGCCCCTGGCTGCTGGTAGAGGCCGACGTGGTGCGCGGCAAGCGCGTCACGAGCTGGCCCAGCGTCCACACCGACCTCAAAAACGCCGGCGCTCACTGGGAAGACTCCGAAGTCGTGACCGACCACGGCCTCATCACCAGCCGCAAGCCCGAGGACATTCCGGCCTTCAACAAGAAAATTGTGGAAGAAATGCTGGAGCCCCAGCACGGCGGCAACAGCTAGCCTCGCCCACCCGAGCGGCACAAAAAAGCCCGTCATGCATAGCGTGACGGGCTTTTTTGTGCCGCTCGGGCGTTCTACTTCTGCCCCAGAATCCAGGCCTTGATGCTGGCCTGCGCATCGGGCGAAACCGGGGCGGGCGACATCCCGGCCGCTTCGGCCGCCGTGAGTTGCAGGGCGTGGTTGAGGCCGGGCACGCGCAGCTCGGTCACGCGGGCATTGCCGCGCAGGCCTTTTTTGAGCAGGCTCAGGTTCACGGCGGCGTTTACTTCGGTGTCGTCGTCGCCTTGCAGCAGCAGCACGGGGCACTTCACTTCGGGCAGAGCGGGCTGCGGGTCGAAGGCCAGGTAGCTGCGGTAGGCGGGCGTGGTCAGGGTTTGCACGCTGGCCTGCACATCGGCCGGGGCAATGGCGGGGTAGCGCTGGCGCAGCATGTTGCTGAGAATGGCCTGCGCCTGGGCATTATCGGGGGTTTGGCGCACGATTTCCAGCATGGCCCGCTGGTGCTTCACCAGGGCTTCCTCGTCGCGGCGCATGGCGGCTTTCTGGCGCAGGCGCTGCTGGTCGAGGTAGGTTTGCACCTGAGCGGCGTTGGCACCCTGGGCGCGCATTTTGGCGGCTTCCAGCTCGGCGGCCACCAGGTCGAGGCGGTATTTGCGCTGGCGCTGGGCATCGGTCGAGTCCTGGCCCAGCACTTTGCCATACATCACGGGCTGGTTGGCCAGCAGCTCGCGTCCGGGCAGCCCGGCCGCGCCCAGCGCCACCACAAACGTGGGCGCCAGCGGCTGGGCTCCGGCCAGCAGGGCCACGTTGCCACCCTCGCCGTGCCCGATGAGGCCCAAGCGCGTCACATCGACCTGGGGCCGGGTGCGCAGGTAGTTGAGGGCCGCAATGGCATCGGCCGAGCGCTCGGCCACGGTGGTGGTGGCCAGCGAGCCCTCCGAGCCGCCAATGCCGCGCTCGTGCAGGCGCAGCACCACCACGCCCTGGCCCACCAGGTAGTCGGCCAAGCTGCTCAGCAGCTGGTTGTCGGCCGAGTTGGGGTTGCGGTCGTCGGTGCCGCGCTCGGGCAGCAGCACCGCCGCCGGAAACGGACCGGGGCCGTTGGGCAGGCGCAGCAGGCCATTCAGGCGCACCCCGCCGGCCGGTGAGGTCAGCACTACGGCTTCGGCCCGGTCAAGCGGCCTAGCTTGTGTCCCAAAAATAGACAGGGCGAACAGTGAAGCAACGATGAAGGGGAAGAAGCGCATGGCGATGAAGGCGAATTGACAGGTAACGATGCTAGCCGCCCGGAAGCGGTAACTCAGAAGAATGCCCAAAATTCCTTCACCCACGCGGTATTGCAGCCGGCAATAAGCCCAACCCGGCTATTTTGTCGGCTTACAGGAGCATTTGCTCTGCGAACAGAATCGCCTGATTCTCAAAATGGGCCTCGATTCCCAAATAGGGATTTAAGGCCGTCTTTTTATTATGCTGGCCTACCAATCTATTGTGCTAGAGCAGCGGGAAAAGCAGCCGGCCCTGCCAGTGCAGCGCCGTCCACATCATCACATCGAAAACAAGCAGAAAGCCTCCCTGCACCCAAAGCGCCCGCCCAAAGCCGAGCAGGCGCTGCGGCTGTCGCACGGAGCCGGCGGCCTGCGCCCGCAAATAATAGCCCGTCATCACATACGCCACATCCAGTCCGGCATTAAGCAAAAACAGGTTTTCGTAGAACAGCTGGGTTTGGAAAAACCCGGCGACGGCCAGCCCGGCCGGCACCCGAAAATGCAGACGCAAAATGCCCCAGCACGCCAGCGCGGCATTAACAGCGCCCCAGCCCACGTTCATGCCATGGAAATAATAAGGTGCGTAGCGGCGGTCGGCGCGTCGCAGCAGGTAGCCGCTGCCAATCAGGTTGAGCAGCGCCCAGGCCGCGAGCACAGCCAGGCCCCGGCCGAGGAGCAGCTCACGGGCCTGAAAATAGGTTGCGATTTCGGACGTGGAAGCGAGTGGCATGAGCAGAAGCAGCTACGTGAGACAACAAAAAAAGGAAGCCGACGGGCTTCCTTTTTTAGCGAAAAACTGCGTGGGCAAAACGCCCGGCACTTATTGCGTGAGGCCGATGCCGACGTACAGCTGCAGCACCTGGTTGGTGATGCGGTCGACCCCGGCGGTATTTACCAGCCGGGCCAGGCCCAGGTCGTAGCGGGCACCCAGGCGGGCCGGGCCCAGACGGTATTCCAGGCCGGCTACCCCGCTCACGTCGAAGCTGTTGTAGCCGCCGCTCTTGATGTCAACATCGTTGTCGCCTTCTTTCACCTTGGTCAGCAGCGCCAGCTCGGGGCCGATGTGGAAGCTGAAATTATCGGTGATGTTGCCCACATAGAGAATGGGCAGGGCCAGGTAGTCCAGGCGCAGGTCTTTGAGGCCGGAACCATCGTCGTAGCGCACACCCTTGCGCGAATACAGCAGCTCAACCTGCACCGAGGAGAAGTTGTTGAAGCCAAACTGGCCGTACGCCCCGGCGTGAAACGTGTTCAGGTTGTCGCGCTTGGGAATCAGGTCTTTGCCCGACCCAAAAAAGTTGGCCAGGTTGTAGCCGCCCTTAATGCCGAAGCCAGTATTGCGCGAGTCGGTGGTGGCCCCACCGGTATAGTCTTTGGAAGAAGTAGCGCCGCCGGGAGCTGCCTGTGCGAAAACGGCTGGTGCCGAAGCAATGGCCAGTAGGAGGATGAGAAGCGTCTTTTTCATGGGTGAAAGAGGAAGAGGAAAATAAAGCGGATAAGCGCGGGAGAATTACTATTCCCGCTTGCCACTATACTTTTCCGCGCCCAGAAGGTTGCCTGCTCCAAAAAATGCGCAGCAAAAAAAGTGCGCGCCGTGCGCCCGATACCGTTACCTTTGGGGCCGCTCTGCTGCCTGGCAGGGCATACCGGGGTGTTAGCTCAGTTGGTTCAGAGCGCCACCCTGACACGGTGGAGGTCGTTGGTTCGAGCCCAATACGCCTCACGGAAACCCTCATTGCAGCACGCAGTGAGGGTTTTTTATTGGATAGCCCCCGGGTGCAATGCCGGCATAGGGCGATGACGCGCTGCCTTCGCCAGCTGGTGCTCAGCTACAAGGAGAAGGTTTGGCCGGCCACCTGCCTGCCTGCGCCGGAACCCAGGAAAACGTCCGGCGCGCCCGCCCGCGGGCTGGTTTAAGCCCGCTAATGGCGTTGGTTTCGAAACAAAACGGGTGAAATAAATGTAGGTACATTATTCTGCCCGCCTCGCGGGGCGGATTCACCTCATTACTTTCTCTTATGGATAAGTATCTCAGCGGTAAAACGGCGTTGGTAACCGGCGCAGCTTCCGGAATCGGTAAAGCAATTGCCCTGCTCTATGCGCAGCTGGGCGCCAATGTCATGGTGTCGGATTTGGATGCTGAAAAAGGACAGCAGGTGGTGGCCGAAATTGCCCGGGCCGGCGGCCAGGCCCGGTTTCAGCGCACCGATGTGGGCGACCCGGCTCAGTGCGAAGCGCTGGTGCAGGAAACCGTGGCCGCCTTTGGCCAGCTCGACATTGCCTGCAACAACGCCGGCATTGGCGGCGAGCTGCACCCTGTGGGCGACTATTCGCTGGAAGGCTGGAAGAAGGTGATTGACATTAACCTGAACAGCGTGTTTTACTCGCTGAAATACGAGCTGGCCGTTATGAAGCCCGGGGCCAGCATCATCAACATGGCCTCGATTCTGGGCCAGGTAGGCACGGCCAATTCCTCGGCCTACGTGGCGGCCAAGCACGGGGTGGTGGGCCTTACGCAAACGGCCGCCCTGGAATACGCGCCGAAAGGCATCCGGATTAACGTGGTGGGGCCGGGGTTTATCGAAACGCCGCTGGTGCTCAAAAGCCTGTCGGCCGAGCAGCGGCAGCACCTGGTGGGCCTGCACCCCATCGGCCGCCTGGGCCGCGCGGAGGAAATTGCCGAGCTGGTGGCCTGGCTCAGCTCCGACAAAGCCTCGTTCGTCACGGGTTCGTATTATCCCATCGACGGGGGCTACCTGGCACAATAGCCAGCGGCGGCGCTGCCCGCCGCTTTTCGGGGCCCTGCTTGGCGGCTGAGGCTCAGGGGCTGCGGCGTGATGCAGCGCCGGCAAACCACCGGGTATTGCTGCCTGGCGGCGCTGCGATTGGCGTGCGGCACTGCTGCTGTGGCCGGCAAAAGCGGAAAAAGGCCCTCCCTCACAGCCTTTTTCCGCTTTTGCCTGTTACTGCATCCATGAAACCACACGTCATCTGCCACATGATGGCCTCGCTCGACGGGCGCATCATCACCAGCCGCTGGGGCCGGCAGCCCAACACCCGCGCCTACGAAACCACCGCCGCCACCTTCGATGCGCAAGCTTGGCTCTGCGGCCGCGTGACGTTCGAAAAAGACTTCACCGACGGCCTGCAGCCCGACCTTCAGCCCGGCGCTACCGTGCCCGACCGCCACGATTTTGTGGCCGATAAAACCGCCGCGTCCTTCGCCATTGCCATCGACGCGCACGGCAGGCTGGGCTGGGAATCGGCTCGCATCGACGACGACCACATCATCAGCGTGCTCACCGGGCAGGTCGATGACGCGTACCTGGCCTACCTGCGCCGCGTAGGGGTGTCGTATATTTTTGGTGGCGATAGTGAGCTGGACTTCAGGCTGGTGCTCGATAAGCTGGGCCGTTTGTTTCCCATCAAAACCGTGCTGCTTGAAGGAGGCGGCCACGTCAACGGCTCGCTGCTCAAGGCTGGCCTGGTTGATGAGCTGAGCCTGCTGCAGTACCCGGTTATCGATGGCGCGGCCGGCTCGGCGGCGGTATTTGAGCAGGGCGCGTCGCCCGGCCCGCCCGCCGGGCTGCGGCTGAAACACGTGGAACGGCTGCCCGACGACCTGGTGTGGCTGCGCTACGACGTGGTGAAGCCCTGAGGCCGCCGGCCCTGTAAAAATCAACGTTCGATTTACCTTTGCATGAATAGAATAGCCCTTATTGTGGGAGCCAGTGGCATCATCGGCAGCAACCTGGCCCGCGAGCTGCTCGCCACCGGCTGGACGGCCTACGGCCTCTCGCGCACCCCCAAAGACGACCTGCCCGGCCTGCGCCCGGTGGCCGCCAACCTGCTCGACCCCGCCAGCCTGGCCACGGCCCTGGCCGATGTAGCGCCCACCCACGTATTCATCACCAGCTGGATGCGCAACGACACGGAGGCCGAGAACATTCGCGTCAACAGCGCCCTGGTGCGCCATGTGCTGGCGGCCCTCGCGCCCCGGCACTCGGTGCAGCACGTGGCGCTGGTCACGGGCCTCAAGCACTACCTCGGGCCGTTCGAAGCCTATGCCAAAGGCGGCGTGCCGCTGCCCACGCCCTTTCGCGAGGAGCAGCCGCGCCTCAACATCGAGAACTTCTACTACGCCCAGGAAGACGAAGTGTACGCCGCCGCCGCGCAGCAGGGCTTCACCTGGAGCATTCACCGGCCGCACACCATCATCGGGCAGGCCGTGGGCAACCTCATGAACATGGGCACCACGCTGGCCGTGTACGCCAGCATCTGCCGCGAAACCGGGCGGCCGTTTCAGTGGCCGGGCTCGGAGGCGCAGTGGAACGGCTTGTCTGACGTGACCGATGCCCGCATCATTGCCAAACAGCTGGTGTGGGCTTCAACCACCGAAGCCGCCGCCAATCAGGCGTTCAACATCGTCAATGGCGACTATTTCCGCTGGAGCTGGCTGTGGCCCCGGCTGGCCGGCTGGTTCGGCATCGAAGCGGCCGGCTTCGATGGCACGGTGCGCCCGCTGGAAGCAGCCCTGGACGGCGATGCCGCCCTGTGGCGCGATATGGCCACCCGGCACCGCCTGGCCGAGCCCGAGCTGAGCCGCCTGGCCTCGCCCTGGCACACCGACCTCGACCTGGGCCGGCCGCTGGAGGTGATGACCGACATGACGAAAAGCCGGAAGCTGGGTTTCCTGGAATACCAGCCCACCGAAGAGTCGTTTTTCGACCTCTTCGCCCAGCTCCGCGCCGACCGGCTGATTCCCTGAGGCTCGTGGGTTTAGCGTTTCACGCAATGCCCGGCCGGCTGCGTGCGCAGGGGATTGTGGGAATTCTGGCCCGGGCTGCGGCCATGCTCACGCAACCCGGCGGGGCTTTGGCTGTTGCTGACCCATGCTGCCCATTGCCTTTGCGCCCTGCTACGCCCATGCGCTGCCGGCCGGCCACCGCTTCCCCATGCTGAAATACGAGCTGCTGCCCGAGCAGCTGCTCCACGAAGGCACCGCGACGGCGGCCGACTTCTTCGTGCCCGTGCCGCCGCCCGACGCGGATATTCTGCGCGTGCACGATGCCGGGTATTACGAGCGGCTGCGCCACGGCCAACTCACGCGGCAGGAGGAGCGGGCCACCGGCTTTCCGTGGTCCGAAGCGCTGTTTGAGCGGGAGGTTACCATTCTGGGCGGCACGCTTGAGGGGGCCCGGCGGGCGCTGGCGCACGGCGTGGCGTTCAACATAGCCGGCGGCACGCACCATGCGTTTCGGGCGCGGGGCGAAGGTTTTTGCCTGCTCAACGACCAGGCTGCCGCCGCCGCCTGGCTGCTGGCCAGCGTACCGGCCATTCGCAAAGTCCTCATCGTGGACCTGGATGTGCACCAGGGCAACGGCACGGCCGAAATTTTCCGGCACGAGCCCCGGGTGTTCACCTTCTCGATGCACGGGGCCCGCAACTACCCCGCCCGCAAAGAGCAGTCGGACCTCGACCTGGCCCTGCCCGACGGCACCGACGATACCGCCTACCTGAAGCTGCTGGCCGAAACCCTGCCCCGCCTGCTCGATGAGGTGCAGCCCGATTTCGTGTTCTACCTCGCTGGCGTCGACGTGCTGGCCACCGACAAGCTGGGCCACCTGGCCCTGAGCCGGGCCGGCTGCCGCCAGCGCGATGAGCTGGTGCTGGGCCTCTGCCGCCGCCACCAGCTGCCGGTGCAGGTGAGCATGGGCGGCGGCTACTCCGAGCGCATCATCGACATTGTGGAAGCCCACGCCAATACGTACCGGGTAGCCGCCGGCCTTTATTAGAGTCCGGCGGCCAGTGCCCGGCCTGCCACGCACCACTAAAAAACCACCTGCCAGCGAAACGCCCAGCGCCAGCGCAGCTCATACCGCGCAATGCCGGCCCGGGCCAGCAGCGCCACCCAGTCGGCGCGCCGAAAAGCGCGGGCTACCGACAGCGGCGCATCGTGCCGCACCAGGTAGGAGCCGCCCAGCAGCCGCGTGAGCCACTTGATGCTGTGGTAAGCCAGCCAGTGCCGGTGCAGGTCGTTGATGACCACGGCCACCTGCGCCTGCCGCCGCCACTGGCGCAGCAGCGCCACCAGCTCCTCGTCGGCGAAGTGGTGGCAAAACAGGCTGCACGTAAGCACATCATAGGATTGCGCTTCAAATGCCGGCGAGAAGATGTCGGATTTCCGGTAGCTGATTTCCGGATACGCTGTGCTTTTGGCTGCGGCATACTCCAGCATAAACGGGTTGGCATCAATGCCGGTCAGCTCCACCGCGACGCGGTGCTGGCGGGCCCAGCGCGCCACGTGGCGCAGGGTGTCGCCGCCGCCGCTGCCCAGGTCGGCCACGCGCAGGGGGCGGCCGGCCGGAAACCGGGGGCGCAGCCGCTGCAAGGCATTCAGCACCGGCTGGTAGCCGCCCAGCCAGGTATTGATGGTTTCCAGCTCGTCCAGGTTCCGCCGCAGCGCATCCGAGGCCAGCGTCAGGTCGTCCATCAGCTCTGGACCGGAAGCTCGTTTGTCAAACATGCTCAGGAAGCTGCTAACCGTGAACAGGGAGGAGCTGCGCCGCCTCCTGCTGATGGAATTCCGCCGCCAACGGCTCGGTGCCGACTGCCAGCTGCAACAGCATGGCCTCCATGGTCAGGCCCGGCCCGAAGGCGAAGCTGAGCACCGGCGCGCCGTGGTCGGCGGGCGTGGCAGCGGCCAGCACTTCGCGCAGCACAAACAGCACCGTGGCCGACGACATATTGCCGTAGTCGCGCAGCACCCGGTAGGCGTGGCGGTTGTCGTGGCGCGTCAGGCCCAGCTCGGTTTCGATGGTTTCGAGAATCTTGCGCCCGCCGGGATGAATGGCGAAATGGCGAATGTCGTCCAACTGCACCGGCAGGCTGGCCAGCAGCCCATCCGTGAGCTTGCGGATGCCGCGCTGAATGAGCCGGGGCACGTAGCTGCTCAGCGTCATCTCAAACCCGAAATCGTTGATGTGCCAAGCCATGTCGTCGTGGCCGTCGGGCTCCAGGCCGCAGTGAAAGCCCTGCAGCGCCAGGCCGGGCGCCCCGTTGGGCAGGGGGGGCGCCTGCACCAGGCAGGCCGCTGCGCCATCGCCAAACAAGGCATTGCTCACGAGGTGGTCTTCTTCCCGGCTTTTCTGAAAATGCAGCGTGCACAGCTCCACGCTCACAATGAGCACCCGGGCGCTGGCATCGGCCTGGCAGAAAGCGTCGGCCAGCTTCACGGCGTTCACCGCCGCGTAGCAACCCATGAAGTTCACGCAGGTGCGGCGCACGTCGGCCCGCAGGCCCAGGGCCTGCACCAGCTCAATGTCCAGCCCCGGCGCGTACATGCCGGTGCAGCTCACCGTCACCAGGTGCGTGATGCTGCCCGGGGCCACGTCGGGCAGCTGGCGCAGGCAGTCGCGCACGGCCTCAATGGCCAGGGGCAGGGCCTCGCGGCGGTACACGGCCATGCGCTGGCCCACGCTCGGGAAGGGTTCCAGGGTGGGCGTGTTCGGAAAAAACGTGTATTCCCCGTTGGGCCGGCCGTAGTCGGGCAGCACCGAATAGCGGTGCTCGATGCCCGACACCCGATACAGCGCCCGCAGCTTGCGCGTATCGTCTTCGCCAAACTCCAGGGCCCGGGCCATGAAGTCAGCAATTTGCGGCTGGGCAATTCGATGAACAGGGTTGGCAGTGCCGATGGCACCTAAATAGCTCGGCATGCCGAAGGGAGGTTACGAAGGTGGAAGCCGCGCATTCGGAGCGCAGGCCGGCAAGCAAGGGCAGGAGTGCCTATTTACGGCAGAACAAACGGTTTCGGGCCACAGTTGGCCGAAACCGACCAACAACATTTTGGCCTTGCAGCCCCTTTGCCCGCCCAAAGCACTTGCTGCTCAGAAGCTTTGGCCATGCGTGCGGCGCATCAGCGCCCGCACGGCGGCGGGCCAGTAGCGCAGGCTTCCCACCACCAGCTCGCTCAGCACCGGCCCCCCAAACAGGCGCTGCACCGCCCGGCCCACCCGCAGCCGGGTGCCAAACTGCGCCTGCCAGGCCTGGGCATAGGCCGCTTCCATGCCGGCGCGGCTGCTGCGCCCGGCCAGGAAATCGTGCACTGCCGCTGCGCCCAGCGCCGCGCCGTGCAGCGCCATGGCCATGCCGTTGCCACAAAGCGGCGTGATGAGGCCCGCCGCATCGCCGCACATCAGCAGGTGCTGCTCTACCGGCTGCTTGGGCGCAAAGGAAATCTCATTGATGACCTCCGGCTGCGGATACAGCCTTTCGGCAGCGTCCAGAATCTGGCGCAAAAAGGGGTTCCTGGCCAGCACGGCCTGCTCCATGGCCGGAATAGTACCGTGCCGGCGCAGGTTTGCGCGGGTGGTGAGGTAGCAGAAGCACAGCTTGTCCTCCTCAATGGCCGAGATGCCCGCGTAGCCGTCGGCAAAGTTGTGCAGCGCAATCAAATCGCGCGGAAAGCCGGGCAGCCGCAGGTGGTACTTCACCCCGAGATAGGGCGAGCGCTGCGCAAAAAACGGCCGGTGCAGCTGCCGGTCCAGGTTGGCGCGCTTGCCGTAGGCACCCAGCACCACGCGGGCCGTCAGGGCCCGGCCGTCGGCCAGCATCACCTGGTGCTGGTCGGTAGCGTCATCGAAGGCCACGTCGGTCACTGTGCTTTTCAAATGAAAAACAACGCCCCGCGCCAGGGCTTTCTGATATAGAAAATCATCGAGCGCGTAGCGGCTCACGCCAAAGCCCCCCAGGTCGAGCGGCAGGGAAAGGCTGCGCCCGCCCGGCGACGACACCATGAACTGCGAAATGGCCGCCGGGGCCAGCGCGGCCGGGTCGGCCCCGAGGCGGCGCAGGTAGGGCAGTACCTCGTTGCTCACGTACTCGCCGCACACTTTATGGAACGGGTACTGCTTGCGCTCCACCACCGCCACCCGAAAGCCGCGCCCGGCCAGGTCCAGCGCCGCCGCCAGGCCTGCCAGCCCCCCGCCAATCACCAGAATATCCACTTAGTTGGTCGGCAAAATGAGAACTATGGAAGCGAAAACAACGTAATTCATCGAGGTTTCTGTATATACGGGTAGGCCTTTTATACTGGCTGCCGTATCTTTGTCAACTAAAATCATTCTCTTTCGTTAAGTCTCTCATCTTTCCCGCTCCATTCCCGCCCACCAAATTATACTATGATGCAACGCCTACTTATACCTTTTGTCTTATTTGTGTGCCTGAGCCTGGGTTTTGGCCCATTGCTCCGAACCGTTCCCGCCGCTTCGGCCGTATCGCTGCACCGCCCCGGCCAACAGGCCAAGCCCGGCGAAGACAACAAAACGCTGCTGGTGTACCCCAATCCCAGCACCGGCATCGTACACCTGACCATCAATAACCTGCAAGGCAAGAAAGTGGAGCTGAGCGTGCTGAACGTTATTGGCTCGGTAATGTACCGCGAAACGCTCACCGAAATGAACGAGCGCTACACCAAAATGCTCGACCTCAGCAAATTTGCCAACGGCCTGTACTACGTGCGGCTGGAGTCAGACAACACCAGCCAGATGTGCAAGCTCGTTATCCGATAACCGGCACATCTGATAACACAACCCATAAAAAAAGCAGCCTTTCGGGCTGCTTTTTTTATGGCCTATGGCCAAAGCTATTTTTTCCGGACGGGCACGGGTACCAGGGTAGCCTTGGGAGCCGAAACCGTTTTGAGCGCGAGGAGAGCAGTGGCCAGCACAAGGCCCAGCAGGGAGATAAACATGATACAATACAGAATACGAGTGAATAAGCAGCGCCTCTTTTCCAAGAGCCGCATCTGAGTTGTTCAACCCCGAAACAACCGCACGGGTTTCAACAACATTCGGGCATTTTAACTTAATGTCAGGTGCTGGCTGGCAGGGGCTGTCGCAGCAGGGCGTGCACCACGCGCCGGGCATCGGAGCCGGCCCCGTTTAGTAAGGCCGAGTTGCGGCTGTTCAGCCAGTCGAGGCCCAGAAAGGCCACGCCGGGTGCTGCCGTCAGGCCGCGCTGATGCCGGGGGTGGCCGTCGGGACCAATGATGGGTAAGTCAATCCAGCGGTAGTCGGGCTGGTAGCCGGTGGCCCACACCACGGCCGCCAGCGGTGGGCTGGTGGTGCGCTGGCCTTGCAGGCAGCCATCGGGCAGCGCTGCTACGGCCCGGCCCATGAACGTGACATTGGCAAACCGCCGTAGGCGGGCAAGGTCGCCGCTCACCACAGGCTCGGGCTGGGCGCGCATCCAGCGGCCCAGCGCCGTGTGGCCCGGAATCCGGAGCAGGCCGGTGAGGGTGAGAAACGCCCACATGAGCTGATGATTGGGCCGGGCGGGCGTTTGTTCATCAAAAGCTGCCCACACCGGTCGGCCGGTGGCGGCAATGTCGGCCCCAATCTGAAGCGCCGAATTGCCGCTGCCTACCACCGCCACCGGGCCCGTGCCGGGCAATTGTGCCGGCCGCTGGTAGGCAGCGCTGTGGAGCTGGGCAACGTGGGCGGGCAGCTGCGTTGCCCAGGCCGGGCAGCGCGGCACGGTGTAAGGCCCCGTGGCTACAATGACGCGCCGGGCCCGGTAGCAGCGGCCCGCCGCCGTGTGCACCGCATAGCCCGCGCCGCTGGGCGCCGCAACGAGCCGCGTCACGCGCTGGCCGGCATCGATGGGAAACTGAAAGTGCGCGGCGTAGTCGCGCAGGTAGGCAACGGTTTCGGCGCGGGTGGGGTAGCGTAGCGCCGGCCCCGGCCAGGGCCGGCCGGGCAGCCCGCTGGCCCAGGCCGGCGAGAACAGGCGCAGCGAATCATACCGGGTTTCCCAGGCGGCTCCGGCGGCAGGCGCGGCTTCCAGCAGCCGGAAGGTCACGCCACGCTGCCGCAGGTAGTACGCGGCGGCCAGGCCGGCCTGGCCCGCTCCAATGACCACCGCATCGACTGTGATGGCGGAGGGGGCGTTTGGTGGAGTCAAGGCGCGGGCCAGGCTAGCGCTGCTCCGGAAACTCCTGCCGCAGGGCCGCCATCACCTGCTCGGTGATGGTGCGTACCTGGGCAATCTGCTGCGCGGCCAGCGCTGGCTCGGCGGGCTTGGTGTCGCCGTAGGCCTCTACTTCCCGGATGATGTGGCGCAGGCTTTCCACCCCCAGGCCATCGAGCGAGCTTTTGAGGTGGTGCGCGGCATCGCCCACGGCCACCCAGTCGGGCGTAGTCAGGGCTTCGTCGAGGGCAGTGAGAATGGCCGGCGTGGTTTCGATAAAGGCCCAGGCCAGGCGGCGCACAATGGCTTCATCGCCGTGCACCAGCTGGCGCACATTCTGGAGGTTGTAGAGAGGAGCGGGGGTAGTCATGTTTACAGAAATAGGGTGAGGGCTTGGGAGAGTAGGGGCTACGTGCTGAGCTAGTACGGTACGCATGATGTCGAGGAGCTGTTCTTCGCGGTAAGGCTTGGCGAGGTAGCCGTCGAAGCCGGAGTTTTGGAGGCGCTCGGCTTCGCCGGCCTGCGCCCGGGCCGTGAGGGCAATGATGGGCGTGGCCGCCCGCACGGGGTCGGGGTGCTGGCGCAGGGCCCGGGCGGCGGTTTCACCGTCCATGCCCGGCATCTGAATATCCATCAGCACAATGTCGAAGAGCCGATGCTCAAACAGCTGAATAGCGGCCGGGCCACTGGCGGCCGTGGTCACCTGCCAGCCCCAGTTGCGCAGCACGGTTTCGGCCAGCAGGCTGTTGACGAGGTTGTCTTCCACCAGCAGCACGCGGCCGTCTTTGGGGGCGGTGGCATGGGCATCGGTTGGCGGCGGCGCGGGCGCTTCGGCTTCCTGCACCGGCTCGAAGGCCAGCGTGAACGCAAACGTGCTGCCCTGCTGCACGGCGCTGCTCACCCGGAGCGTGCCGCCCATCAGCTTCACGAGGCCTTCGGAAATGCTCAGGCCCAGCCCCGAGCCGCCATACTCGCGGTCGGTGCTGTCGGTGGCCTGTGAAAAGGGCTCAAATACCTTGTCCAGCGTTTCGGGGCTGATGCCAATGCCCGTGTCGCTTACCATGAACTGCAGCCAGACGGTGCCCGGCGCCGTGCTGGAATGGGGCGGCCCTGCCACTGCCTGGCACTGGAGCTGCACATGGCCGTGCTCCGTGAACTTGATGGCGTTGCTCACCAGGTTGAGCAGCACCTGGCGCAGGCGGTGCGGGTCGCCGAGCACGGCGGGCAGCGCATCGGGCTTTTGCACGCGCAGCCGCAGGCCTTTCTCGCGCGCCCGGGGCCGCAGCAGCGCGGCGCAGTCGAGCAGCAGCAGCTCGGGGTTGAAGGCCGTGCGCTCGGCCCGCAGCTTGCCGGCTCCGAGGCGCGCGGTGGTCAGCACGTCGTTGAGCACGGTGAGCAGGTGCTGCGCCGACTCATCGAGCAGGCGCAGGTAGTCGTGCTGGCTGCGGCTCAGCATGGTTTTCGACAGCACCCCGGCCAGCCCCAGAATGCCGTGCAGCGGAGTTCGGATTTCGTGGCTCATGTTGGCCAGAAAGTCCTGCTTGGCCTGCGAGTCCACTTCGGCCTCGTTCACGGCCGCTTCCAGGGCTTGCTGGGTCACCTTGAGCTCGGTGATGTTGCTGTCCACGCCCAGCACCTGCGCCGTGCCATCGGCCCGCACAAACAGCCGCTTGGTGCTGCTGAACCACGACACCTGGCCTTCGGGCGAGGTGTGCGACTCCTGAATGGTGAGGTCGCGGCCCGTCGCCAGCACCTGCCGGTCCTGTGCCTGGTAGCGCGCCGTGTCCAGGGTGCTGATAACCGGGGAACTGGCCTCGCCGTTGCGCACCAGCTCATCGGGAGTCAGGCCGAAGAGGTCGGCCACGGCCTGGTTGGCCAGCAGGTAGTTGCCGTTGCCATCCTTCAGGTAAATGGGGTGGGGCAGCGTGTCGATAACCTGCCGGAACAGGCGGTGCTGCTCCGTGAGCAGGGCCGTGGCGGCCTGGTTGCGTTCATCGGCATCACGCCGCTCCGTGATGTCTTCCGATACGCCGATGACGCTGATAGTCTGCCCATGCTCGTCCCGGTTGAACGGCGTATGCGTGCAGTGCAGCCAGCGCATGGAGCCATCCCGATGACGGGCCGCGTATTCGAGGGTCAATACCTGCCCATCGGGCAGTTGCGCCACGGCCTCCAGGTGGGCCATGTAGCGCGCCAGCGAGTCAGGGGGCAGAAAACGGCTCAGCACCTGGCCATCCGGCAAGGCCTCAATCTCCTCCGGGCTGTACCCGAGCAGCGTTTCGATGCGTCGGTTGGTGTACACGAGGCGCTGCTGGCGCAGGTCGAAGATGGCCACCAGGTTGGGCACCAGGTCCACCACCTGCCGCAGCAGGTGCCGGTTCTGGCGCAGCTCCGTCACGGCGGCGCGGTAGCGCGTCACGTCCTCGGCGCTGCCCATAATTTCACGGGGCTGGCCGTCAGCATCAAAAGCGCTGGGCCGAATGCGGATGCGCAGCCAGCGCCACCCCCCCTCGCGGTGCCGGATTTGACAGTCCCAGCTCTGGTTTTTCTTCGGTTTGGCCAGCATATCGGCCCGCCGCATCTGGTGCAGCGAGTCGGGATGCAGCATGGTAGGAACCAGTGCCGCCCCCATGGCCAGCAGGCTTTCGCCGCTATAGCCCAGCACGGTTTGGCAATGCTGATTGCAATGCAGCAGCCGCTGCTGTTGCAAATCGTAGCTAAACAGGATAAGCGGTACCTTATCGGCGAGGTTTACCCCAAACTGCGGGACGGCTGAAAAGCCACTGGTCGTGGCAGCGTAGCCATTTCCCGGCGCTGGCGCGGCAAGGGGCTCCCGGTGCTGTACCCGCCGGACAGCGGGCACGGCCGCCCGACGGGCAAGGCGGGGAAAACGGGGGCGGCGCATGCAATCGGGTAGGTAGGCGGTGAGACAGACAGGGAAGATACGAAAAGCGGATGCTACGCGGGCAGGCTCCTGTTGTACTTAACCTATATGCAACTCCTGTTGTTGTATCATCCGGTAGATAGTGGACTTACCGATGCGGAGCCGCGCCGCCACGGCCAGCACATCCCCATTCATTTCGTCGAGGCAGTTCTGCACGATGGCCGTCGTCTGGTCGCGCAACGACAGCTGGCTGCCCGGCCCCACCGTGGCCCTGGCCGAGCGCAGGGGCAGGTCTTCGGCCATAATCTGCTCGCCATCGGCCAGCACCGTGGCCAGCTCGACCACGGCTTTGAGCTCGCGCACATTGCCGGGGAAGGGGTGAGCGCGCAGTCGCTCCCGCGCCCCTTCGGTGAGCTGGCGCAGCGGAATGTTGTTGAGGTTGCAGAAATCGCGCACGAAGGCTTCGGCCAGCAGCAGCACATCGGTGCCGCGCTGGCGCAGCGGGGGCAGTGCCACGGGCAGGCCCAGCAGGCGATAGTACAGGTCTTCGCGGAAGCGGCCAGCCTGTACTTCGGCCAGCAGGTCGCGGTGCGTGGCCACTATCAGGCGCACATCAAACGGCAGGGCCTGGGTGCCACCCACGCGGGTTACTTCGCGCTCCTGCAGCACGCGCAGCAGCTTGGCCTGCAGGCTCAGGTCGAGGTCGGCAATCTCATCCAGAAACAGGGTGCCGCCGTTGGCCTCTTCCAGGCGGCCCACGCGCCGGGCCACGGCCCCGGTGAAGGCCCCCTTCTCGTGCCCGAACAGCTCGCTTTCAACCAGCTCGCGCGGAATAGCCGCCATGTTTACGGCCACAAACGGCAGGGCAGCCCGCGTCGATTGAAAATGAATGGCTTTGGCTACCAGCTCTTTGCCGGTGCCGGTTTCGCCGCTCACGCTTACCGTGATGGTGGTGCGGGCCGCTTTGGCGATGAGCGTATGCACGGCCTGAATGAGCGGGTGTTCGCCCAGAATGGCCTGGCTGGCACTGTAGCGTGCCCCAATCTGCTGGCGCAGCTGCGAGTTTTCGCGGCGCAGGCGGGCCTGCTGCTCCACCTTGCCCACGATGTTCCAGAGGCGGTCCAGGGTGTTTTCGTCCTTCACCAGGTAGTCGTAGGCTCCCTGTTGCAGCATATTCACGGCTGTGCGAACGTCTTCCTGCCCCGAAATAACGATGACCTCAGTGCCCGGCACCCGTTCCCGAATCTGGCGCAGTACTTCTTCGCCCTTGGCATCGGGCAGCGAATAGTCAAGGGTGATAAAGTCGGGCTGCTCGCTCAGCTGCTCCAGGCAGGCACGGGCGGTAGTAAATCGAAAAACACTGTGGTTGGGATTCTGACTTAGCCGGTGCATGAGGAGTTCCCCATACCACTCGTTATCCTCAATGACGAAAATTTTAAAAGGTAACGCAGCAGTCATAATGTTCACAGTTAAGCCTGGCAGAAAGCTCTAATTCCCAAGACGGGCAATATAGTATAACGGAAGGAATTACTTGTTGGATTTCTATTGGAAAAATTATATTGCAAAAATACGACATATTCTGTTTATATGACAGTGAAAAGGGTAAAATAGGCGATATACGAGATAAAAAGCGGGTTGGATTGCAGAGGAAAAATCATCTAATTCTCAATTTAGGAATAAAATCCAGGAATGGGAAATAATTAGAACAGCAGGAAAAGTGTATGTAGCTGATTGTTAGCAAACGAAGGGCAAATAACCGGAGTGGCCACGGAATTGCAGAAAATGCAACATCCTCTTTCCAAAAGCTAACTCATTCTTCCTTCTTTGTCATGAACGCCTCCATACACGACCTTGCATTTAGCGCCAAGCAGCGCATTGGGCTGGCAGCCGTTTTGCTTTTGCTGGCCTTCACCGCCCACGCCGCCGTGCCGACGACGTCTTACTCGACCTCGAATTCTTATGGTGCGAGCTCAACCTGCGGCAATCCTATTTTGTGCCTGGCGGCGGGGCAGGGTGTGCTCAACGCCGACCGCGCCGCCAATAGCCCGCTCACCGATTACGCCACCTTATATAAAGGCCTCAGCCTAGGCTCAACGCTGAGCCTGAAGCTGGGCCTGGCGGCCACGGGCCAGATTGGCGACCGCGCCGGCATTGTGGTAGCCCCGGGAGCAAACCTGTTAGGCATCAGCGCGCTGGGGACTTATACGCTGGTTACTTACAAAGACAATGTGGAGCAGCAGCGCGTGCCGGTTTCGGCGGCGGTGCTGCAGAGCCTGAAGCTGCTCTCGCCCAACAGCCGGCCCATGCAGCTGGAGTTCGTGGCCGCTACGCAGTTCAATGCCGTGGAGCTGGTGATAACCGGCGCGGCTACCCTGGGCTACACCCTCAATGTGTACTACGCCTACAGCGTATCGGCCCTGCAGCAGCAGCCGGTGCGAGGGCTGGTGTCGAAGTTCACGGGCAGCAACCTGGCGGCGTACTACAGCACGGCCATCACGCCGATTGACCCGCTCATCAGCGTGTGCGCCAACTCCAATGTCACCAATCCGGAAAATGCCGTCGATACCGACCTGACCAACTATGCCCGTTTTGGCACTTTCCTCTCGGTCAATTGCCCCACAGCGCTGAGCGTGAAGCTGGAAGGGCTGCGCACGGCCCCGGCCGGCTACTACGCAGGCTTCATGCTGGGCAGCTCCGGGCTGCTCGATTTGAGTGTGCTGTCCAAGCTTCGGCTCACGACGTACCGAACCGTGAACGGCGTGCGGACCAAGCAGGAGTCGGCTACCGGGGCCAACTTGCTGGACCTGAAGCTGCTGCCCAATGGCCAGTACCAGGTCAGCTTTGCCACCACGCTGCCATTCGATGAGGTGCAGATTGAGCAGCTCGATACGGCGGCCGTGCTCAGCAACCTCAACATCTATTATGGCTTCGGGGTTGAGCCAAGCGCCTTCGTGGGCACTACGCGCATTCTCTCTGATTTCGCGCCGGCCACCGCACCCGCCAAAACGACCACCAACACCAGCGGGGTGGTTTGTGGCGGCTGCGGCGTGACCACTCCCCAGGGGGCCGCTGATAACGACCCCAATACCAAAGCCGTGATGAACGTAGCCCTCGGGGCGGTTTCCACCGTTGAGCTGAAAGTGGACCTGAACGGCACGGGTGCGGCTGGCTACCGTGCTGGCATGGTTATCAGCAACAACAACGGCCTGCTCGATGCCAGCGTGCTCGACCGCCTGACCCTGACTACCTATGACCTGGACGGCAATGTGCTCGAAAGCGCCGCCGGCTCATCGGTGCTGTCGCTGAACCTGCTGCCGGACGGCAAGCAGGAAATCGCCTTCCTCACTACCCAGAATTTTGCTTCGGTGCAGCTCAGCGCCACCTCCACGGCGAGTCTGGGCGTGAATATCAACGTCTATCAGGCCTTCGCCGACAACCTGGCCGGCGGCCTCATCACCACCATCGCACCGCTGCCGGTGCAGCTCAGCGCCTTCAGCGGTAAGTGGGTGAACGGGGCAGCCGAACTGAATTGGGCGACTGCTTCGGAGAAAAACAGCAGCCACTTTGTAGTAGAACGCTCGGTGGGCGGCGATGCTGCCTACAAAGCAGTGGGCCAGGTAACGGCTGCCGGCAATAGTAGCAGCACCCGCACCTACCAGCTGCGCGATGCCGAAGCCGGTACCCAGGGGGCAGCTACGCTTTACTACCGCCTGCGCCAGGTGGACCTGGACGGCACGCAAACCTTTTCGCCGGTGGTTGCCGTGGCGGTTGGGAAGCTAACGTTGGCCTCGTCGCTGGAGCTGTACCCCAACCCAACGGCCGACGCGCAAACGGTGATGGTGAATTATGTGAGCCCGCCCGCCGCCGGCAGCACAGTGCTTACCTACTCAGAGTTGGGCCAGCTGGTGAGTGCGGTGCCGGCCACTGCCGCTACCCGTCTGCAACTGCCTACGCTGGCCCCCGGCCTCTACCACGTGGTGCTGCGCGATGCCGCCGGGCAGCGTCTGGCTACGCAGCGCCTGGTGGTGAGTGGTAGATAAGCCGCGCTGAACTGATACGTAAGCGCCCCTTCTGGCTGTGCCAGAAGGGGCGCTTACGTATCAGGGCTATAAGAACGAGAGGAGATAAAGCCAAAGCCAAAATGTTATTGCGCTGTAGTGTAAGGGATTGATAACAATTGCGTAACCTTGCAGCAGTGCTGGCATCATGCCGATTCTGGAATTTTGCGGCCGCATTCATCTTTTCACCCCTCTCGTTATTTATGAAGCGAACGATTACCCGTCTTAGCAGCGCCGCGCTGCTGCTGGCCCTGGCCGCCTCCTGCTCGCGCACCGAGCAAGTGACTCCTGCCGCTGACCCCACGGCCGCCGTGGTAAACCAAGATGCCACCCGCGACAACAACCTCGCCATGGGCAACCCCAGCGGGGCCATTACCGATGCCACGAACTCGCCCAACAACTACCTGATGACCAAAACCCAGTACAGTCTCTCGTACAGCCGCGACAAGGGCAAGCCGAACTGGGTGAGCTGGCACCTGAGCAGCGCCTGGCTGGGTAGCACTGCCCGCCAGGACAATTTCGCGTCCGACGCCACGCTGCCGTCGTCGTGGTTCCACGCCACGAGCAGCAGCTACACCGGCTCGGGCTTCGACCGCGGCCACAACTGCCCCAGCGCCGACCGCACCGGCTCAGTGGCCGACAACTCGGCCACCTTCCTCATGACCAACATGATGCCCCAGGCCGCCAACAACAACCAGCAAACCTGGGCCAACCTGGAAAACTACGAGCGTACCCTCGTAGGCCAGGGCTACGAGCTGTACGTCATCTGCGGGAGCTACGGCACGGGCGGCACCGGTGTAAACGGCTACGCCACCACCATTGCCAGCGGTAAAATCACGGTGCCGGCCCGCTGCTGGAAAGTCGTCGTGGTACTGCCCGAGGGCAGCTCCGATGCCAGCCGCGTCACGAGCAGCACCCGTGTCATCGCCATCGACACGCCCAACAGCACGTCCATCAGCTCAAGCTGGGGCAGCTACCGCACCACGGTGGATGCCATTGAGCAAGCCACAGGCTACAACATCCTCTCGGCCGTTTCCACTACTGTGCAGGCGGCCATCGAGTCGAAAGTAGATACCGGCCCCACAAGCTGAGGTTGACCGAGATTATGAATTTGACAGCGTTTGAGGGAAGCCGCTGATACTGGTTTCGGATAAGCTGTGGGTTCATTAAAAAAAGCCCCTGAAATACGCTGGTATTTCGGGGGCTTTTTGTTGGTTTGAAAACACGGGAAGTGCTTTCAGCACCGGAATAAAGGGTTAAAGTTACGGTGGCTAGTGCTTGCAGAGCAATGCGTTAGAAAACGCCGGATTTTTTTGAGCCCAGATATCTGCCCCAAAACGTGCGCTGATTAGGGAGTTAGGGCCAAAAGCGCCGGTGAAAAAACGTCTTAAAAAAACACGCAGAAAAAACTTAATGTGACCAGTGATTTGCCTGGCATAAACATTCCGTAATTTTGCATCGTGCTTCAGCCCAATAACCAATTGATGAAGTGCGGAACGGTTCATCAGAACGTGCCGCAGCGAGACCGGAAGGCCTTGGCACCCATCGGTTTTGCCGATTTCTCGTTTGGTTTTCCTGGTTTTTGGCCCGCTACCGTTTCGGAATTCGAAACGGTTTTTTTGTGCGCGGTCCGTTCGGGCCCATTTCCGCTGACTTTTTACCAACAATCCTCATTGCCTCAGCAGGTAATGCCTATTAACGCCTGCGCTACCCTCACTTCGCACCCGCTCAATGGAGGTGCTTATTCAGTTTAAGCATGAAGCAGTTGGCTCGTCATCCCATTCTGACGAACTCACTGAAGACCCTATCCCGAGTACCAAAACACGTTAAAAAGCTATGAAACTCGGCGCCATTACGTTACAGAATTCCGTTTGCCTGGCCACGGCTCCGTGGGACCTTGCCGACAAAGGTTACGAGCAGCTCGGCGCGATTTTCACCAAAACCGTGACCATGGAGCCCCGCGCCGGCCTGCCCGGCGACGAAGGCATCCTGCAGGTGGCCGACCAAACCCTGCTCAACCGCACCGACCTCCGCACCGAAGGCGCGGAGCTGCTGGTGCAGGAACACCTGCCGCGCCTGCGCCGCTTTGGCGTGCCGGTATTTGTGAGCATCACCGCGCCCGGCGTGCCGGGCTTCCGCAAAATTGCGCGCTACCTGCAGCGCGAAGCCGGCGACCAGATTGCCGGGGTAGAAGTCTACATCACGGTGCCGCACGGCGGCTCCGGCTCCGATGTGACGGCCCGCTACGTGCGCGAAGGCACTGAGGCCGTGCGCAATGAGCTGCGCGACGACCTGGCCGTAGTGGTGAAGCTGCCGCCGTGGCCCGACCACATCCGGGGCCTGGCCCTGGGCGCGCAGGAAGGCGGCGCCACGGCGCTGGCCGCCACCAATACCCTCAAAGTATTGCACCTGCCCGCCGACCCCAACGCCGCTCCATTAGTAGGCGGGCTCTCGGGCGAAGCGCTGCGGCCTCTGTCGCTGCGCTGCGTGTGGGAGCTGGCCAATGACGAAAAATTGACGCTGCCCATCTTCGGCACCGGCGGCATTTTCACGCTGCGCGATGTGGAGGATTACCTGAAAGTAGGTGCCCAAGCCGTGCAGGTGGCCAGCGGCGAATGGCTGTCGCCGGGCCTCTCGGCGCGGCTGGCGTCGGAAGTGGCGCACAATGCTTCGGTATCTCGATAAGTAGCGTCGTTTCCCCTCTTCACCACCCCCAAGCGTACCGAATGCAAAAGCTGCTCACCCGCGTTCAAAAGGCCAACTCCCTGCTTTGCGTGGGACTGGACCCCACGGGCGACGATGCCGCCGCCACCCAGCGGCTGCACGAAGTAATTGCCGCAACGGCCGCCTACGCGGCTGCTTTCAAACCCAACCTAGCGTTCTTTCTGAGCCGTGAAAACGGAGTGGCCCTGCTCCGGCAAACAGTGCAACGCATCCCGGCCGACATCCCCGTCATTCTGGATGGCAAATTCGGCGACATCGCCAACACCGCCGAGCACTACGCCCGCTTCGCCTACGACGTCATCGGGGCCGATTCGGTGACCGTGAACCCCTACATGGGCGACGACGCCGTCCGGCCCTTCGCCCGGCCCGGCAAGCTGGTGTTTTCGCTGGCGAAAACCTCCAACAAGCCGCAATACGGCTTGCAGGACGAAACCCTGACCACCGGCGGTGCCCTCAGCGACCGTGCCGCGCAGATTGCCCGGCAGCTCGATGAGGAGCTGACCGAATCGACCATCGGCCTGGTGGTGGGCGCTACCGAGCCCGCCAGCATGGCCAAGGTGCGGGCGGCGTGCCCGGCGCAATGGTTCCTGGTGCCGGGCATCGGCGCGCAGGGCGGCGACCTGGAGGCCACGCTCCGCGCCGGCCTGCGAGCGGATGGCAGTGGCGTGCTGATAAACGCCTCGCGCAGCATCTGGCAAGCCGACGATGCAGGCGCCGCCGCGCGGGAGCTGATGGCGCAAATCAACCAATTCCGGGCCGTGACGAGCCCGGTCCACACCTGAACTTAAAAGCCGCTTCACCGCGGCTTTTTGCATCTTAGATTTTCTGCAAAAGATGACCAATCAATTCGATATCTCTAAAGTTGCCGCCTTCGATGCTGCCACGCTGGAGCACCTGCTGCGCCAGGAAGAGGCGCTGCTGAGTGGCCATTTCCGCCTGTCGTCGGGCCTGCATTCCGATACGTATGTGCAGTGCGCCCGCTTCCTGCGCCGGCCCGATTTGGCCGCGCCCGCCGCGGCCGCCCTGGCCGTGCAGATTGAAGCGGCGGGCCTGAAGCCGGACGTGGTGGTGGGCCCCGCCATGGGCGGCGTGGTGATTGGCTACGAGCTGGCCCGCCAGCTGCGCGTGCCGGGCATCTTCACCGAACGCGACGCCGACGGGCAGATGACCCTGCGGCGCGGCTTCACCATCGAGCCCGGCGAAAAAGTTGTCATCGCCGAAGACGTGGTAACGACTGGTAAAAGCTCATTGGAAGTGGCGAAAGTGCTGCGCGCGATGGGCGCCGAAGTGCTGGCCGTGGCCTCGCTGATTGACCGGACCGGCGGAAAAGGGGGATTAGATTTTCCGCATTTTGCGCTCCTTCCGGTGGCAGCAGCGACCTTTGCCCCCGAGAGCTGCCCCCTGTGCGCCGCCGGCGTGCCGGTGGTGAAGCCCGGCAGCCGGCCTGAAAAAGCGTTTTAGGAGCACGAGGAGAGATTTACGGAGGACAAAGGAGGAACCTAGATTTTGGCAGAATTGGAAAACACCACCCACACCATCCAGCTCACGCTGAAACCCGGCCAGCACGACGGCGACGGCCAGCGCGTGGCCGAGGCCGCCGCCCGTCACCTCGGCCTGACCACTGGCCGCGTGCGCAGCGCCGCCCTTTACACAGTGCGCTACCCGCTGAGCGAAACCCAGCTGAGCGACTTCGCCACCCGCTGCCTTGCCGACCCGGTGCTGCACGACGTGCGCCTGAACGAGCTGACCGGCGCTGAAGGCTACGCTACTTATATCCTTGTCGCCCGCCGCCCCGGCGTGACCGACGACGAAGGCACCTCGGCCCAGAATGCGCTGGCCGATATCCTGAACGAGCCGCTGGACGTGCACACCCAGCACATTTTCAGCAAGAAGCTCTACCTGCTCGAAAACGACCTGCCGGCCGACGACCTGCGCCGCATCGCGGAGGAGTTGCTCGGCAACAAGCTCATCAACTGGCTGGAAGTGGGCCGCGTGGCCGACGGCATCCGCGACTACACGCCGCGCCCCGGTGGCGGCGCCGAAGCCATTACCGAAGTCGTTTCGCTGACTGGTTTGAGTGACGCCGCGCTGCTGCAACTGTCGAAAGACAATATCTACGCGCTGAACCTGGAGGAAATGCGGGCCGTGCGCGACTACTTCGCCGCCGCTGAGACGCAGGCTGAGCGGAAAGCCGCTGGCCTGCCTGCCGACCCGACGGATTGCGAGCTGGAAATCATTGCCCAGACCTGGTCGGAGCACTGCAAGCACAAGGAATTTGCGGCCGTTATCAATTACAAAGACACCGAGACGGGCGAGGAAAAGCAGATTGACTCGCTGTTCAAAACCTACATCAAAAACGCCACGTCGGAAGTAGACCGCCAGCTGCGCGCCAACGGCAACGACTGGCTGATTAAGGTGTTTTCGGACAACGCCGGCGCGGTGCGCATCAATCCCGACTCGCTGTTCGTGTGGAAGGTGGAAACGCACAACTCGCCCTCGGCCATCGACCCCTACGGCGGGGCCATCACGGGCATTCTGGGCAACAACCGCGACCCGCTGGCCACCGGCATCGGGGGCGCGCGGCTGCTGTTCAACACCAACGTGCTGTGCTTCGGCAACCCGGAATTTGACGGGCAACTGCTGACTGGTCAGCTGCACCCGCGCCGCATTCTGGAAGGCGTGCGCAAGGGCATCGAGGACGGCGGTAATAAGTCGGGCGTGCCCACGGTGAACGGCGCGATTGTGTTCGACGACCGGTACGCCGGCAAGCCGCTGGTGTACTGCGGCACCGGCGCGGTGATGCCCATGCAATTTGCCGGACTCGACTCCTGGGAAAAGAAGATTGATGCCGGCGACCGCATCATCATGGCCGGGGGCCGGGTGGGCAAGGACGGCATCCACGGCGCGACGTTTTCGAGCATTGAGCTCGATGAAACCGCGCCCGCCACGGCCGTGCAAATAGGCTCGCCCATCACTCAAAAGCTGGCGATGGATTTTCTGCTGCTGGCGGCCCGCCGCGGCCTGCTGAAATGCAGCACCGACAACGGCGCGGGCGGCCTCTCATCGTCCGTGGGCGAGCTGGCCGGCATCTCGGGCGGCGCGGTGGTGGAACTGGAGCGCGTGCCGCTGAAGTACCCCGGCCTGCGGCCCTGGGAGATTTTCGTGAGCGAATCACAGGAGCGGTTTACGCTGGTGGTGGAGCCCGGCAAGATGGCCGAAATCACGGCGCTGGGCCAGGAAATGGAAGTGGAGCTGACCGATATTGGCTACTTCACCGCCGACGGTTTCCTGGACGTGCGCTTCGATGGCGCGCCGGTGGCGCGGCTGAACATGGAGTTTCTGCATGAGGGCGTGCCGCGCAAAATCCTGGAAGCCGAGTGGACCGGAATGAATGAGGAATTAAGAATAAAGAATGAGGAATTAGCCCTGGCGGCGGTCAATTCCTCATTCCTCAATCCTCATTCTTCATTCGATTACACCGAGACGCTGACGCAACTGCTGGGCTCGCTCAACATCTGCTCGCGCGAATCGGTCATTCGGCAGTACGACCACGAGGTGAAGGGCCGCACCATTGTGAAGCCGCTGATGGGCGCGACTGGGCAGGCGCCGCAGGACGCGGCCGTGGTGCGCTTCAACTTCGAGAGCTGGGAAGGTGTGGCCGTGAGCAACGGCATCCTGCCGCGCTACGGCGATTTGGACGCCTACGACATGTCGGCCGGCTCGTTTGATGAGGCGGTGCGCCAGATTATTGCGGTGGGCGGGAAGCTGCCCAACCTGACACCCGGCGACGGAATCTTCTGGTCGGTAAATGACAACTTCTGCGTGCCCGATTCGGTGTACGACCCCAGCAGCAACCCCGATGGCAAGCAGAAGCTGGCCAAGCTGGTGCGCATGTGCGAAGCCCTGCGCGACGCCACCGCCGCCTACTGCATCCCGCTCACCAGCGGCAAGGACTCGATGAAAAACGACTTCAAGGCCGACGGCGTGAAGATTTCGGTGCCGCCCACTGTGCTTTACTCGATGACGGCCAAGATGGAAGACGTGCGCCGTGCCATCACCTCCGATTTCAAGCAGGCCGACGACGTGGTGTACCTCCTCGGCGAAACCCACGACGAGCTGGGCGGCTCCGAATTCTATGCCCTGCATGGCCAGCTGGGGGCCAATGTGCCGAAAGTTGACTTCGCGAAAGCCAAGGCGCTCTACACACTCATCGGCCAGGCCAACGACCAAAGCCTCATTCAATCCTGCCACGACCTGAGCGACGGCGGCCTCGCCGTGGCGCTGGCCGAAACCACGTTTGGTTACGGCTGTGGGGCGGTGGTGGAGCTGCCCGAAACGGGCCTGCCGCTGGCCACGCAGCTGTTCTCGGAGTCGCACTCGCGCTTCCTGGCCACGGTGGCGCCGGAAGACGTGGTGGCGTTTGAGCAACTGCTCGGCAGCCGCGCCACGCGCCTTGGCATTGTGACGGCGGATGGCGAATTGACGGTGCGCCACGCGGGCAAAACGGTTATCTCGGCGAATACCACTGCTTTGCGCACCGCCTGGACCAACGGGCCTGTCAATCACCTGCTTGGCGTGGTGTCGAACGATAACCTCAGCCATTCCAATTCGCTCTAAAAGCACAAGACCCTTTTCCGTTGGCCCAAAAGACTTTTGAAATGGTACAAGACGCGGCTCAAGGAGCACATAAAGTTCAATCGGAGGCACAAACCGATGCGGCTAATGCCACCGGCACAGTGCGGGCGCTGGTCCTGACCGGCTTTGGTATTAACTGCGAGGAAGAATTCGCGGCCGCCTACCGCCTGGCCGGCGCGGAAGCCACCATCGTGCACCTCAACCAGGTGCTGCACGGCGCGGTAAGCATCCACGATTTCGATATCCTGAACTTCCCCGGCGGCTTCTCCTTCGGCGACGATTTGGGCTCGGGCGTGGTGCTGGCCAACAAGCTGCGCTACCGCCAGACCAGCGCCGACGGCCGCACGCTGCTCGACGACATCCGGCAATTCATTGCCGACGGCAAGTTTGTGCTCGGCATCTGCAACGGCTTCCAGGTGCTGGTGAAGCTGGGCCTGCTGCCCAACCTGGGCGGCGACGTGACGCCCGAAGTGACGCTGACCCACAACGCCAGCGGCCGCTACGAAGACCGGTGGGTGACGCTCCGCGTGAACCCCGCCTCGAACACGCCCTTCCTCAAAGGCATCGACCAGCTGGAAGTGCCCGTGCGCCACGGCGAAGGCCGGTTGGTCATTCCGAATGACGCCACCCGCGCCGCCATCGAAGCGGCCGGGCTGAACTGCCTGAGCTACATCGACGCCAACGGCGACGGCACCAGCCAATACCCACTCAACCCCAACGGCGCCGACCTGAACTGCGCCGGCCTCACCGACCCCACCGGGCAGGTGTTCGGCCTGATGCCGCACCCGGAGGCATTTTTGGCCGCCTACAACCACCCCGACTGGGCCCGTCGCCGCCGCCAGAACCCCGCCGCTTCGGAGGAAGGCGAGGGCCTGCAAATCTTCAAGAATATTGTGGCGCACATTGCCCAAAAGAATGCCGCTACGGTGCCCGCCGTGCAACTCGCCAACCAAAATTAGGCTCTCCCGAAACGTAGCTAAATGAACACTCTCACCCACTTCGCTTCTCCCCAACTTCCGCTGCTGCACCGCGGCAAAGTGCGCGACAGCCTGCGCGCACCCAGCGGCGACCGCCTAATTGTCGTGACCGACCGCCTTTCGGCGTTCGACAGCGTGCTGGAAACGGCCATTCCCTACAAAGGGGCGGTGTTGAATGGTCTGGCTAATTTCTGGTTCGAAAAAACCCGGGACATCATCCCAAACCACGTCATTAAGCTGGTGGATGCCAACGCCATGCTGGTGAAGGAGGCAAAGCCCATTAAGGTGGAAATGGTGGTGCGCCACTACCTCACCGGTTCGATGTGGCGCGGCTACCAGGCCGGGCAGCGCACGTTCTCGGGCGTGGCCGTGCCTGACGGCCTCACCAAGCACCAGCAGTTTCCCGAACCCATCGTGACGCCTACCACGAAGGAAGAATCGGACCGCGAAATCACCCCCGAAAACCTCGTGAGCGAAGGTTGGGTGAGCCAGGAGCTGTACGACCAGATGAAGGAAAAATCCCTGGCGCTGTTCAAAGCAGGCTCGGAACTGCTGGCCGCCAAGGGCATCATTCTGGTCGATACCAAATATGAGTTCGGCCTGCTGAACGGCGAGTTGATTCTCATCGACGAGATGCACACGCCGGATTCGTCGCGCTTCTGGAGCGCCGAGGACTACGCCCGCAACCCCGAGTCGGCGGAGCAGATGGACAAAGAGTACGTGCGTCAGTGGCTGATTGCCAACAAAGAAGATGGCCAGTACCCCCGCGCCCTCACGCCCGAGGTGACCAGCGAAGCCAGCCGCCGCTACCTCGACATCTACGAGCGCATCACCGGTGCGCCCCTGCCCACCGCCGACAGCGAGGATGTGCGCGCCCGCCTGCTGGCCAATCTCGCGCAGGCCGGCTTGCTCTAACCAATTACCAAATGGAAACCACCGCGCCCAAGCAACTTGTTGAAGCCTACATCGCCGCGTACAACCGCTTCGATGTAGCCGGCATGCTGGCACCCTTGCACGAGGATGTGGTGTTTCGCAACGTTTCCAATGGCGAGGTGAGCCTGACCACGAACGGCAAAGAGGCTTTCCGTCGGCAGGCAGCGCAAGCCACGCAGTATTTCTCCGAGCGTGAGCAGCGCGTCACTGATTGGCAGGTGAACGGCCGGCAGGTCGAAGTTGCCATTGACTATAAGGCCGTTGCCGCTATTGCTTTCCCCAACGGCCTGCAGCCGGGCGATACCTTGCAGCTGCAGGGCAAATCCGTTTTTCAGATTGAGAACGGACAGATTATTTCCATCGAAGACATTAGCTAGCTCCCGGCGCCCGCCTAAGCCCTTACTCCCTTGACTGACTCCCAAACCCTTCTCCTCCTCGGCTCCGGTGCCCGCGAGCACGCCCTGGCCGAAAAGCTGACCCGCGACGGGGCCACCGTGCACGTGCTGCCCGGCAACGCCGGCATCCCCAACAGCCAGCTGGGCTTCAATCCATTGGATTTTGAGGCGGTGAAAGCCTTCGCTCAGGCGCACGATTCCAGGCTGATTGTGGTGGGGCCGGAGGCACCGCTGGCGGCCGGCATCACCGACTTCTTTGCCGGTTCCGACATCAAAGTTTTCGGCCCGACCCGCTCGGCGGCGCGGCTGGAAAGCTCGAAGGTGTGGAGCAAGGAATTCATGCGCCGCCACGGCGTGGCCACGGCGCAGGCCTGGCCGTTCCGGAGCGACAACATTGCCGCTGCCCGCGCCAAAGCCGCCGAGCTGGGCGGGCACGTGGTGGTGAAATACGACGGGCTGGCCGCCGGCAAGGGCGTGTACGTGTGCTCGTCGCCGGCAGAAGCCGAGGCGGCTTTCGACGACCTGCAGACGAGCTACTCGGGTTGGTTCAGCTTCCTGCTCGAAGAGAAGCTGACCGGCCCCGAAATCAGCATCATCGGCCTGACGGACGGCCGCACCATCCGCCTGCTGGCTACCTCGCAGGACCACAAGCAGCTGCTGGCCGGCGACCTCGGCCCCAACACCGGCGGCATGGGCGCCTACTGCCCCGTGCCCTTCGCCGATGCCAATGTGCTGGCCGCCATCCGCCGCGACATCGTGGACCCCACCCTGCGCGGGCTGCAAAACGAGCAGTTCGAGTTCCGGGGCTTCCTCTACTTCGGCATCATGCTCACGCCCACCGGCCCCAAACTGCTGGAATACAACGTGCGCCTCGGCGACCCCGAAGCCGAAGTGCTGCTGCCGGCGCTGGACAGCAGCCTGCTCACCCTCATCGAAGCCACGCTCAACGGCACCCTTGCCCAGCAAGGCGTGAAGCAGCGCCCCGGCGCCTTCGTAGGCGTAGTGCTGGCCTCGGGTGGCTACCCGGCGCCGAAGTTCCCGACTGGCTTCCCCATCACCGGCCTCGACAATCTGCCGGCCGGCGTGCGCGCCTTCCACGGGGCCACCAAGCGCAACGAAGCCGGCGAGCTGGTCACCAACGGCGGCCGGGTGCTCGTGCTGTCGGCCCACGGCCAGGATTTGGAAGAAGCCACCGCCCGCGCCTACGAAGCCTGTGCCCGCGTCACGTTCGAAGGCGCCTACTTCCGCCCCGACATTGCCCAGCGCCCCGCGCCGGTGCTAACCGCTGCCGTTGTAAATTGAGACCGGAAGCCCAACTGAAACTGATGAAGCTCCTCGCCTCTTTTGAGCAATTCAAGCAGTCGGCCCTCTCGTTTGGAGAAGGGCAGGAGGGGAGACGGGCCCGCCTGGCCATCCTGCTTTCGGGCCGGGGCTCCAACATGCTGGCGCTGCTGGAAGCCACCAAAACCGGCATCCTGAAAGACCTGGCCGAGGTGGTGGTGGTGTTCAGCAACAAGCCCGATGCGCCCGGCCTGGCCTTTGCCGCCGAGCAGGGCTGCCCCGTGGCCTCGCTGCCCAGCCAAGGCCGCAAGCGCGAAACATTTGATGCCGAAGCGGCCCAGCTGCTGCAGCAGTACCAGCCCGATTTGGTGGTGCTGGCGGGCTACATGCGCATTCTCTCGCCGGCCTTTATTCAGCCGTTTGCGGGCCGCATCATCAACATTCACCCCGCTGACACCCATCAGCACCAGGGCCTGCACGCCTACGAGTGGGCGTTCGACAACCGGCTGCCCGAAACCAAAATCACCGTGCATCTGGTTGACGAAGGCCTCGATACCGGCCCCGTCCTCGCGCAGCAAACCGTGAATTTGCGCGGGGCCGATACGCTGGCCGAAGTCGAGCGGCGCGGCCTGGCCGTGGAGCACGAGTTGTACGCCAATGCCCTCGCGGGCTTAATTATGAATTATAAATTATGAATTACGAATGCTCCTGCGCCGTGTGCCAGTCGTCGTTTCTAGTTCATGACCACCAATTCATAACTCATAATTTTTAATTCATAATTCCCTCCACCCCATGTGCGGAATAGTAGGTTTTCACGGTCCCGATAACGTCGTAGGCGACATGATAATTGGCCTCACCGCCCTGCAGCACCGCGGGCAGGATGCGGCCGGCATCGCCACGTTCGACGACTCGTTTCACCTCTGCAAGGGCCAGGGCCTCGTCAACGACGTGTTCAAGCCCAAGCACGTGAAGAAGCTCAAGGGCAACATCGGCATCGGGCACGTGCGCTACACCACCCAGGGCGCCAACGACTCCGACCTGGCCCAGCCCTTCACCACCAGCTACCCCTTCGGGCTGGCCATGGTGCACAACGGCAACGTCATCAACTTCCGCGACGTGGCCAAGCGCCTGCACGATAAGTACCACGTGCTGCCCAAAACCACCAACGACCTGGAGCTCATCATGTACACCTTCGCCTCGGAGCTGCGCGTGAAAGACCTGGACCATATTTCGGTGGTGGACATCTTCGATGCCGTGGAGACGACGCAGGAGCTGGTGGAAGGCGCTTACGCCACCATCACCGTCATTGCCGGGCATGGCCTGCTGGCCTTCACCGACCCGCTGGGCATTCGGCCGCTGGCGCTGGGGCGCCGCAACACGCCGGCTGGGCCGGTCTACGCCTTCGTGTCGGAAAGCACCTGCTTCGACTACTTGGACTTCGAGTTTATTGAAAACGTGGGCCCCGGCCAGGCCATTTTCATCGACAACAACTACCAGGTGCACCGCAAAAACCAGCCCGAGCTGCCGAAGAATTTCTGCGTGTTCGAGCAGATTTACTTCGCCCGCGAAGACTCCGTGATTCACGGCCGGCTGGTGGCGCGGGAGCGGGTGCGGCTGGGCAAAATCATTGCCCGCAAGCTGGTCAATGCCGGCATCAAGCCCGATATGGTGATTGACGTGCCCTCCTCGGGCTACTTCTCGGCCTCCGGGCTGGCCGAGGCCATTGGGGTGCCCTACCGCCGGGCGCTGGTGAAAAACAACCACATGGGCCGCTCCTTCATTGTGCCCACCCAGGCCGGGCGCGAGGACGTGGTGAAGAAAAAGCTGAACCCCATTCGGGAGTTTGTGCAGGGCAAAAAGGTGGCCGTGGTGGACGACAGCATCGTGCGCGGCACCACCTCGCGCCGCATCGTGCGGCTGCTGCGCGAGGCCGGCGCCACCGAAGTGTACTTCATTTCGAGCGCCCCGCCCATCGTGTCGCCCTGCATTTACGGCATCGACATGGCCATGAGCACCGAGCTGATTGCGGCCAACTACACGGAGGACGAAATCTGCCGCTACATCGAGGCCGACAAGGTGATTTACCAGGATTTGCAGGACTTGTACGAGCTGTTTTCGGAGGAGCGCGGCCACGGCGGCAGCTGCTTCGCCTGCTTCTCGGGCAAGTACCCGACGGGCGACGTGACGCACTACCTGCGCCACATTCAGGAGGAGCGCGCCAGCCACCGCAATGACAAGAAGAAGGACAAGAAGTCGGTAAGCTCCAAAGCGCCCGAGCCGACGGAGCATTAAGCATTAAGCCTGACGCGGGGAACCTCACCCCCGGCCCCTCTCCCCAGGAGAGGGGAGCCAGACGAATTATCAAGACATTCCAACCAAGAATTAAACTCACCCGCGCCTTCTCGGCTCCCCCTCTCCCCAAGGAGAGGGGGCCGGGGGGTGAGGTTCTCCAGATGAGCAACACCCCCGAAAACCCCGCCGGCTACTCCATCGAAGAAGGCAACGCTGCCTCGCGCAACGCCTACAGCTGGGCGAAAAAAACCTTTGCCAACCGCGCAGGCAAGCCCGGCGAGCCCGCCCAGGACCTCGACGGCGGCTTCTCCAACGAAATCCGCTTCGGCCAGGAGCGCCTCGGCATCAGCTCCGACGGCATCGGGACCAAGATTGAAGTGGCCGAGCGCCTGAACAAGTACGATACCCTCGGCTACGACCTCATTGCCATGACGGCCGACGACCTCATCGCCGCCGGCTTCGTGCCCACCAACCTCTCCAACATCATCGACGTGAACCACCTCGACTACGACGTGGTGGACCAGATGATGCGCGGCCTGCACGATGCCGCCAACTTCGCTCAGGTGGCCATCACGGGCGGCGAAATCGCGGAGCTGGGCAACCGCATCGGCGGCTGGCCGGGCGCCAAAATGAACTTCAACTGGTGCTCCACGGCCATTGGGGTGCTGCACCCTAGCCTGGCCCAGCCCCTGAGCGGCAAAACGGCCCAGGCCGGCCACGCGGTGGTGGCCCTGCGCTCGCCCTCGTTCCGCTCCAACGGCTACTCGCTGGCCCGCAAGACGCTGACGCGCCTCTTCGGCGAGAACTGGCACGAGGCCGCTTACGACGGCACTGACGCTGCGCTTAATGAAGAATTAGGAATGAAGAATGAAGAATTGGGGAAAACTGAGAATTCCTCATTCCTCACTCCTCATTCCTCATTAAGCGCAGCGCCAAAGACCTGGGGCGAGGCCATGCTCGCGCCCTCGCTCATATATTCGCCCGGCATTTCGGCCCTGCTCGATGCCGGGTTGCCGCTGCACGGCGTGGCCCACATCACGGGCGGCGGCGTGGCCGACAACTTCTCGCGGGTGCTGAAAAACGGCCTCGGCGCGGTGCTCGACAACCTGTTTGCGCCCCTGCCCGCCATGCAGCGCCTTTGCGAAATTGGCGACATCAGCGCCGAAACGGCCTACCTCTACTGGAACATGGGCACCGGTATGCTGGTGGTGACGGAAGAAGCCAGCGCCGCTGCCGTAGTGGCCTCGCTGCAAGCCAGCGGCTACGATGCGCAAGTAGCCGGCCGCCTCACCGCCGAGCCCGGCGTGACGCTGCGCGTGAGCGCGGGCGAACTGCGCTACGCGTAGCGGCGGGCAGGCATAGCCCAGCGGCTGGCAGTTGTGGTGCATCCGGCGGGAGTTATGGCGCAACTGATATGGAATTATCGCACAGCGCGCTTGTGTTATGGTGCAAATGGTTGTCGTTGTTGGAACAGTCACAGTGTGTAATGGTGCATCTTACTATAAGAATGGGGGCATCGGAAAGATGTTATGACCCATCCTGAGTTGGTATTGGCGCAACTACGCCAGGAAATGGTGCAATCGGTAGTGCTTTGTGCTGTAGCTTAGGGCGCCGGTCCGCCTTTCGGGCCCTGCTCCCCATGAATCCAATGCCAGACCCCAACGCGGAGGCCCTGCTCAGTGGGCTGGCCGAACGCATTGCCCGCCGCGACCAGCCCGCCCTGACCCAGGCCGACTCCTACGCGCCCGAACAGGTGATGCAGCGCCTGCTTGTCGCGCTGGCGCCATTGGTACCGGGCCGCAACCAACGCGGCCGTACCGTGCAGGCCCGGATGCTCTACCGGTTCTTTGCCCACGAAGCCCTCACGGCCCGCAACCTGGCCGATGCCGCCAACGTGGAGCGCGTGGCAGGTGGCCGCGCCACCACCGGGCTGGTGCGCGCCGGCCTGCTCCGCTGGGCCTACGAGGGCCCGCGCCGCATCTACCGCCTCACCCGCTGGGGCGAAGACTGGCTGCTGGCCATCGGCCGCTGCGAGGTGCCGCCGGCCCGGCCGGTGGAGTAGGGACGGTAGGGCAGGGGGAGAAAGCCCGTAAAACGCCTGTCATGCAGAGCGCAGCGAAGCATCTTTACCGCTCAACGCAATCCAATCAACAGGATTAATGGTGGCGGGCAAGATGCTTCGCTGCGCTCTGCATGACGGGCGTTTACAATTTGTCCTGTTTCTCCCTACGCCGGGCGCACCGGGCGCTTGTCCAGAATAAGCTGCGTGCGGTAGTCGTAGAGGCCTTTTTCGAGGCCCACCGGGAAGGTGTGGGGGTTGAGGAAGCGGCGGATGCTGGGGTCGAGGCTCTGCACCTCGCGCTGGGCGTGGGCGCGGCTTTCGGCCAGCGTGGGCAGCTCCAGCACCCGCTGGCCGGCGCGGAATACCGGCTCCAGCAGCTCGCGGAATTTGGTTTCGGGCTTGATGGCGAGGCGGCGCGTGATGTCGAGCGGGTCGACCAGCGTAATGGTGTCGGGTAGGGGCTCGGCGGTGTTGTAGAGCATGTCGGCCCGGGGCTTGCCGTACTCGTTCAGGTAGCGGCGCACCTGCAAAATGCCCGGGATGCTGGTTTTGGCCACCTGCTCCGAGAGCTTGATGGTGAAGTCCCAGCCCGAGTCGTCGGCCTTGCGCAGCGCGGCCAGCTTGTACACGCCCCCCAGCGCGGCCTGGTTGTAGGCCGTCACGAGCTGCGTGCCCACGCCCCAGGTGTCGATGCGGGCGCCCTGCTGCTTGAGGCTGGTGATGAGGTTTTCCTCCAAATCGTTGCTGGCCACGATGCGCGTGTTGGTAAAGCCCGCTTCGTCGAGCACCGCCCGCGCCTCCCGGCTGAGGTAGGCCAGGTCGCCCGAATCGAGCCGGATGCCGGCCAGCTCGTGGCCGTTGGCGCGCATCTCGCGAGCTACTTTAATGGCCTGCCGCACGCCCTCAATGGTGTCGTAGGTATCGACGAGAAACACCGAGTCGTCGGGAAACGCCTTGGCATACGCCGAAAACGCCGTCCCCTCATCGGCAAACGACATCACCCAGCTGTGGGCGTGCGTGCCCCGCACCGGAATGCCGTAGCGCTGGCCCGCCAGCACGTTGGAGGTCGCATCGGCCCCGCCCAAAAAGGCCGCCCGGCTGGCCCCCAGGCCCCCGTCGAAGCCCTGGGCGCGGCGCAGGCCAAACTCCAGAATCTGGTCCGCCGGCCCGGCCGCTTCGCGGATGCGGGCGGCCTTGGTGGCCACCAGGGTCTGGAAATTGATGAGCGTGAGCAGGGCCGTTTCCAGCAGCTGGGCCTGCAGCAGCGGGCCGCGCACCCGCAGCAGCGGCTCGTTGCCGAACACCACCGTGCCTTCGGCAATGGCGTCGATGTCGCAGGTGAACTTCAGCTCCCGCAGGTAGTTCAGAAACTCCGGGGGGAACATGGCCGTGCCCTTGCTGCCGCGCAGGCTGCCGAGGTAGGCGAGGTCATCGTCCGAGAATTTCAGGTTTTCCACCCAGTCCACGGCCAGGGCTAGGCCGGCCGCCACCGCGTAGCCGCCCTGAAACGGGGCCTTGCGGAAGTAGAGGTGAAATACCGCCTCGCGGTCCTGCAGGCCCTGTTGCCAGTAGCCATAGGCCATGGTGAGCTGATAGAGGTCGGTAACGAGGGCGAGGGAGGGCGCGTAGAGGCCGGAAAGAGGGGCTGCGTTCATGCCGGCAAAGAAACGGAATATCCGTTGCCGGGCCCGCCGCCGGCCCGTCGGTACTACCTTGCCCCTATGCCCACGCCCAGCCCAGCCACCCGTTTGCAAGCTTCCTTCTTCAGCCGCTTTCTGAGCCTGCCGTGGCGGCTGGGCCTGGGCCTGACGGCCGGCGCGCTGGTTGCCGGGCTCTCGCCGGTCGGGATGGGCTGGCTGACCCGCGCCGTGGCCGGCTGGGACGGCTTTGCCCTGGTCACCCTCAGCCTGCTGGTGCTGAACATGCGCCTGGCCGATGTGGAAGACATTCGCCGCGTGGCGGCCAGTGAGGACTTCACCCGTGCCGCCGCTTCCACGGTTGTCATTGCCGGGGCACTGGCCAGCCTGGTGGCCGTGGTGGGCCTGCTCGGCACCCTCAAAAGCCTGCCCCAGCAAGCCAAAGCCCTGCACCTGAGCCTGGGCATCGGGGCCGTGGCCCTGGCCTGGACGCTGGTGCACTGCGTGTTCACGCTCCGCTACGCCCATTCCTACTACGACACCAACGACCAGGGCCACGACTGCGGCGGCCTCACCTTCCCCGACGACGCCAGCAAAGCCGATGGCGAGCCCCCGCTGGAGCCCAATTACCTCGACTTTGCCTACTTCTCCTTCGTGATAGGCATGACCGCCCAAACCGCCGACATCGGCATCAGCAGCCGCACCATTCGGGGCACGGCGCTGCTGCACGGGCTCATTGCCTTCCTGTTCAACACGGCCATCGTGGCCCTCACCATCGGCACCATCGGCGGCATGCTGAATTAATGGGTGGGGGTGAACGGTTAGTGGTCAATGATGGAATTGACAGCCGAATTATCCACTAACCGTTAATCATTAACCATCACGAAATCAGCCCCCGGCTCACGGCCAGCTTGATGAGGGCGGCCGTGTTCTTGGCCTGGGTCTTGGCGATGATGTTCTGGCGGTGGGTTTCGATGGTGCGCTTGCTGGTGAAGAGCTTGTCGGAGATTTCCGCATTGGTGAGGCCCTCGGCAATGAGCTTGAGCACCTCCAGCTCGCGGGCCGTGAGGTCGGCCCCGGCGTGGGCGGCTTCGTCCTGAGACTGGCTGCTGGACTGCGCCACGGCCTTGTACAGCATGTTAAGCCCAATTTCGGTACACAGAAAAGGGCTGCCCGTCGATACCGTCCGGATGGCGTGCGTGATTTCGCTGATGGCCGCGTTCTTGAGCACGTAGCCCATGGCCCCGGCTTCCAGCATGCGGGCAACGTAGTTTTCGTGGTCGAGCATGGTGAGCACCAGCACCCGCACCTCGGGAAAGCGCTGCCGCAGCTCGGGCATGGTGGCAAAGCCATCCAGCACGGGCATCTGCACATCCATGAGCACCACGTCGGCGGGCGTGGTTTCGAGCATGGCAAGCACTTCGGCTCCGTTGCTGGCCTCGCCCACCACATCAAGGTCGGGTTCGGCAGAGAGGAGCGCCCGGATGCCATCGCGCAGGATGGCGTGGTCGTCAGCAAGTATTATGCGAGTCATAGCTAGGGGGAGAGTAAGATAGTCGAAACGGCCAGCCGGCAACAAGGTTGGGCTGAATAGGTATACGAGTTTCGCCTCTCCGTATTTCTACGCTATCGGGCCGCCGGACTGCCGCTTTTTAAGGAATTAATACGGCTTTTATTGCTGATTCCACAGTTGAGCTTCCCCATAATGGTAGTTTTGGAATCTTAAAAGTTATTATTTTGGTTAGCGCCCGGGTTAGCCACTGCATCCATTTCCTGCTCTACCACTTGATAATATGATTCGACTGCTACTTACCGACAGTGACAGTGCTACGCGACAGGCATTACGTATCGGGCTTGGAGCAGCAGTGGGCCTGGAGGTAGTGGGCGAAGCAGGCGGCAGCGCCGAGCTGCTGGCCGTGGCCGCCGCCGTGGTGCCCACGGTAGTGCTACTCGATTTGACCCTGCCCGGCCCCGACGTGCTGGCCGCGCTGCCCACGCTGCGCGAGCAATACCCGCAGCTGCGCATCCTGGCCCGGGGCGAGCTCACCAACGAGCACTACGTGGCCCGCGCCTTCGACCTGGGCGCGCACGGCTACGTGCTCAAAAGCTCCCTGCTTTCGGAATTGCTGCACGGGCTGGGCACCGTGGCGGCCGGCCGGCCGTTTCTGTGCTCGGCCATTGGGCTGGCGCTGCTGGGCCGCCTCTACACCGATAAGCCCATGCCCGACGGCGCGGCCGCCCGCCTGGCGCTGGGCCTGAGCAAGCGCGAGATGGAGGTGCTGAGCCTGGTGGCCGAGGGCCTCACCAATGCCGAGATTGCCGGGCGCCTGTTCACCAGCAAGCGCACCATCGAAACCCACCGCCAGAACATCATGGAGAAAACCCAGACCCGCAACACCGCCGCGCTTATCAAGCTGGCCGCGCGGCAAGGGCTGCTGCCGGAGTAGGAAAAGCCGGCCCCGGCCTATCCAGCCTGCGCGGCAATGATGAACTCGGCCAGCTCGCGGAAGCAGCCGTGGCCGCCGGCCGTCTGGCAATGAAAATGAGCCGCGGCGCGGGCAAACGACGTGGCATCGCCGGGGCAGGCCGAAAAGCCCACCAGCGCCAGAATTTCCAGGTCGTTGGTGTCGTCGCCGATGAAGGCCACTTCCTCGGCCGTGAGGCCGGTGCGGGCCAGAATCTCGTGCAGGCAGGTGGCCTTGTCCTTGATGCCGAGGTGCAGCTCCTCAATTTTCAGCTTGGCGGCGCGCGTGCGAACGGAAGGCGAAACCTCGCCCGTCATGATGCCGGTGGCAATGCCGTGGTTGCGCAGGCGCTCCACGCCCATGCCGTCGCGGATATTGAAGCGCTTCATTTCCTCGCCGCGCTCCGAGTAGTACACCCCGCCATCGGTGAGGACGCCGTCGCAGTCGGTGAGTACCAGGCGAATGCGGCGGGCGCGGGCGGTGAGGTCGGCTAGTTTCATAAAAGCAAGGCGAAGGGCGGCGAGCCCTGAAAGAAGGAGGATTCAAAACCGGCCCGAAGGGGCCAATCCGGCCGCAAGTTCGGCACGAAGACGGGAATTTCGTTTTGCACCGAAAGTATAATTATACCGTAGCACCTACCTTAGTAGCAGGAATCAATTTTGCTAGTATATTATGAAGAATTACTTGACTATCGGCGCTACGGTCGCCTTATTGATACCGGCCGCCGCCCAGGCGCAGTCCAAATTGGTGCAGCAGGTGGTGGCCGCCGAAGCGGCTTTTGCCGCCCAGGCCACCCAAACCAGCACCGAAGCCGCGTTGCTCGCCAACAGCACCCCTACCTCGCTGGCCACCGACAACGGCAAGCTGGCCAACGCCCAGAACGTGTGGCGCGCCCGCCCCAGCAAGCCCGGCCGCAAAATGACCTGGTACCCCGTGCTGGCCGATGCCGCCCAGTCGGGCGAGCTGGGCTACACCACCGGCCCCTGGACGCAGCTGCAGAACGGCCGCCCCGACCTGGCCGGCGAATACGTCACCGTGTGGCGCAAGCAGCTGGATGGCCGCTGGAAATTTGCCGTGAACATGACCATTGAGCGCATCGGGGCTGCCCCCGCGCAGCCGGCCGAAGTGCCGCAGCCCAAGCTCATGCCCGCCGTGGCCGTGCCCAGCACCGCGCCGTCCAACATCGTGCTCGACGTGGACAGCAAGTTTGCCGCCGCCGAGCTCATGAAGCCCGGCGCGGCCTACCAGCAAAGCCTGAGCGCCGAAGCCCGCCTCTACCGCCCCGGCCTGTCGATGATGCACGGCGCAGCGGCCGTGGCCAATATGAAAAACCTCGACGGCGGCTACCTCTTCGTGGCCAGCACCGGCTACCTGGCTGCCGCCGGCGACCTGGGCTACGTGGTGGGCTCGCTGCACCGCCCGGCCAGCGGCAAGCACCCCGAAGAAAACGGCACCTACCTGCGCATCTGGCGCCGCGAAGCCGATGCCGGCTGGCGCATCGTGCTGGAGATGTTCAACCTCATGCCCGAGGTAATGGCCACGGCCAACGTGCCCCACTAAGCCACCGCCGCCGAAACGGACTGACCAGTAAAGCCCTTGCCGCCCTTGCGGTAAGGGCTTTTTCGTGGGCGCTTGTAAGGCGCACGGGAGCAGCGCGTCTGGCGGGGTAGCGGTTTTTGAGTTGGCTGCGCTTCGTTTTCTGTTCCTTTTTTCGTTTCGTATATGAAAGCCTTTTTCTGGCTGGCGCTGCCCCTGGCGGGCAGCCTGGCAACATTCGCGCCGCCCCGGCCGGCGGTTTCGCTGCCCGTGCGGGTGCCGGTGGTGGTCGAGCTGTTCACTTCCGAAGGCTGCTCCAGCTGCCCGGCGGCCGATGCCGCCCTGCGCGAGCTGGAAGCGGCCCAATCGGTGCCCGGCGTGGAGGTTATTGCCCTGGGCGAGCACGTCGACTATTGGAACCGGCTGGGCTGGAAGGACGGCTTTTCCTCGGCGGCCTACACCGAGCGCCAGCGGCAGTACGCGACGGGCTTCGGCACGGGCTCCTACACGCCGCAGGCGGTGGTGAACGGCCGCTACGAGCTGGTGGGCAGCCGCACCGGCGAGCTGGCCCAAGCCGTGGCCAAAGCGGCCAAGACCCCGCAGGCAGCCGTGTCTGTGAGCGCCAGCGAGGGCGCGACGCAGGTGCGCGTGGCCAGCGTGCCGGCCGGTACGGCGGCGGCCGAAGTGGTGCTGGCCATTACCGAAAGCGGCCTGGCCTCGCAGGTGGGGCGGGGCGAAAATGCGGGCCGTCTGCTGCGCCATGCCGCCGTGGTGCGGCAGCTGATTCCGCTGGGCAAAATCGGTGCCGATGGCACGTTCGCAGCCAGTACCAGGGTGCCGCTCAATGCCGCCTGGAAGCGACCCAACCTGCGGGCCGTGGTGCTGGTGCAGGAGGTGGCCTCGCGCCGCATTGTGGGCGTGGCGGCGGCGGCACTGTAGCGTTGCGGCGTTGCTTTCTTTCGCAAGGCTGGCGTAATCTTGTAGTGCGGCCTTTGCCAGTCTAGCGCTGTCGCCCCACATGACCCCCTCCATTCCCATTCCGGCCCAGTGGCCCGACCGCTACGGCGACGAGCTGTACCGCTTTGCCCTGAGCCGCGTTTCCGATGCCGAAACCGCCGAAGAGCTGGTGCAGGAAACCTTCCTGAGCGCCCTCGACGGCCTGGCCACCTTTCGGGCCGAGGCGTCGGAGCGCACCTGGCTGTTCGTTATTCTGCGCCGCAAAATCATCGACCACTACCGGCGCCAGGCCCGCGTCACCCGCGTCGGGCTGGATGAAATCGGAGAAGGCGGGCCCACGGAAGCCGATTTCTTTAACCCCGAGAATGGCCACTGGGCCGACGCCCAAACCCCCGTGAGCTGGCTCAATGCCGATGCCGCTCTGGAGCAGCAGGAGCTGCACGAGATTCTGCAGCGCTGCCAGGAGCGGCTGCCGCCGCAGCAGGGAGCCGTGTTCGCCATGCGCTTCGTGGAGGAATTATCGGCCGAAGAAATTTGTCAGGAGCTGGGTTTGAGCTCGGCCAATTATTGGGTTATCATTCACCGGGCCAAGCTGCAGCTGCGCCGCTGCCTCGAAAAGCACGGCCTCGGAAAAAACTAACTATTCGCTATGCTACGTCTTATTACCTGCCAGAACGCCACCCTGCTGCTGGAACAGCAGGCCGACCAGCCGGCCGGCAAATCGATGCCCGCCAGCCTGTGGCTGCACCTGCGCTACTGCCCCTATTGCAACCGCTACGCCAAGCAAACCGTGCTGATTGCCGAGTGGGCGCGGGCGGCGGCAGCCAGCCGGGCCGGCTCGGATTTGGCCTTGTCCGAAGCCGCTAAACAGCGGATGCGGGAGCGCCTGGCTGCCGCCGGGTAATCGGCTGTCGTTGCCAGCGCCGCGCCGCAATGCGAGTCCCGGGCGCGACCAGCCCTGCGACGAGCTAACGCTGTCTTTAACGCAAAAGCCCCGATTCCAGTCAGAATCGGGGCTTTTTGCTTAGTGCAGTTGAGCGCGGAGAACGAGACGGATTGCCTCGCTCTGACAGGCGGTGTCCTACGCGCCCGTCGGAACGAGGCGCACCACCAGCCCGTCGGTGCGGGGCGTAAGGCGAATCTGGCAGCTCAGGCGGGAGCCTTCGTGGACCACGGGCAGGGTTTCGAGCATATCAAGCTCGGCGTCTTCGGGCTCGGGCAGGGCGGGGCCGGCCAGCACCTCCACGTGGCAGGTGGCGCAGAGGGCCATGCCGCCGCAGGTGGCCTGAATGTCGTAGCCGCTGGCTTTCAGCAGCTCCATCAGGCTGAGGCCCATGTCGGTAGGGCCGGTGAGTTCGGTGCGCTGGCCGGGGGCTTCCTCGACGTAAACGCGGATGTCGTTTTCCAATGCGTGAATGGGTAAATGAGTGAATGAGTGAATGGGCGGTGAGTAAGTAACGACTATCGGAGTCATTCACTCATTCACCCATTCACGCATTCACATGGATGGTGCCCCGTTGACCGTTGTGTATTTCAGGGTGTACTTCTTGTCGGGGAAAATGTACTTGAACGCGCCCTGGCACATGAGCGCGGCTTCGTGGAAGCCGCAGAGGATGAGTTTCAGCTTGCCGGGGTACGTGTTGATGTCGCCGATGGCGTACACGCCGGGCAGCGAGGTGCTGTAGTCCAGGGTGTCCACTTTCACGGCATCGTTCTCGATTTCCAGGCCCCACTCGCCGATGGGGCCGAGCTTGGGCGTGAGGCCGAACAGCGGAATGAAGCAGTCGAGCGGGACGGTTTCGGCCTGGCCGTTGTTGCCGGTGATGGTGACTTCCTTCAGCTCGCCGTTGCCGTGCAGGTGCGTGACGTTGGAGCTGAGCACGAGCTTGATTTTGCCGGCTTCGGCCAGCTTCTGCACTTTCTCGGCCGAGTCGGCGGCGCCGCGGAAGGTGGTGCCGCGGTGCACGAGCGTAACGTCGGAGGCCACGTTGGCGAGGAAGTTGGTCCAGTCGAGGGCCGAGTCGCCGCCGCCGGCGATGACAATTTTCTTGTCGCGGAAGTGCTCGGGGTCGCGCACCATGTAGTGCACGCCTTTGCCGCCCTCGAAATGCTCCAGGTTTTCGACGGCCGGCTTGCGGGGCTCGAACGAGCCCAGGCCGCCGGCGATGGCCACGGCTTTGCAGTGAATTTCGGTGCCGTCGGTGGTGAAGAGCTGGAAGGAGCCGTCGTCGAGCTTTTTGAAATGCTCAACCCGTTCGCCCAGCGTGAAGGTGGGGTGGAAGGGCTCAATCTGCTTCATCAGATTATCGACCAAGTCGCCGGCCAGCACTTCGGGAAAGCCCGGAATGTCGTAAATCGGCTTCTTCGGATAAATTTCCGACAACTGCCCGCCGGGCTGCGGCAGGGCATCAACAACGTGGCAGCGGAGCTTGAGCAAGCCCGCCTCAAATACTGCAAACAAGCCGACCGGGCCGGCCCCGATGATGCAGATATCGGTGGAAATGGGTGTGGACATAAGGGTAATAAGTGCCTTTAACCGGGCGTCGGCTTTGAAGCGGCCACAACGTAGGAGGCCGTTGGCGCAAAGGTACGGTTCGGGGTTGGGGCCGCCAATCCACACCCGGCTTTATAACAGGAGGGCGGCCGGAAACGTTGACTGAAAAGCCGGTTGCGCCGCGTTATCGGGCTTGGTTTGAGATGCAGCGCAGGCCCGAAAAGTGGGTCATTGGCCGGCGGGCGTGTAATAGCAGGGCGCGGGGCGCGTTTAAATGGCCGTGGTTTTCGGCCGGCTGGTAGTTCGCTGCGTAATGCCTATACTTCGCCCCAAAACCTTGCCTAGCGTTTCCTCTATGCCGAATTCCGTTTCCGTGGGCGTGCCCGCGCCGCGTCTTTTTCATCGTTTCGGGCTGGCCAGCGTGCTTTTGGGGGCGCTTTCGCTGCTGGCAGCCTGCGGCTCGGAGCCGACCGAAACCACCGCCAGCAAGCCCGCCAAAGGCCCCAAAGCTACCGCCGAAACGCCCGCCGCACCCGAAGCTGCGCCGCTGCACGTGAGCGTTTTTCTGGAGTATTCGGGCGGCATGAAGGGCTTCGTGCCGCGCGGCGGGGCCGATAAGCCGGCCACCGAATTCCAGCAGCGCATCGGCGCGCTCATCACCGAAACGCAGGTGAACGGCGCCGTGGCCGGGCGCAAGTATTACCTCTGCGAAAACGCCGCGCCGCGCCCCGTGAAGTTCGAGGAGCTGCGCGACGTGGTGCAGGGCGAGGTGAGCCAGGCCGCCCTCGGCACCGAGCTGCCGCAGATGCTCGAAGGCATTCTCAACCGCCCCAAAGCGGGGGAGGAGGTGAGCGTGGTGATTTCGGACTTCATCTATGGTCCGGCCCGCAAGTCTGATTTCTCGCAGCTGCCGAACCTCATTCGCACGTCCATCGCGCCCGTGAGCCGGCAGCAGCTGGCCGTGGCCGTGTTTGGCGAAACCTCGCATTTTTACGGCAGCTACTTCCCGGCCGTGAAAACGCCGGTGCAGAAACGCACCCTGAACGGCGAGAAGGTGCCGTACTACGTGTGGGTAATCGGGCCGCCCGCGCAGGTGGCGCGCTACGCCGCCGAGGTGTTTCGGAATGCGCCGGCCCAACAGGCGTTTTTCGGCCTGAAAACCAAAACGCCGGCCCATGCCCCGCTGCTCACCAAGCTCACCGACCCGAAATTAAAGTCGAGTGGCGGCACCGTGTATGCCGAAAACAACGGCCTGACCCTGAACCCTTCGGACGACCCGGTGGACTTTTCGGTGGGGCTGGATTTGAAGGAATTACCCGCCGCTTGGCAGCAGCCGGCGTTTTTGGCCCAACATCTGCAAGTGCGCCTCCCCAACGGCCAGGCCAGCCTGCTGCCCAACTCGGTGCGCCCGCTCACCGATGAGGAGCAGAGCGGCCAGCCGGTGCTGGCGCCCTACACCCATGTGGTGCGCCTGCGGGTGAGCAAGCTGGCGGCCCCCACCGCCACGCTCACCGTGAGCCTGCCCGCCCCGGAAACGCCGGACTGGGTTTCGGCCTGGAGCACCACCAACGACAATACGCCCGCCCCCCGCACGTTTGGCCTCGACCAGATTCTGACCGGCGTGCGGCAATCGTATCCAACCACGCTGCCGGCCGTATTTACGGTTCAGCTTCCGCTCAAAAACGATAAATAACTTGAGACACGAGACTTCGGGAAGTGAGATAAAAGACAGCCATTCTTTTCGCTTTCCCCTCGCTTCCCATAGTCCCATGTCTCATAGTCTCACATCTCACCCTCCTCTATGCAAACCTTCTTCACCAGCCTATACTCGGCCCTGATTTCCATCTTCCAGAGCCAGCGCCCGGCCGACTACGGCCTCTACAAAACGGACCTGTTTTCGCTCGTGGGCTGGAGCACGCTGGGCGTGAGCCTGCTGCTGGTGCTGGCGTTTTACTACGTGTTCAACTCGGCGCTGCGCACTGGCATGTTCCGCACGCCGCACTGGGCCGCCACGCTGGCGCTGGCCGCCGGCCTGGGCGTGTTCTTGGCCAACAGCCTCAGCAAAGGCCACGGCGCGGAGGTAAGCAGCTATCTGGGCTATTTCATGGTCGTGAATATGATTGTGGCCGCCCTGTGGTTCCTGCTCTTTTCGGTGCTGCTGAAGCGCTGGAGCACCTACGCACGCACCACGCCGTTCGTGGGGCCATTTTAGTTAATGGGTAATGATTAACGGTTAATGATTAATAGCAGGTGTTGATTTGGCCCTGCTCACGACTCATTTACCGTTCACTATTAACCATTAATCACTAACCATTAATCATTAAAAATGAAGCTATTCATCTTCGCCGTGGGCGGCACCGGGGCCCGCGTGCTGCGCTCCCTCACCATGCTGCTGGCCGCGGGCGTGCGCATCCCCAACTGCGACCAGGTAGTGCCCGTCCTCATCGACCCCGACACCCAGAACGGCGACGTAACGCGCACCGTGGCGCTGCTCAAGCGCTACGCCCGCATCCACGAGGCCCTGTACGGCGATGGCCAGAAGGAAAAAACCGGCTTCTTCAGCCAACCCCTGAACACGCTGGCCCACCTCAACACCAGCGGCGGCGGCGAGGAGCTGCGCGACTCGTTCGTGTATGACTTCGGCGGCATCAGCCAGCCCTTCCGCGACTACCTCAAATACAACGACCTCTCGGTGGAAACCCAGGGCCTGGTCGATTTGCTGTTCACCCAGGACAGCCTCGCCGCCAACCTCGACGTGGGCTTCCGCGGCTCGCCCAACGTGGGCTCGGTGGTGCTGAATGCCGTGGTGCAGAGCAAGGAAATGCGCTACCTCGCCCAGAGCCTGCAGGACGGCGACCGGGCGTTTTTCATCAGCTCGATTTTTGGCGGGACGGGCGCGGCCGGCTTCCCGCTGCTGGTGAAAAACCTGCGCGACGCCAATTCCCCGCTGGCCCACCCCGAAATCCGCCGCCGCCTCAAGGCCGGCGCGCTGGTAATGCTGCCCTACTTCAAGCTCGCCGACCCTTCGGCCGATGAGAAAGCCGGCGGCCAGGACTTCATCGACTCGAACACCTTCATTACGAAGACCAAAACGGCCCTCTCGTACTACGCCGACAACCTGCAGGGGCTCGAAGCCATGTACTACCTCGGCGACCAGCCCGGCCAGCCGCTGGCCAACCACCCCGGCCGGGCCGAGCAGCGCAACCAGGCCCACCTGCTCGAGCTGCTGGGCGCCCTGGCCGTGCCGCACTTCATGGAAGTGCCCGACAACCAGCTCGATGGCCACCAGCCGCTCTACCACGAGTACGGCCTGAAAGCCGACAGCCCCGACATCGATTTCGGCCAGCTGCCCACCGACCTGCGCCAGGAAGTGGCCCGCCCACTCATCCAGCTGCACTACTTCGCCCGCTACTTCCTCCAGCATACCCCTGGCGATGCCAAAGCCCCTTACTACGAGGCCGGCGACCTCGCGGCCCAGCTGCGCAACAACCGCGCCCTGCGCGAGCTGACGGACTTTTTCGGCGAATACAACGAGTGGCTCCGCGAACTGGGCGTGAACCAGCGCCGCTACACCGCCCTGCGCGCCGACGAAGCTGATTTTAACAGAATGGTGGCCGACAAAACCGTGGAAACCGGCATTTTCAGCAAAGGCATCACCCCCGGCTATTTCCGCGACGAGCTGACCAAAGCCGTGGGCAAAGCCACGCTGAGCAACCCGACGGAGAACGAGGCGCTGCGCTGGGTGGTAAAGGCGTTTGAGGACGCGACGGGCGAGATTCTGGACAAGAAGCTGCAGTATTCCTAACGGGTCACCTCACCCCCCAATCCCCTCTCCCGCGGAGAGGGGGAGCCTGACGAAACTCTGCTTAAAACAAACTTGAAATAACATCAGAGGCCTTTTTCGGCCAATATCATCGCGCCGCCGTGGCTCCCCTCTCCTCGGGAGAGGGGCCGGGGGTGAGGTGACCCGGCCGCTCCTCTCGCAACTCATCCAATGGCTAAAATCCTGCGATTACACGACACCGGCTCCAGCACCCACGAGGGCTGGGGGCCGACTGGTAAAATCGGCCCCCACGAAGTGGAGCGCCTGCTCGACCCGCAAGGCGGCCGCGCCGCCAAGGTGGCGGTTTCGATTCCCTCGCCCTTCGCCCGCATGCACCTGGTCGAAACCGCGCTGCGCTTTGTGACGCAGGGCGGCGCGGCCCAGGACTCGGTGTACCACCAGCTCGTCAGCCACTTCTGGGACGTGTGGGAGATGGTCTTCAACTTCCACCAGCGCAAGCTGGCCAGCCAGCGCCTGCAAATCCGGGCCTGGCGCAAGGACGAGGAGCTGGCCAAGCTGCGCCAGAACCCCGCCACCCGCCCGCTGGCCGACGTGCTGGCCCTGTACCTCGACGGCCGCTTTGCGAAGCTGACCGAGATGCACCTCATCTACTTCCCCGGCGCCAACGGCGTGCCGCAGCTCATCGGCGGTACCTCGCCGCTCACGCTGTTTTTCCCGGCCCCGAATGTGAAGCCGCTGCCGGTGCAGCGCCCGCAGGGTGGGGGCTATTATTTTGATAACCAATACGTGCCACTGGCCAATCGTGAAGCCGCCTTCCGCGACTACGTGTACCAGGAGTTCGTGGGCGACCCGGCCCTGACGGCCATGGCCCCGCTGGTGCGCGACACCCTCGACCGGGGCCAGCTGCAGAAGTGGGCCATGGACGGCACCGCCAGCCTGAGCAACTTCCCCATCCTCACCGACGCTTCCAACAACCAGATTGACGTGGCCGGCGTGCTGCTGCGCGTGCGCCCCGACGAGGGTACCGTACGCGGCTCCGACCTGTTCATCCGGCCCACGCGGGCGGGGGTGGCGGGGCCGCTGCCCATCGTGCTGCGCCCGGGGTTGAAGGCCGTGGGCAAGAAGTATTACAACGAAACCCTGTTTGCCGACAGTGGGGCCACCGTGCCCGCCGCCGACGCCCGCCCGCTGAAGGAGCGCACCCTGCCCGGCCCGGAGCTGCCGTACCCGTACCTGACGGTGAACGACTTGCTGGAAGAAACCCTGCTGGCCGTGCCCTACGAGGTGGACGAAGCCAAGTTCTTCTGCGGCAACCTGAAAATCGCGCCCGGCTACAAGCCCAGCAACTGGCCGCTGCTGCCCATCAAGCCGCTGTATTTCGACTATTTTACGCAGACCGATTTGGCCGAGCACCTGACGCTGGAGCTGGAATCGGCCTGCATCCGGGTGAAGCTGCGGGTGCCGGTGAGCGGCGGCGACTACGTGGACTACGAGCGCGCCTACTACCCCAACCCCCAGGGCGAGGGCGTGGGCCAGCTGCGCGTGACCAACGTGGCGCTGTCGGTGTTCCCCTTCGTGAAGGTGACCGACGCGCCGCAGTACAACGACTTCTACAAGGTGATGCTGGTGGATGCCAACAACATCGACCCCAGCATGGTGACTAAGAAAGTCGACCTGAAATTCTGGGCAGGCGGCCACCAGCTGAGCGAAACCGGCACCGACCAGAGCGCCACCCGCTACGAGCGCACTCCCAAAACCAGCCAGGACGAGGGCAGCACCTACTACGAGGTGCGCGGCACCCATTTCGACTACCTCGAAGTGCTGAACCCGGCCCCGGCCGAGGGCCGCGCGCTCATCATCCCGCGCTGGCCCGAGCAGCGCCAGGGCACGAAGGAGTACCGTTTTGCCATCGACTTCGGCACCACCAACACCCACGTGGCCATGCAGGACAGCCCCGGCCAGGAGCCCAAGCCGTTCAGCTTCGGCGTGGCCGACTCGCCCGTGGCCCTGCTTAAGAAAGCCACCGCCGAGCCCGACCGCACCGTGTACGAGCGCCTGTACCGGGGCATCGACGACGACCCGGCTAACTTCGTGCAAATCAAGCGCTGGCAGCAGTACCAGGAGCGTGAGTTCGTGCCGCCGATTATTGGCGCCGACAGCTCGCCCTACGCCTTCCCGGCCCGCACTGCCACCTATGAGGCGGCCAATTATGCCACCCAGGAGCTGAGCGTGCTCGGCAACATCAACGTGGCATTCGGCATCATCACCGAGGAGCAGCGCCGGCCCAACTACCACACCAATCTGAAGTGGGACAACTCGCTGAACATCGCCAATACCAACCGCGTGCGGGCGTTTTTCAAGGAAATCCTGCTGCTGTGCCGCGCCAAAGTCGCCCTGAACGGCGGCAACCTCGCGGCCACGCAAATCACCTGGTTTGCCCCGCTGAGCTTCTCGACCTACCAGCGCAACCTGTACCAGCGCGAGTGGGATACGCTGTTCCATAGCGTTTTCCACACCAGCAACTCCATGCCCTGCATGGTGGAATCGACGGCGCCGTACTACTACCTCACCCGCCGCAACATCGTGACGCTGGGACCGGGCGAAAACGCGGCCTTCATCGACATCGGCGGCGGCACCACCGACGTGCTGCTCTACGCTGACCGCAAGCCGGTGCTGAGCACCTCGTTCCGCTTTGCCGGCAACGACCTGTGGGGCGACGGCGGCGCCGAAGTGCGCGGCTCGAAAGACAACGGCCTCGTGCGTTTCGGGGTGGCCGGGGTGCAGAGCGCGGTGCTGAGCCCCGCCGCCCGCCGGGCCCGCGAATACGTGCTGGTGGCCGAAAGCACCGACAACTTCGGCTCGGAGGACGTGGCCAGCTTCCTGTTCAACTACGACCAGTTGCTGGGCTTCAGCGAGCGGCTGCTGCGGGCCGAACACCTGCGGGTACTGTTCTACCTGCACTTCGGCGCCCTGATTTACCACGTGGCGCAGGTGACGGTGGCCAACGGCCAGCAGCTGCCGCGCTACCTGTGCTTCACCGGGCGCGGCAGCCTCTACGTGCGCCTGCTGGCGGCCGGCGCCAACCTGCAGCCGGTGGAAAAGCTGGCCCGCCTCATCATGGAGAAAGCCACCGGGCAGCCCGTACCGGCCGATTTCCGCATCAAGCTGGCCGACGACCCCAAGCAAACCACTGCCAACGGCGGCGTGCTCGCCACCGGCCAGATGCCCCAGGACCCGCCCATGGTGCGCCCCGTCGGCGGCCTGCCCGACCCCGAAAACCCGCAAGCCGATAAAGGCGAACACCACCTCGAAGCCACGGCCGTGACCGACGAAATCAAGCAGTCGGTACTGGCCAACGCCCGCGCCTGCCTCAAGCTGCTGCTCGAAGACCCCGAGCTGAAGCGCGTGCAGGCCGACCTGGGCGTGAAAAACGACCCCGGCCTGGTAATGAACACGCTGGAGCGCAGCCTCGGCGACTCCTTCAATCTCTATCGCCAGCAGTACGCCGACGTGCTTCGTGACGGCGACACCGTGCCCGAAACCCTGTTCTTCCTGCCGTTCAAAAACGCCCTGTATGAGCTATCCAAGGTGCTTCATGACGCGCAGCCGCTCAACTAGCCGACGTGGGCAGTGGGCGGTGCTGCTCCTGCTGGCGCTGGGCAGCGGGCCGGTAGTGCTTGCGCAGCCGGCCGCGCAGCCAGGGCCGGTGATGGCCACGCAGCCCACGGGGCCGCCCGCTGCCGATTCCGGCGCTGCTCCGGCGGCAGCTCCCGTTGGGCCGAAGAAGGCTTCGGTGGCGGAAGTTGTTCCGGCTCCGGCTCCGGCGGCTCCGGCTTCTAGCTGGCCATGGATGCTGGGGGTGCTGTTGATTGGCATTGTACTGGGCATGTTGGTAGCGCGGCTGCGGAGCCGGAAATCTTCGTCGACTGGTCGTCGCGTCGCGCTGCCCGAACCGGTTTCGGCCACTGAGCCGGTTGTGAAGAAGCCAGCGGCAAACGTGCCGAAAGTGCCTGGTGCCGCACCACCCGCTGCTCCGGCCGGGAATGTAGTGAGGGGCGCATCGGCCAAGTCGATGAGCCAGCTGCAGGGCCGTGAGCCGCGTCCCGCCGCCGATTCGAAATCTTCATCAAAATCTTCGGGAAACAAAGGAAAGTCAGGCAATCAAACCCGTAAAAATTCTGCCGACCAATCCATGCAGGACTGGACGGTGCCCCACCGCCCCGCCGCTATGAACCCAACGCAACCGCCCGTGCCCGCCCTTCCTACTGACCAGCCCCTGGAGCCTGGCCAGACCATCGAGTGGGCTGCGCCAACGTCCACGCCGCCCGCCATTCAGGAGCTGATTGCGGCGGGTGAGGTGCCCGTTGTGCCCGAAACATCGGCTGCCGGGGCTCCCGCAGAACCGCCTGCCACTGGCCCGGTACACTACTACGGCCCGGCCCCCGACGTGCCCAGCATCGAGCACCGCAAGCTCAGCCCCAACCCGCTGCCGCAGATGCCGGTGCTCATCACGCTGCCTTCAGTGGAGGCCACCACGGCGCAGTTCTCGTTCAGCCCGCAAGCCGACCAGTCGCGCATTATCGGCAACGGCGTGCGGGAATTGAAGGAGTTTTTTCAGTTTGAGCTGCCGCCGACGGAGCAGTTCACGGCCATCAAAAACCTGTCGGCCGGCAAGCTGGAAAAGCGCGACGATGCCTGGCACGTGGTGCAGAAAGCCGAAATCGCACTGAGCTAAGCCCTGAGCCGAAACCTCACCCCCTGACCCCCTCTCCCGCGGAGAGGGGGCACCGGTTCGGCCGCTGACATTTGGCTCCCCTCTCCGCGGGAGAGGGGTCGGGGGTGAGGTTGCCGTTAGGGCGATACCTTCGCTGTAAATCTGTGCTATGCTCTTACTCGAAATTCTGTTGATTCTGGCCCTGGTGGCGTGGCAGGCGGTGGTATTCCTTCGCAACCGCCAGCTTATCGGGCAGATTAACAACATGTACCCGGTGGCGGGTGCGGTGGGCGTGCAGCCCATTCCCTACACCGCCGCGCAGCCCGAGAAAAACTTTGAGGTGCAGTACGACGCCCTCATCACCCGCGACGCCTCGCCCGAGTTCGGCCAGATTATCACCGACACCAACGAATACCTGCTGAATAACCGCGGCGCGGCGGCCGATTTCGGCATTCTGAAAGACATCTCGGAACGCCACGCCGAAGCGCTGGACGACGAGATTCAGGCCCAGATAACCACGCCGCTCTACCTGGGCCTGCTGGGCACGTTCACCGGCGCCATTATCGGGCTGGTGTCGCTGGTGGGCAACCCGTTTGCCGACGCCACGGCCAACCCGAATACGGATACCTCGTTCAGCAACGGCGACGTGCAGCACTTCCTCGGTGGCGTGCTTATCGCTATGATTGGCAGCCTGTTCGGGCTGGCCTTCACGCTGGCCGGCAACCAGCTGCTGAAGCAGGCCCGCGCCGTGCGCGACCGCCACAAAAACGCCTATTACACCTTCCTACAGAAGGCCCTGCTGCCCAAGCTGAACTCCGACATGCAGGCAGGCATGAGCAACCTGAAAGCCGTGCTCGACTCGTTCAACGCCGAGTTTTTCAGCCAGATTCAGAACGACTTTTTTAGTAAGATTCACGAGTTCACACCACTCATCGCCAGCATCACGGAGAACGTGAGCATCCAGAAACGCTTCCTTGAGCAGCTGGAGAAAATCGGCTACTCGGAGCTGGCCAACGCCACCATCAAGGTGTTCGATAGGGTGGACGAGAGTGCCCAGACGTTTGATAAATTCCTGGGCTACCAGCAGGCGCTCAACACCACCGTTAACAACAGCAACGAGGCTGCCCAGACCATCGGCGCGCTGCTCAACCGCCTCACGGCGCTGGAGCAAGGGCTGGCCAGCGTGCCGCAGTACCTGCAGCAGCACGACGATGCCCTGCGCCAGCAGGTGGCCTTCTTCAGCCAGCACGGCAAACTGCTGGCCGATTTGGGCGCGCAAATCCGCCAGGGCGTGAGCGAGGGCGTGCACCGCATGGATGCCGAGCTCGACGGCCGCTTGCAGGAGCTGCAAAAGGAGGCCAGCGCCGCCCACGAGCAGTGGCAGCAGCACTTCCGCCGCCTCAACCAGGACAACATCTACCAGAAAATCACCGAGTACCTCAACCCCTTCACCCAGCTTCCGGCCCAGCAGAAGGACCTCAACGCGCTGCAGGAGCGCCAGGCGCAGCAAACGGCCCAGGCCATGCAACGCCTCGAAGGCCGCCTGCTGGTCGATTCGCAGCTTCAGCAGGAACTGCTGAAGCAGGTGGACCGCACCAACAAGGTGCTGGAAGAACTGACCAAACCCAACTGGTTTCAGCGCACGCTGTTGGGGAAGAAATGAGTGACTATTGAACCCCAAAAGAACGTCATGCTGAGCGCAGCCGAGGCATCTCTACCGCGAGAGTAAATAATTACTACTGCGGTAGAGATGCTTCGGCTGCGCTCAGCATGACGTGCTAATAATTCTTACATCGTTCTGATTAACCAACCACCATGAGCAAAGACAAGGACTTCTTCTGGCCCAGCTACGTGGACCTTATGACGGCCTTGTTCCTGACCATGCTCGTGCTGTTCGTGCTCAGCTACAAGCTGTTCAAAGACAAGCAGCGCGACAACGACAAGCTCATCTACGACCTGAAAGTGCAGGTGCAGGAAAAGCGCAAGCTCGACGAAATAAAGGCGGCGCTCAAACGGCTCGAAAGCAACTACTTCGAGTACAACGCCACCTACAAGCGCTACGAGCTGAAATTCCCGGTCACCTTCGCCCCCAAGAGCGACGTGCTGCCCTACGACGCGCAGGCCCCGCTGGTGAAAGCCGGCCGCTTCCTGCTCAGCCAGATGCAGTCGATAAAAAACGACGACAAGGTGCAGTACCTCATCGTGGTGGAGGGCCGCGCCGCCAAAGACCTGCGCTACCCCGCCAACGACCCGCACAACCTCGACGGCCCCGCCGTGCGCCAGCTCAGCTACAGCCGCGCCCTGAGCGTGATTCGCCTCTGGGAGCAGGCCGGCCTGCGTTTTCCCGCCAACCTGGAAGTGGTGGCCGCCGGCAGCGGCTTCCGCGGGGCCGGGCGCTACACCGGCAGCCAGGAGGCGCTGAATAAGCGTTTCATCATCCAGATTCAGCCCAAGATTGGCTCGATTGGGAAATAGGAATAAGGATAAAGCAGAACGTCATGCTGAGCGCAGTCGAAGCATCTCTACCGCGTAACTAATCAATTTTAGTATTGTGGTAGAGATGCTTCGACTGCGCTCAGCATGACGTTTTATTTGCGTCTTCCTAGCTTTTTAAAATTCCCTCTATTCCCGCCAGTTCCTCCGCGCTGAACGCCAGGTTTTCCAGGCAGCGCAAGGAGTCGTCCAGTTGCTCGGGTTTGCTGGCACCGATGAGAACGGAGGTTACCCGTTCATCTTTTAGCAGCCAGGAAAGCGCCATTTGGGCGAGGCTTTGATTGCGGGTTTGGGCGAGGTCGTTGAGGCGACGGACCTGCGAAAGGCGCTCGGGCGTGAGGTTGCTTTCCTTCAGAAAGCCCACGCCTTTGGCCACGCGCGAGTCGTCGGGAATGCCGTGCAGGTATTTATTGGTCAATAACCCTTGCGCTAGGGGCGAAAAGGGGATGCAGCCCACGCCTTCGTCGGCCAGCAGGTCGAGCAGGTCGCCTTCCACCCAGCGCTCGAACATCGAATACTTGGGCTGGTGGATGAGGCAGGGCGTGCCCAGCTGGCGCAGCAGCCCGAAGGCTTCGGCCGCTTCGGCGGGGCGGTAGTTACTCAGGCCGATGTAGAGCGCCTTGCCCTGGCGCACGATAAGGTCGAGCGCGGCCATGGTTTCGGCCAGGGGCGTGTCGGGGTCGGGGCGGTGGTGGTAGAAGATGTCCACGTATTCGAGGCCCAGGCGCCGCAGGCTCTGGTCGAGGCTGGAAACCAGGTATTTCTTCGAGCCCCAGTCGCCGTAGGGGCCGTCCCACATGGTGTAGCCGGCCTTGGTCGAGATAATGAGCTCGTCGCGGTGGGCGGCGAAATCCTCGCGCAGGATGCGCCCGAAATTCGTTTCGGCCGAGCCGGGCGGCGGGCCGTAGTTGTTGGCCAGGTCGAAGTGCGTGATGCCCCGGTCGAAGGCCCGGCGCAGGATGGCGCGGCCGTTTTCGAGCACGTCCACGCCGCCGAAGTTGTGCCACAGGCCCAGCGAGAGGGCCGGCAGTTTCAGGCCGCTACGGCCGCAGCGGCGGTAGGTCATGTCCTGGTAGCGGGTGAAGCTGGGCTGGTACATTACGCTGGCGCTTAATGAAGAATGAGGAATGAAGAACGAGCAAATGTGCGCTCAATTCTTCATTCCTCACTCCTCATTCTTCATTAAGCGAAGCCGAAGGCGCAGCGCTAGTAGCGGCGGTTGATGCAGTTCAAATCCTCAAAAGCCTGTTTCAGGCGCGCCACGAAGGTTTCTTCGCCTTTGCGCAGCCACACGCGCGGGTCGTAGTATTTCTTGTTGGGCGAGTCGGCGCCGGTGGGGTTGCCAATCTGGCCCTGCAGGAAGCCTTCGTTTTTCACGTAGTAGTTCTTGATGCCTTCCCAGAACGCCCACTGCAGGTCGGTGTCGATGTTCATCTTGATGGCGCCGTAGCTGATGGCCTCGCGGATTTCCTCCTGCGACGAGCCCGAGCCACCGTGGAACACGAAGTCGATGGGCAGCGCCTCTTCGATGTTGTGCTTCTGGCGCAGGAATTCCTGCGAGTTGTGCAGGATTTTGGGCTGCAGCTTCACGTTGCCGGGCTTGTACACGCCGTGCACGTTGCCGAACGCGGCCGCGATGGTGAAGCGCGGGCTGATTTCGCTCAGCTGCTCGTAGGCGTAGGCCACTTCCTCGGGCTGGGTGTAGAGCTTCGAGGAATCCACGTCGGAGTTGTCCACGCCGTCTTCCTCGCCGCCGGTCACGCCGAGCTCAATCTCCAGCGTCATGCCAATTTTGGCCATGCGCTCGAGGTAGCGCTTGCAGATTTCGATGTTCTCCTCAATCGGCTCCTCCGACAAGTCGAGCATGTGCGAGCTGAACAATGGCTGGCCGTGCTGGGCGTAGTATTTCTCACCGGCATCGAGCAGGCCGTCAATCCAGGGCAGGAGCTTTTTGGCGGCGTGGTCGGTGTGCAGCACCACGGGCACGTCGTAGAGCGCGGCCATGAGGTGCACGTGGTGCGCCCCCGAAATGCCGCCCGCAATGCTGGCCTGCTGCTTGTCGTTCGGCACCGACTTGCCGGCGAAGAATTGCGCGCCGCCGTTCGAAAACTGAATCATCACCGGCGAGTTCACCGCCTTGGCGGTTTCGAGCACGCCGTTCACGGTGTTGGTGCCGGTCACGTTCACGGCGGGCAGGGCGTAGCCGTTGGCTTTGGCATTTTTGAAAAGGGCCTGCACTTCGTCGCCGTGCAGCACACCGGCGCGCAGGCCGGTAAGGGTTTGGTCAGCCATAAAAAAAAGTTGTGCGGCAGGGCCGCGGTGGGATGTGAAAGCAGCAGAGCGAGGTGGCCACCGGCGCGGCGGCTCCGGCAGCGAAAGTACGGCTGCCGCCGCCTTCTCTGAAAGAACTTGCCTGGCGGAGTTGGCTGCCTGCTTGCTTTGGCCCAAAAAAAAAGAGGCTGACCGTTGCAGCGGTCAGCCTCGGAGTGGCACGGTAGTTATCCGGGCTGCTCGGTTTTCTATTCGGTGGTCATCAGCCGCGACTGGCGGTACACGCCGTGCCGGGTCGTAACCTGCAGCTCATATACGTAATCGCCGGGCGGCAGGCCGAGGCCGGTCAGATTTAGCTTGATGCTTTGGGGGCCGGGGCTGCGGCCCTTACGCACCACACCGGCCACCTTGCGGCCGGCCAGGTCGAGGATGTCGAGGCGCACATCGGCCGGGTTGACCAGCGTGAAGGGCACGGTGGTTTCGCCATTGTGCGGGTTGGGGTAATTCTGCCCTAGTACAAACTGGCCGCCCGTGGCCCGGTCGGCAAAGCGCAGCCCGGTTGTATCTGGCGCCGGCAAAAGAACATCGGGGGTAACAGCACAGCCACTATTGGGCATATCGAACGAAAAACGAGCAAGCTTGACGGAGCCGGGGGCATCAGTCATGTGGCAATGGGATGATGAGATTGAAGAAAAGGTAGAACAAATAAACGGGACAGAAAAAAGATTTGCTTGGTGTTCCGAAGATGGGAATGAATGTCCGGTTGTGGGACAGGTAATCGACGGTATGGTTTAAAAAGTCGATGAGCGCAGACACATTCGCCACCAGATAAAGAGCGCGGCCACTGTCTGCCGCGCCGTTGGCTGCCGGCGGGCGCTGTGGCGCGCCGCGCCGCCCTACGCCGGGCGCGGCTTACTTATTTAGAGGCGCTTGAGGCCGGCGGTGGCGGCGGCATCGCCGGGCCGAATGAGCAGGGCCTTGGTGTAGAGGGCGCGGGCTTCGGCTTTCTTGTTGAGGTTGAGGTAGGCCCAGGCCAGCGAGATGGTGGAATCGTAGTCGAACGGGTAGAGGTTGACGACGCGCTCGAAGTAGCGGGCGGCCTGGGCGTAGGTTTTGCGGTTGAGGAAGATGACGCCGGTCCAGTAGTTGGCCTGGGTGTTCTGGGGGTCGATTTTGAGGATGGTTTCGTAGGTACTGAGCATCTTCTCAATCTGGCCCAGCGCGTTGAGGGGCTTGATGAGGCCGAACTTGGGCTCGATGGCGTAGGGGCGCTGCTCCACGGCCTTCTGGTAGTGGGCGGCGGCGGCGGTGTAGTTTTTGGCCAGGAAATAGAGCCAGCCCAGGCGCAGGTTCTGCTCGTAGGTGCCGGTGTAGATGGACCTGATGGGGGCGATGGCATCGCCGTAGTCGGCTTTGGCCTCCGCGGCGTAGCTGGTGGCGAAGGCCGCCGCCTGGTCCGGAGCCTGGGCGGCGGCCGGCGTGGCGTACACCAGGGCGGCAGTAGCAAAGGTCAGCTTTACCAGGTCCATGCGAGGGCGGTACTTAGGGATTGCAAGGTATAGCGGCTGCCGGAGATGGCATCGCGGCGGCGCTCGGCCCCGTAGCCGAGGCGAAGCGAGAGCTGCCGGGGCAGCAAAAGTAGCAGGCCGGCTCCGGCACGAGCGCGCAGGGGGTCGAAAAGGTTGTAAACATAAAGCCCGTCGAGCTCAGCCAGTACCGGCACCTGCCCCGCGCCCCCGTAGGCTTCGAGCCACACGCGGCGGTGCAGCCGCCCGCCCGCGCCCAGCAGCCCGTGCGGAAAGCTGCGCCCGCCCGAGCGCACCACGCTGGCCTGCCCGAAACCGTAGAGCCGCAGGCTGCCCAGCGGGTAGAGGGTCAGGCGCAGGTCGGCCTGGTAGCGGGCGGTGTCGGTGAGCTGGCCGGCGTACTGGCCGAGCTGAATGGCCCAGTAGGGGCGGGCATAGGCCAGGGCGGCGTAGGCGAGGTAGTTGTGGGTGTTCTCGGTGCGGCCAAAGTCGCTGTTGAGGTAGTGGTAGCCGAGCAGCACGCGCCAGCGCGGGGCCAGCTGGGTGCCCAGCAGGGCGTGGTACTGGGTCTGGCGCACGGGGTAGCTTTCGCCGCGCCGCCGCTGCTGAAAGCCGGGCAGCTCAATGTCCTGCCCGAAGAAGCTCAGGTTCTGGCCGAGGGTGAAGCGCGGGCTGAGGCGGGTGCCCAGCCCCAGCCGGAAGAAGCCCGCCGTGCCCCGGTGAATGGTATTGGGAAACTGGGCGCTGCCCTCCACCTCGACCCGGCTGATGAGCTGGAAGCCGTTGAGGTGCAGCGGGCGGCGCAGCGAATCGGGCAGGCCGCGCCCCAGCAGGGCCGCGGGGTTGGGCTGGTTCAGCCCGAGGTAGGCCAGGGCTAGGCCGTAGCGGGCGGTGGTGTCGAGCGGGTTTTCGCGCAGGGCCCGGCCGTAGTGGTTGATGGCCGCGGCCGGGCGGTCGAGGGCGAGGGCGGCCTGGCCCAGGCGGCGGCGCAGGGCGGGGTAGTCGGTGCCCAGGCGCAGCTGGGCGCGGCCCACGGAATCGAGCTCGGCCCAGCGGTACTGGTTGGCGAGGGCGTGAATCAGGCTGTCGGTGGCTTGGAAATCGGGCTGCTGGGCGCGGGCGGCGGCGCTTAGCAGGAGCAGGGACAGGAGCAGAAGGCAGCGAAGGTGTTTCATCATGCGCCGGCTACTGAGCAGGTCAGGGTTATGGCCTGGGCCGCCCGCTGCACGTGCAGGGCGGCCAGCCGGCCGTCGCGGAAGGTGAGCTCGGCGGTTTGCTCCGTGTGCTCCCTGCCGAAGTAGCCCACGCGCACGCGGCTGCGCAGGCGCACCGGCCGGCCGGGCCAGGCGGCTTCGGCATCGCCGGCCCATTCCAGGGCAAACGTGGGCTTGATGAAGCGGTAGAACGGGGCCAGCACATCCTGCGCCCAGGTCAGGGCCGCGTTGCGCACGATGGAGAGCGGGAAGGCATCGTGGGTGAGCTGGCCCGGCAGGCTCACCAGCGGCACCCGGTAGGCGGCCTGGTACAAGAGGTAGAGCCAGGAAGCCTCGGACCCGTAAAACGCCGTGAAGTAGAACACCGACTCATCACCCCCGAAGTAGGCCACGGCCCCGGTGGCCTGGCAGCGCAGGTAGGGCAGGTTGTAGGCATCGGTGAATACTTCCCAGCGCTGGGCCGGGGCCTCGGGCGCGTCGGCATCGCGCACGTCCAGGGCGTAGCCGGGCGGCAGGCGCAGGGCCTGGCGGAGGGTGTGGTTGAAGGCGGGCGGGCTCACGGTTTCGCCCGCCACGGGCACGCTGAAGTGGCGCAGCTGCGGCTTTGCGGGCTTGCCGGGGAGCGTTTGAGCGGAGCCGGGCGCCGTTTGGGCGGAGCCGGCACGGGTTTGACCGACGCCGGCAGTGGTTTGGGCGATGCCGGATAAGGATTCAATGAAGCCGGCAGCTGTTTCGGCATTGCCGGCAGGCGTTGCCGCGCCGCCCTGGGCCATGAAATACGCCAGCGGCCAAGCCACCGTGCGCGACCCCACGTAGGGCGTGGCCTGCACCTGAAAGTGAAGGTGCGGCTCCGGCGAGCGGCCCGAGCTGCCGCAGGTGCCCACCACCTCGCCGCGCCGCACGTAGTCGCCGGGTTTCACGGGCACGGAGTGGGCCCGCAGGTGCGAAAGCTGGGAATAGAGGCCGGGCGCGTGGCGAATAACAACGGTGTTGCCCCAGTTCTCGCGGGTGTTCACTTCGCCAATGGCATTGTCTTCGATGTGCTGAATGACCTCCTCCACCACGCCATCGGCGGGGGCCAGCACGGGCTTGTTGTAGGCGTAGTAGTCGCTCAGGGCGAGGCCGGTGCCGTGGTAGGTTTGGCCATCGGCATCGGCCACCACAAAGTCCAGCGCCTGGCTCCAGTCGCCGAGGTGCGTGGGGCCGCCGCTGGCGTAGCCCTGCGTGCACGTCCAGCTGCCCAGAAAGGGCAGGGTGAAGGCCACCGTGCCCTGGTGGGCCAGGCGCACGCGGTCGGTGGTGTAGGCGTAGAGGTTGCGCTCGGGCGAGTAGCGCTGCACGGGCGTGAGGACCAGGCCCGCGCCCGGCCGCTCGCGCAGCAGCAGCACATACAGGAACAGCAGCGCCGTGGCGCAGTAGGGCAGCGACAGGGCCGGCAGCCCGAAGGTGTTGAGCACCGTGGTGACGCCGGCCAGCGCCACCACCGTCACGGGCACGCTCAGCAGGGCCCAGCCGTAGCTGGCCGCCGAAGGGATGACGAACACGCTGCCCACCGCCACGGCTGCCACCATGTAGTTGGCCCCCAGGTTGTATTCCAGCGGCCCGCTGCCGGCCGGCCCCGTCAGCCACAGCAGCCCATACGCCCCCAGGTAGCCCAGCACCGACAGCGAAAACGCAATGCGCGAGTGCCACAGCAGCCCCACCGCCACCAGCAGCCCGGCCAGCGCATTGTCCTGAAACAGCACCGAGCCCAGCGCCCGCAGGTAGGTGGCCAGCAGCGGCGGCCAGGGCCAGTCGCCCACCCACTGCGCCACGGCCACCAGCCGGGGGCCGCCCAGCGCGTAGGCCTCGTTCAGCCAGTAGATGCCGGCCTCGGCCGGCGGCAGGTGCAGCAGGGTCGCGCTGCCGAGCATCAGGGCCCACACCGTGCCCACGAAGGGCAGCGACAGGGCCGGCAGCCCGCGCCCGCTCAGCCAGCCACCCAGCGCCACGCTCAGCAGCAGGGCCACGCCCGCGCCCACCAGCACCAGCCCCGCCAGTGCCGGCCCCGGCGCGTAGAACGAGGCCAGCGCCAGCCCCGTCAGCAGGGAGTTGAAGCTGTAGGCCCCGGCATCGGTCCACTCCCGGTTGAAGCCGCCCAGCCGGGCCCCGGCCACCGCCACCGCCGTGCTGGCCAGCCCCGCCGCGCCCACCAGCGGGTGCGCAAACGACACCAGCAGCAACAACCCGCCCAGCCCGCGATGCTGCGAGAAGAACAGCATGCTGTAGCTGTGTAGGACGGCGCGGAAGTAGGTATTCATCGTTCGGGCGGCTAACCTCACCCCCGGCTCCCTCTGCCTGGGGAGAGGGGGCACCAAGGCGGTGCAGATGTAGCACATGCTTTAGCTTGTGCGGCGTTGGAGTAGGTCGATGGTATCAAGGCACAAGCTAAAGCATGTGCTACAAGTGACTGGCTCCCCCTCTCCGCGGGAGAGGGGGCCGGGGGGTGAGGTTTTCGGGAAGGACGTTAGTAATTACGGTTGCAGATGCGCCGGCACCTGCTCCAGCTGCTGCAGGTACTCCAGCGTCTCGGCGGCTCTGATGAGATGCACCTGGCCGGCCTCGTCCACCAGCACCACGTTGGGCCGCAGGTTGATGAACTGCTGCCACTGGCTCATGTTGTAGGCGCCCACTTTGTGCACCACCACCTGGTCGCCGGGCGCGAGCAGGGGCAGGGCCACGCTCTCGCGCAGCAGGTCGATGTTCATGCACAGCGGGCCGTAGAGCACGGTGGGCTCGGTTTGGTCGGAGAACTGGCGGGCGGGGCTGATGTGGTGGTCGTACCAGAAGGAGGTAAAGAGCAGGTTCACGCCGAAGTCGAGGATGGTGGCGCGGCGGCCGTCGGCCAGCCGCTTGGTGGCCAGTACCGTGCCGATGAGCGAGCCCGCGTCATCGACCAGCGCCCGGCCGGCTTCCAGCACCAGCAGCGGCAGCTCGCCGGGGGGGAAGCCCGCCGAGAGCAGCGCCCCGGCAATGGCTTCGGCGTAGGCATCGAGGCCGGGCACGGTGTCGGTGGCGGGCAGGTAGGCGCCTTTCAGGGTGTTGGTCGAAGGGAAGCCGCCCCCCAGGTCGAGGTACTGAACGGGCGTTTTCAGCTCCCGCCCGCAGCGCAGGGCCAGCGCCGCCAGCTTGCCGGCCGCCGTGGCGTAGGCCGCCGGCTGCAGCACGTAGGTGCCGATGTGGCAGTGCAGCCCCACCAGCTCCAGCCGGCCCGAGGCCACGATGCGGCCCAGCGCCTGCCAGGCCTCGCCGTTCTCCAGGTTGAAGCCGAACCGGTCCCACTGCGGGTAGATGCCCGCGTCGAGGTTCACGCGCAGGGCCACGCGGGGCCGGGCGGGGCGGCCGGCGGCCACGTCCAGCAGCAGGTGCAGCTCGTCGGCGTTGTCGAGGTGAATCACGGCATCGACCGCGCAGGCGCACTCCAGGTCGGCCCGCTTCTTCCCCGGCCCGTTGAAGAGGATGTGCGGGCCGGGCACGCCGTTCAGCAGCGCCTTTTCCAGCTCCATGCCGCTCACCACCTCGGCCCACGCGCCCTCCTGGTGGAAGGTGCGGCACACGGCGCTCAGGTAGTTCGTCTTGTACGACCACGCCAGCTGCACCGCCGGGTAGCGCGTGCCAAAGGCCCGCACGGCCGCCTGGTAGCTGCGCCGCAGCTGCCGCTCGCTCAGCACAAACAGCGGCGAGCCGAACCGGGCCACCAGCTCCGCCACCGGCACCCCGTCGAGGGCCGTCACGGCCGGCACGCCGGGGCGCGGCCCAAACTTATTCAGCGCCCCGGCCGTGAGCTTGCGGATGGTCGGACGTTCGTAGGGGAGTTTCATGGGTGGGATGCAGGGAAAGCAGGCAAATAACTCCCCTCCTTACCAAGGAGGGGACGCTGACGCGAAGCGGCAGCTGGGGTGGTTGCTTCGTTGAACGAACCCGGAACGATTCGTCCCCGCAACGTGCGGGTATCGTTCAACGAGGTCAACCACCCCCGTTGCCGCGTTGCGGCAACATCCCCTCCTCAGCTGAGGAGGGGAGCCTCAAAGTTCGCCCAGGGCGGCCACTTGCTGGAACTCGGTGTGGTCCGTTATCAGGTCCCAGGCGTAGCGCACGAACATCTTGCCCACGGCGTAGTCCTCCATCTCCATCACCGGCAGGCCCAGCGCCAGGCGCAGCAGGGCGGCGGGCTGGTTCTGGCCGGCGGCGGCCGTGAGGTATATCCAAGCCGGGAAGCGCGGGTTGATTTCCATGATGAACAGCTCGCCCGTCGCCGTCCGCATGATTTCCAGCTCGAAGCCGCCGCGCCAGCTGGTGGCCTCCGCGAAGCGGCGGGCCAGGGCCAGCAGGGTTTCATCTTCCAGCGTGATGCCGGCCCAGGCCTTGCCCCGGTCGGTGATGGTGAGCTTGCGCATGGGCACCACGCTCAGGGCGCGGCCGTGCCCGTCGCCCAGCCCGGCAATGTTGATTTCCTGCCCCGTCACGTACTGCTGCGCAATCAGCGGCACGCCCCACTGCCCGGCCAGCCGCGCAAATGCCTGCTCGGCCTGCGCCAGCGAGTGCACCACGGCGGCATCGTAGTAGCGGCCCTTCAGCACCAGCGGCCAGCCCAGGGTTTCGGCGGCGGCCAGCAGCTCCGTGGCGCTGTGCAGCGGGCGGCTGGCGGGCACGCGCAGCCTGTGCGCAGTGCCGAAGGCGGCCAGGTTAAGCTTGTCGCGGGCTTCGAGCTGCGCCAGCGTGGGCAGAAAGGTATGGATGCCCAGCGCCCGCAGCTGCGGCCCCAGCTTGATGAAGTTGTAGAGCTCCGCGTCGAAGTTCGGAATGAGCACCGCCACTGCTTCCTGCTGCCGGATGTGGGCCAGCCGCTCCAGCAGCGCCGCCGTGCCGGCCGAGGGGTAGGGCAGCTGGTAGGTCTTGTCCACCAGCTCGCGCAGGTAGATGCCCGGCTCCAGCGCTTCGTAGCTGAGCCCGATAACGCGCAAATCAAAGTCCGGGCTTTCGCGCAGGGCGCGGATGACGGCCACGCCCGGGCCGGGGCTGTCGGTGGCGTTGAGGCCGGTCACGGCCACGGTGAGGCGGGGAAGGGTAGAAGCAGGCACGGTGCGTTAGGCTAACAGGTTGAAATCGCGCAGCTGGGCCAGCAGGTCGTCCCAGTCCTTTTCCAGCTGGCCGGGCGCCACGTCGTAGCGCTCCAGCATGTCGGCCTTGATGGCGGCGGCATCCTGCCCGGCCTTGGCGCGGGCCAGAATGTCGGCCGCCAGCGGGTTGGCCGCGAAGGAGTCGCCGGTGGCCGGGTTGAAGATGAAGCCGGCGTCGCTGGTGGCAATGTTGGGTTTGAGTTTCATGTGGTCGGAACGCGCCCCGGCGCGTTCGGCATTAGGGCTGCATGCGGAAAGGTAGGAACGCGCCACGGCGCGTTCAATCGTTGGACGGTTCTTTTAGGTATTGAAAGGCTCTTTATGCGACGGCGGTGCCGGAACAGAAATACGTGCCTCGCGCCGGAACGCGCCGTGGCGCGTACGGGAATACGAGCCTCGCGCCGGAACGCGCCATGGCGCGTTCCTACGGGAATACTTGCCTCGCGTCAGAACGCGCCGTGGCGCGTTCCTACGGAATCACCTCCACCCAGCCCTTGAACTTGCGGCCATCGGTATACGTGACGAGGTAGTAGTACAGCCCGCCCGCGCCCATGCCGCCCCAGCGGAAGCCGCGCTCCGAGGATGAAAACACCTGCTGGCCCCAGCGCGAGAAGATGCGGATGCTGGCAAACTTCCGGTCGCAGAAGTCCAGCGGCAGGTCGGGCATGTAGAGGAAGTCGTTCAGGCCGTCGCCGTTAGGCGTGATGACGTTGGCCGGCTTGAAGGCCACCGAGTCGCTCACCGGCACCACCTCGAAACGCACGGCGCGGGTCTGGGGCAGCGGCACGCACGGCCCGGTTTCGGCCAGCACGAAGTGCACCAGCAAGCCGCCGCCCGCGCCGGCTGCCGTCACGGCATCGCAGCCGGGCTCCCAGCTGAAGGTGGCGCTGGCCTGCCCCGTGCCGTTTTGGGCCGCGAACTGCATGCCCACGGCGGCCAGGTCGAAGCCCGCGCCGGTGGCGCTCAGGGCCAGGGCGTTGCGGTCGGCGTCGAGGCCGGCCAGGGTGGCGGTGTAGCGCTGGCCCATGGGCACGCGCACCACGGCGGGCGCATTGTCGGAGATGGGCAGCGGGGCGGGCGGGAAGCTGGTGGTGAGCACCGGCGCGGCATTGGGCGGCTGGGTGGCGGTGAAGGCCACGCGCAGCGTGTCGTGCTTGGGCAGGCTGCAGCCGTTGTCGGCCACGATGAGGTCGAGCAGATACACCTTGCCCCTGGTGTCGGTGCATTCCGGAAAACAGAGCGTGGTGGTCAGCGTATCGGTGGCCGAGCGCACCGTGCCCGTGGCCGTGGTGCTGAACGCGACGGCCGGCACCGTGAAGTTGACCGGCCGGCTGGTCATGGTCAGCGTCGAGTTGGCGTCGGGGTCGGTGTAGCGGATGGTAAGGCAGCGCGGGCCGCCGGGCACCAGGCGCAGCGTGTCGCGGCCCGGCCGGTAGTTGCCGGTGCTGCCGGCCAGGTGCATTTGCAGCGTCGGGGCGGTGTTGGTGGGGCAGTTCAGCACGTAGAGCTGGAAGTCGCGCCGCGTTTCGCCAATCTTCACGCCGCGCCGGTATTCCGAGCAGCGCACCCCAAACACGAACAGGCCCAGGCTGCTGGCCCGCACCGTGAGGCGGCCGGTGTGCGCGTCGATGCCCAGCGCCGGCGCGCCCGGAATCTGGTTGCTGGTGCTGAGGCCCGCGTTCCAGGTAATGGGAATGTAAGGCGCGGCCGTGGGCAGCGGGGCCGTGTTGGTGGCCGCGGCGGTGGCGTGGCCGTTGAGCGGCGTCACCATGTCGTAGCTGAGCGAGTCGCCGTCGGGGTCCACGCCGCCGAAATCGTAGTAAAACAGCTCGCCCCGGCAGGCATAGTCGCCCAGCGGCGGGAAAATGCGCGGCGTCGAGTCAATGAAAGCCGCGCCCGAGCGGACAACGGCCGGAAATTCGAGGTAAAAGGTCTGGGCCGCCCCGCCCGGGTTCACAATGTTGGTGATGCTCAGGTTGCGGCAGCAGCGCTCCACGGCCACGTAGTAGCCGGTGGGGTTGGCGTAGGTGGCGGCGTCGAGCACAATGTCTTTGGTGTACACCAGCTTGCGGGTGCTCAAGGTGCCCACGGCGCAGGCCGGGTTGGTGTACTGCACAAAGGTGTTGCTGGTGAGCGGCAGGGTCACGAGGGCCAGCCGCTGGTTGGTGGCTTTGTCGAAGATGCCCGCCGTCAGGCTTTGGTCGAGCGCCCCGGCACTGCCGTTGATGGCGTCGAAATACAGGTTGAGCGTGAGGGTATAATTGCTGCCGGTGGTGTGCTGCAAGTCCAGCTCGCCGCCCACAATGTGCGTAGCCGAGGCCCCCAGCGGCAGCAGCAGGGCCAGCAGCAGCATAAGGCGGGATAAGCGGGAGAGTATCATGGCTTTAAGATAAGGAATAAAGACCGGGGCGGGCGGTTCACCTCACCCCCTGACCCCCTCTCCTTTGGGAGAGGGGGCACCGGTTCTCTGCCTTGGTGGGAACGAAAGGCGGGCCTGTTTCCTAAAAAAAGGGCGGGGGTGAGGCTACGGCTGCCGCTTAGCTAGCCCCGCCGGGGGTGTTGCTGCCCGAAGTGGTGGTTGTGGTGGTGGTGGTCGTCGTGGTGTTGGTTTTCTTCGACTGGCAGCCGCCGTTCGGGGCCACGTTGTCTTTCTCGCAGCCCGAGAAGCTGCTCATGGAGCACAGCAGCGCGGCGGCGCTGGCAAAGCGTAGGAAATTGGTCAGGCGCATAAAAATTGGTTTGGGAAAAAGGGTTGAAAAACAGAAAACTTGCGAAGGGAAGGCTAGTGAATATTTCCGCCCACGGGCAGTCCGCTAGGCACGCTGGCGGGCACGGTGCGGTCGTAGCTGGTGGCCGTGAGCGTGCCCAGGAAGGCGATAATGGCCTGCGGGTCGGTCACGCGGCCGGGAAAGAGCGGGTCGCGCTGGCTGGTGGGCACGTGCGGGTTGGCTGAAGGCGGCGCGCCGCGGCCAGGGTCGTAGAAATTGAGCACGCCCTGCAGGGTGGGGATGGTGCCGCTGTGCATGTAGGGCGCGGTGCGGGCCACGTTGCGCAGGCTGGGCGTGCGAAAAGCGTAGGTGCCGTTCACCCCGGCGTCGGAAGCGGCGTTCTTGGCGTTGTCGGCCACGCCCAGCACGTGGGTTTTGTAGTCGCTGAGCATGGGGCCGCTGTGGCACTTAGCGCAGCCACTGGCCACGAAGGCATTGAGGCCCTGTACTTCCAACGAGCTCAGCGCGGCCTTGTTGCCGCGCATGTACTGGTCAAACGGCGCATCGGTAGCCAGCAGCGTGCGCTCGAAGCAAGCAATGGCCTTGCCGATGTTGGTGGCCGTGATGGGCGTAGTCTCAGCGAAAGCGGCACTGAACAGCGTGGCATACGCCGGAATGTGCCGCAGCCGCGCCACTACCGAATCCAGCGCGGTGGCTTCGGTGCATTGGTGGCCGCGCATTTCCTCCAGTGTGGCAATGGGCAGCAGCGACTGCGCTTCGAGCGACTGCGCCCGGTTGTCCCAGAACATGGCGGCCGTGGTGGGGTCGACGGAGCCGTTGGCCGTCAGGCCGTTGAAGGCTGTATTCAGAACCGTCGGCGAGTTGCGCTTGACAAAGGGAATGTCGTTGGGCGCGCGGAAGTGGCGGGCCGTGCCCAGCCCCTGGCCGTTGGCCCCGATGCTCAGGTCGAGGGCGTCGGCGTAGCCGGTGGCGGGGTGGTGGCAGCTGGCGCAGCTCACGTCCCGGCCGCCGGAGAGCACCGGGTCCCAGAACAGGGCCCGGCCCAGCGCGATTTTGGCCGGGCTGCTCACGTTGGTGGCCGGCGCGGGCGCCACCAGCGGCAGGGCCTGCAGCGTGGCCAGGTCGGTGGCGTTGGGGTCGGGGTTCTGCTTCTGGCACGCCACTACCACCAGCACGGCTGCGGCGGTTAGCATCGAAGCAATTCGTGGAAGTAAAGAAGCGGCCATGCAGCGCAACAGAAAGAGGGCGGGAAAACAGCCGCCCGCCGTTTGGCCGGGGCGCTGGGTTAACTCAAATTTGTTGGGTAGCATGCGCTGTTTCCACTCCCAATCGCCGAGTGACGGGTGGGCGTCGCCCATTGGCCGGTTTGAGGGGCTAAGTGGGTAATGCAGTTTGTGTAATGTCCTCGTTTGCCCCACCGGCGGCCCAAATGCCCGGCTGGCCGATGCCCGTGCCCCGCCGGCCGATACCGCACCTGCGGCTCCGGCGCGGGTTGTAGCTTGCGAAGCAATTAGCCTTTCGCCTTTCATGCCCTTACCGCTACTCCGTTCGGCTTCCACGCTGCTGCAGCACGCCCTGGTGTGGGGGCTGGTGGCGGTGCTGCTGTGGGCCCAGCAGCCCGACTACCCCGGCCCCAAACCCACCGAATTCTGGCTGACGCAGGCCACCGTTTTCGGCTTGCTGGTGGCCGTGTTCTACCTGAACGTGGGCTGGGCCGCGCCGCGCCTGCTCTACGGCCACAAGGCCTGGGCCTACGTGCTGCTCAACGTCGGCGCCGTGGCCGGGGTGCTGGCCATTCATCAGCAGGTAGAAAGCCGCCTGGGCGTGCCCGAGCTGGTGGCCACCGCCCGCGAGGCCGTGCTCAACCCGCCCAACCCGTGGTCGGGCCCGCGCCCGCACCCGCAGCTCGGCCCCGACGAGGGCCGCCCGCTCGTCAACACCGGCGTGCTGCTCATCACGCTGCTGGTGCTCGGTATTGCTACCAGCCTCGCGGCCATGCAAAAAAGCCAGCGCGACGCCGAAAGCCGCCTGGAGCTGGAGCGCCGCCAGGTAGCCACCGAGCTCAGCTTGCTCAAAGCCCAAATCAATCCGCACTTCTTCTTCAACACCCTCAACAACATCTACGCCCTCACGCTGCTCAACGCCGACCAGGCCCGCGCCGCGCTGCACCGCCTCTCGCGCATGATGCGCTACGTGCTCTACGAGTCGCCGGCCGGCCACACGCGGCTCAGCCAGGAAATCAGCTTTCTGCAGGACTACATCGAGCTGATGCACCTGCGCCTGACCAACAAGGTGCAGGTGCATTTCGAGCGGCCCGACCCGCTCAGCCCCGACCCGTTCATCGCGCCCATGCTGTTCCAGCCCTTCGTCGAGAATGCGTTCAAGCACGGTGTGAGCGCCACCGCGCCCAGCAACATCACCATCGAATTGCGCCAGCCCACCGCCCACACCGTGGAGCTGTGCGTGCGCAACACCGTATTTCCCGAGCGGCCCGACGATGACGACGAGCCCGGCGGCATCGGCCTGGCCAACACCCAGCGCCGCCTCGATTTACTTTACCCGCAGGCCCACACCGTGCGGGTCATTCCCCGTAATCCTTCCAATGAGTACGAAGTATGTCTCCATCTGAATCTGTAGCCCCGCTGGTTATCAACTGCATGGCCGTCGACGACGAGCCGCTGGCCCTGGGCCTGGTGTGCGCCTTCATCGAGCAAACGCCGTTCCTGCGCCTGGCCGGCCGCCACGAAAGCGCCGTGGCCGCCCTGCGCGCCCTGCACGAGCAGCCCGAGATTCAGCTGCTGTTTCTCGACATCAAGATGCCCGACCTCAGCGGCCTGGAGCTGGCCCGGGTGCTGCAAAAAGGCCCGCGCGTCATCTTCACCACCGCCTTCAACCAGTATGCGCTCGAAGGCTTCCGCGTCGATGCGCTGGACTACCTGCTTAAGCCCTTCAACTACGAGGAGTTTCTGCGGGCCGCCCTCAAGGCCAAAACCTACTTCGAGCTGAAGCAGGCCCACGATGCGCCGCCGGCCGCGCCGGCCCCCACCGCCCCCGCCGAGCCGGAGCAGGACCACATTTATCTGAAAGTGGAGTACCAGCTGGTGCGCGTGGCCCTGGCCGACATCGTGTACGTGGAGGGCCTGAAGGACTACGTGAAGGTGCACCTGGCCAGCCAGACCCGGCCGCTGCTCTCGCTCACCAGCCTGCGCAGCATGGAAGAGAAGCTGCCTTCCGGCAAGTTTATGCGCATCCACCGCAGCTACATTGTGGGCCTGAACCATATTCAGGCCGTGGGGCGCGGCACCGTGCAGATTGCCGGCGAAACCCTGCCCGTGAGCGACGGCTACCGCGAGGCCTTCGACCAGTTCTTCAGCCGCTGGAAATAAGCCGCGTCGGGATGCGCTAAATCCGTTCAGGGTTCACCCTGCGTTAATGGTATGCGCCCTATCTTGCAACAGCTATGAGCCAATCACCGCCCGACTTCTTCGACACCGACGGCCGCCCCGCGCCCGCCGCCGATGCCCTTGCCGAGCGCAAGCTGAAGGTGTGGGCCGTGCTCAATGCCGTGGAACAGGGCCTGATGAGCACCGACGAAGCCTGCGCCGCCTACGGCATCAGCCCCGCCGAGATGGAGGAGCACCGCGCCGGCTGGCTCGATTTTGAGGCCGGCCGCCGCTGATAATGCCCTGCCCCGGGATTTGAATCCTGCTTATGTGCGTCTGAATGCCCGGTTGCAACTTCCACGCTGCCGGGCATTTTTATTTCACCAGCTACCTTTACCTGCCACCAGCGCCTCTTCATGCACGACCATTCTCCTGTTGCAACGTCCTCATTGCCCCCATTGCCCAAATCCCCAACCGGCATCGATGGGCTGGATGAAATTACCGAAGGCGGCCTGCCGCTGGGCCGGCCCACGCTGATTTGCGGCAGCGCCGGCTGTGGCAAAACCCTGATGGGCATCGAGTTTCTGGTGCGCGGCATTCAGAACTACGATGAGCCGGGCGTGCTCATGGCTTTTGAGGAAACCGGCCCGGAGCTGGCCGCCAACGTGGCCTCGCTGGGCTTCGACCTGAACGATTTGCAAGCGCGCAAAATGCTGCGCGTGGACCACGTGCACGTTGACCGCTCCGAGATTGAGGAAACCGGGGAGTACGATTTGGATGGGCTTTTCATTCGCCTGGGCTACGCCATCGACTCCATTGGCGCCAAACGCGTAGTGCTCGACACCATCGAGTCGCTGTTTTCGGGCTTCCCCAACCAATCGGTGCTGCGCTCCGAAATCCGCCGCCTGTTTCGCTGGCTGAAAGACAAGGGCGTGACCACCATCATCACCGCCGAGCGCGGCGATGGCACCCTGACCCGCCAGGGCCTGGAAGAGTACGTGTCGGACTGCGTGATTCTGCTCGACAACCGCGTGATTGACCAGATTACCACGCGCCGGCTGCGCATTGTGAAGTATCGCGGCAGCACCCACGGCACCAACGAATACCCCTACCTCATCACCGAGGACGGCATTTCGGTGCTGCCCGTCACCTCCCTGCAGCTCAACCACACCGTTTCGGACCAGATTGACTCCAGCGGCATCCCGGCCCTGGACGAGATGTTTGGCCGCCGCGGCTTCTACCACGGCAGCAGCGTGCTGATAACCGGCACGGCCGGCACCGCCAAAACCACCCTGGGAGCTTCCTTCGCGCACAAAACCTGCAGCGAAGGCAAGCGCTGCCTGCTGTTCGTGTTCGAAGAGTCGCCCCAGCAGCTCATTCGCAACATGCGCTCGGTGGGCATCGACCTGGCCCCGTGGGTAGAGCAGGGCCTGCTGCGCATTGAGGCCTCGCGGCCCACGCTCAACGGCCTGGAGCGCCACCTCGTCACCATTCACAAGCTGGTGAAGGAGTTCGACCCCTACGCCGTGGTTATCGACCCCATCACCAACCTGATTTCGGTGGGCAACCTCGGCGAGGTCCGCAGCATGCTCACCCGCCTGATTGATTTCCTGAAGGTGAATAACATCACGGCCTTGTTTACGGCGCTGGTAAACACCGGCATGGGCCGCAGCGAAATGACCGAAGAAGGGGTATCGTCCTTGGTCGATACCTGGATTTCGGTGCGCGACCTCGAAGGCATCGGCGAGCGCAACCGGGGCCTGAGCATTCTGAAATCGCGCGGCATGGCGCATTCCAACCAGGTGCGCGAGTTTCTGGTGACGGACCACGGCATTGAGCTGCTGGAAGTGGTGCTGGGACCCTCCGGCATCGTGACCGGGGCCAGCCGCCTCACCCAGCAGATGGCCGAGCACGCCCAGGACCTGGCCACCCGCCAGGAAGCCGAGCGCCGCGACCGCGAGCTGGAGCGCCGCCGCCGGATGCTCGAAGCCAATATTGCCAACCTGCGCACCGAGTTTGAGAGCGTGGAAGAGGAGCTGCGGCAAATAACTACGCACGAGCAAACCCGCCAGCAAACGCTGCAAAGCGGCAAACAGCGCATTGCCGCCGCCAACCCACCCAATCAAAACCCGCCCGCTGACAACCCCAGCGGCCGGTAATCCGTAGGCCTGAGTTGCCCCCGGCCACCCGCCCCAGTACCCCTTTTCATGGCTGAAGTAATCGAAGAAGAAATCCCGGCGGAAACCTGGGAGTTGCGTTTGTATGTGGCCGGCCAGACCCCCAAGTCGGTAAAGGCCCTGGCCAACCTGAAAAAGCACTGCGAGCAGCACCTCAAAGGCCGCTACAAGCTGGAGGTTATCGACCTGCTGGTGCACCCGCAGCTGGCCGAAGGCGACCAGATTCTGGCCATTCCGACGCTGGTGCGCAAAGTGCCCGAGCCCATCCGCAAAATCATCGGCGACCTCTCGAACGAGGAGCGGGTGCTGGTCGGGCTCGACGTGCGCCCCGCTGCCCAGTAACCGCCGAGGACCATGGAAATCTTTCCGGACCTCCCGGGCCTGCTGGAGCCCGCCGAACCCGAGTACCTGCTGCACCTGTACATCACCGGGGCCACGCCTAACTCGACGCGGGCCGTGCGCAACATCAAGGACATCTGCGAGCTGCACCTGAAGGGGCGCTATGAGCTGGTGATTGTGGACATTTACCAGCAGCCCGAGCTGGCCCAGCAGGAAGACCTCATTGGCGTGCCCACGCTCATCAAGCGGCGGCCCGGGCTGGTGCGCCGGCTGGTGGGCGACCTGTCGAACCACGAGCGGGTGCTGAAAGCCTTGGGAATAACGCAACACCCTGACGACCTTTAGGGCCATGAGCAGCCCGATTTCGACAACTGAAGCCCTGGCCCGCGAAAACGAGGAGCTGCGCTACCAGCTGGAAGAGGCGCACGAGCTGATTCAGGCCATTCGGACCGGGGCCGTGGATGCCCTAGCCGTGCACGGGGCCGAGGGGCCGCGCATCTTCACCCTGCAAGGCGCCGACGAGGGCTACCGCACCCTCATCGAGCAGATGAACGAAGGGGCCCTGCTGCTCAGCGACGACAGCACCGTGCTCTACGCCAATGCCTGCCTGGCCGGCCTGCTGGGCCGCGACCTGAGCGAGGTGATTGGCAGTGCCTTCGACCGCTTTGTGCCCGCTGCTTTTCAGGAATACTGGGCCGGCCTGGTGCTGAAGGGCTGGACCGGCAAGAGCAAAGGTGAGCTGCCGCTGCAAACCCAGGACGGGCCGCTGGTGCCGTTTTCGGTGAGCACCAATAAGCTGGTTTTCGACGATACCCCCGTGCTGGCCGTGATTGTGACCGACCTCTCGGCACAGCGCGAAATAACGGCCATCGAGGCGCAGGTGGCCGAGCAAAACCGGATAATCGGCCGCAAAAACGAAGAGCTGCGCCAGCAGGAAACCGTTCGCCAGGAGGTGGAGCGTGCCGCCGCCGAAGCCCATCGGATGCTCGAAGGCATCCCGCACATTGCCTGGACGGCCAATCAGCAGGGCGACATCACCTACTTCAACCGCCGCTGGTACGACTACACCGGCCACACCGCCGCCCTGCCCTTGCCCGAGCAGTGGCTGCTCTACCTGCACCCCGCCGACGCCGAAGGCACCAGCCTGCACTTCGCGCACTGCCTGGCCACCGGCGATGCCTTCGAGATTGAGTTTCGCTTCCGCGACCACGCCGGCACCTACCGCTGGATGCTGGGCCGGGCCCTGCCCTCGCGCAACGCCATGGGCGGCATTATGCAATGGCTGGGCACCTGCACCGATATTCACGAGCATCGCCTGGCGCTGGAGCGTATCGATTTGGCCCAGCGAATGCTGCGTGAAAACAATGCCCAGCTTACCCGCGTCAACGTAGACCTGGACAATTTCATTTATACGGCCTCGCACGACCTCAAAGCGCCCATCAGCAACATCGAAGGCCTGCTCGATGCGCTGCTGGTAGAGCTGCCGGCCGCCACCGTGCAGAGCGAGCCCGTGCAGCCCCTGCTGCACCTGATGCAGGATTCCGTGAACCGCTTCAAACGCACCATTGAGCAGCTCACCGATGTGAGCAAGCTGCAAAAAGAGCACGGCCGCCCCACCGCATCGGTTGAGGTGGCGGCGGTGGTACACGACGTGCGCCTCGATTTGGAACCCCTGATTCAGAGCACCGGCGCCGAGCTGACGGTGGATGTCGCTGCCGTCCCCACCGTGCTGTTTTCCGAAAAAAACCTGCGCTCGGTAGTGTTCAACCTCCTCAGCAATGGCCTGAAATACCGTTCTCCCGGTCGGCCGCCGCACATTGCCCTGCGCACCCGTGCCGAGGGGGAGTTCACCGTCCTCGAGATAGAAGACAACGGCCTGGGCCTGGACGCGAACAGCAAGCGCCGGCTGTTTGGCATGTTTCAGCGCTTTCACGACCACGTGGAGGGCTCGGGCATCGGGCTTTACATGGTGAAGAAAATGGTGGAAAATGCCGGCGGGCGCATTTCGGTTCGTTCCGAGCTGGGCGTGGGAACCACGTTTCTGGTGTACTTTCCCCGATAAATTCCACATTTACCGCTGTATATCCTGCGCCACTCCTGGCCGTTGGGCGCATCGGCTGAGTTTTTATGCAAAAGCTAACCTGTGCCCTGCTGGTCGATGACGACCAAACGACCAACTACCTCAACCAGCTGCTGCTGAAGCGCCTGAGCGTGACCGATAAGATTCTGGTCGCGCTCAACGGCCAGGAAGCGCTGGACCTGCTTCAGATTCATTGCCGGCAAGCTACTCCCGACTGCCCGGCGCTGATTCTGCTCGACGTGAAAATGCCCGTCATGGACGGCTTTGCTTTCCTTGAGGCTTACAACCGCCTGCCCCTGCCTGAGAAGCAGGCCATCATCATCGTCATGCTCACCACTTCGCTCCACCCGCAGGATGTCGAGCGAGTGCAAAAGCTCAACATTGCCGGTTTTCTCAACAAGCCGTTGACGGAAAACAAAATAAACGACGTGCTGAAGAATCATTTCAACCGCCATCTGCCGGGCAGGTAAGGCGGCGGCTACCAGCAGCGGGCGAAACTGCCCCTGAGCCGAAGGGCGCAGGAGAGTTGGGGGGAGCGGCCGGTATTTCTTGCGGCCATTTGGCAGCTTCAGGGCTTTTGGCAGGGGTGGCATCGGCTAGGGATGCTGGCCCCGCGCAAACGCGCCATGAGGCACATCCCCTTGTCCCTTACTTATATATGCAGGAAGTAGCCTTCACCATGCAGCTCAGGCCCGGCGTAGCCGGGGAGTACCAACGCCGCCACGATGCCATCTGGCCCGAATTAGCCGCCTTGCTGCACGAGGCCGGCATTCGGGATTATTCCATCTATCTGGATGCTGCAACCGGCCGGTTGTTTGCCGTGCAGAAGCGTCTGCCGGGCCATACGGCGGATGCCTTGCCGGCCACCGCCATCATGCAGCGCTGGTGGGCCTACATGGCCGATTTAATGGAAACCAATCCGGACAGCTCACCAGTGGTGCAGCCCCTGACGCCCGTTTTTCATCTGGATTAGTACGGTGGGCGTCAGAAGAAAAATATGCGCCGAGCAGGAAGGTACGGGAAAGTTAGTGTGTCCTCAATCCCCAACTTTGAGTTGTGAGTGAAAACAACCTGACGGGCACGCGGCCTGGTGGAGACAAGATGGGTGGGAGTCCTCTCTCTTCATGATTTTGCCGCGCGCCACGTCAGGTTGTGCGCTCAAATACTGCTGATAATTAGCAGTTTGATGACGATTAAACAGTCCGGTTTGCGCATTCAGCCAAACCCTCGGACGATGCGTCTTTAGTGAGTTTTAGTGAAACAAAACACGCCGAAGAGGCGGCTTCCCTTGGAAGCCGCTTCTTTTTTTGCCCGTGCTTCAAAATCAATACACCAGCACCACCAGGCTGCGCGCCCCGTGCGCCCCAATCACCAGCGACTGCTCGATATCGGCCGTTTTGGAGGGGCCCGCCACGAATTTGCCGTAGCCGCCCGTGTTCGGCAGCTGCGCGTAGGCCTGGTGCATGGTGGCCACCAGGCGGCGCTGGTCGAGCACCAGCGCCAGGTGCTGGGTGATGGTGGGCAGCGCCCGGTGGAGCATATTCGCCTCGGGCAGCCACACGCAGCCATTTTCGGCCACCCCGATTTCGCCCTGCAGCACGGCCAGGTCGATATCGGCCAGCACGGCGGTGGGCGTCTGGGCATCAATGCGCACGGTGGCGGCGAACAGGGCCGAGGCCGTTTGCCGCGCATCGGGGAAAAGCTGCTGGAGCGTGGCCGTCAGCTCATGCAGGCCCGCCATGCGCACCACCGTGCCGCCGATGCCGGTGAGTACGGTCGTAAAGCGCTCCACGGTGGCCTCGCCGCCGAAATCGGGCACGGTGGGCAGGGGTAGCTCTTCCGGCTTGTTGGCCTTGGCGGCGGCTAGAATTCGTTCGCGGGAAGTGGTGCTCATGCGGTCGTTTTTGGTTGCGCGGCGGGTTTGGGCTGCTTCTCGTACCACTCGCGGAAGCTTTGCTTGGGCGCTTCGGGCAGCTCGCGGGCCACGGCCCAGGCGTTCATGGATTTGGCGTGGGTGAGGCCGTGCGGCAGCAGGCGCAGCGCCCTGCGCGCAAACTGCCCGCCGAGGCCGTACACGCGGGTGCTGGCCAGCACGCGGCCCATGAATTTCATGCTCCACTTCTTCGAAGCCGGGATTTCGTTGGCTTCGCCCAATACCTGCCGCCACTTATAAAGTTGGGTGTGAATGTCGATTTTGACCGGGCACACGTCGGTACACGAGCCGCACAGCGTGCTGGCAAACGGCAGCGAGGCGTGCTTTTTCATGTCGATGTTGGGCGACAGGATGGCCCCAATCGGGCCGGGCACGGTGAAATCGTAGCTGTGGCCGCCGCTGCGCCGGTACACCGGGCAGGTATTCATGCAGGCCCCACAGCGGATGCACTTCAGCGAAGCCCGGAAATCGGGCCGGCCCAGCTGCTGCGTGCGGCCATTGTCCACGATGACAATGTGCATTTCCTTGCCCGGCAGCGGCCTGGCGAAATGCGAGGTATAGGTGGTGACCGGCTGGCCGGTGGCACTCCGCGCCAGCAGCCGCGTGAACACGCCCAGGTCCGTGAGGCGCGGAATAATCTTCTCGATGCCCATCGCCGCGATGTGCACCTTGGCCAGATTCACGCCCAAATCGGCGTTGCCCTCGTTGGTGCACACCACCACGGCACCCGTTTCGGCAATGGCGAAATTGACGCCCGAAATGGCCACTTCGCCCGCAATGAACTTGGCCCGCAGGTGCTGCCGTGCTGCCTCGGTGAGGCGTTGCGGGTCGCTTTCGCCCTTATCGGTACCCAAGTGCGTGTAAAAGGTATCGCCTACATCCTCCTTTTTCAGGTGAATGGCGGGCAGCACAATGTGGCTCGGCGGCTCGTCCCGAAATTGAATAATCCGCTCACCCAAGTCCGTATCCACCACCTCAATGCCGTGCTTTATCAGGTAGGGGTTCAGGTGGCATTCCTCGGTCAGCATCGACTTGCTTTTGACGATGCGCGTGGCGCCCTGCTGCTGAATGATGTCGAGAATAATGGCGTTGTGCTCGGCCGCGTCGGCGGCCCAGTGTACGTGCACGCCATTGGCCTTGGCAGCGGCTTCAAACTCCTGCAAATACAGGTCGAGCCGGCTCAGGGTGTGGTCTTTGATGCCGGACGCCAGCGCGCGCAGCTCCTGAAACTCGGGCACGCCGTAGGCGGCGCGGTCGCGCTTTTCGCGCACAAACCACAGGGTTTCGTCGTGCCAGGTGGTGCGGTCGGCATCCAGCAAAAACTTGTCGGCGCGGGTGGCGTGGTTCATAGTAACAATAGGTGAATGGGCGAATGGCTGAATAGGTGAATGAGTTTATCGGGCGAGGAGCCGAAAGGATGAATTAATTCGATACTTGCAATCGAAACAATTCATTCACCCATTCAGCCATTCGCCCATTCACCCATTGACCAGCACCCCATTCAGAATTTCGGCGGCGTGCATCACTTTGATGGGCAGCTTGGCACGGCGCACAATGCCTTCGAGGTGCATCAGGCACGACATGTCGCTGCCCGTCAGCACCTCCGTGCCGTTGCGGACGTGGTCGGCCACGCGGTCCTGGCCCATGCGGGCCGAGATGCCGGCCTCGCTCACGCAGAAGGTGCCGCCGAAGCCGCAGCACTCGTCGTTGCGGTTGAGGTTGGTCAGCTCGAGGCCGTCGAGGGAGCGCAGCAGGCGGCTGAGCTGGCCGTCGCGCACCGGCGTCATTTCCGATTCGTTGGCCTGGTGCAGGCCGCGCTGGCCGTGGCAGCTCAGGTGTAGGCCCACTTTGTGCGGAAAGGCGCCCGGAATTTCCTCCACTTTCAGCACCGTGCTGATGAAGTCAATCAGGTCGTAGGCCGCGCCGCGCACGTGCTGCACCTCGGCCGTCTGGTCCAGCTTGTCGAAGTGCTTGCGGACGTGGTACACGCAGCTCCCCGACGGAGCCACCACGTAGTCGTAGTCGCTGAACGTTTCCACGAAGTGCTTGTAGATGGGCAGCGCGTCGCGCTCGCAGCCGCTGTTGGCCAGGGGCTGGCCGCAGCAGGTTTGCTGGGCTGGGAAGTGCGCCTGCACGCCCAGCTTTTCCAGCAGCTGCAGCGTGGCGATGCCGACCTGCGGGTAGAACTGGTCGATGTAGCAGGGGACGAATAGGGCAACTTTCATTCTAGCGGTTTCCTCCTCAACGGTGTAGAGACGCGACACTTCGCGTCTCCTCGTTAGCGCCGTTAAGTTATGGCAACTAACGTTTTAGAGTCGTGTAACGCGGAGACGCGAAGTGTCGCGTCTCTACATCGCAGACGGCTTATTCTACTTGCTCACGGGCGCAACGTCGTTCCGCACTGCCGTTAATGGCATGTCATCCTCATCGGTAAACAGCGGCTGGGTTTTCTTCAGCGCCTCGCCCTGCTCCAGGTGCACCAGGGCACCCAGCGCCGTGGCCTGCGGCACTTCCAGCGTGCGGATTTCCGCCTTCGGGAAGTTCCAGCTCAGCGTCTGCATGAAGAGCGGATTACGGGCAAAACCGCCATCGACGAAGATGGTTTTCTCGCCCTGCCACACGAGGTGGATGGATTCGAGCAGGATGTTAATCAGCCCGTGCATGAGGTGCTGGTAGGCGTCCGACGCGGTGCGGAAGCCGCTCAGGTCCCACTCGGCGGCCGGCTGGTCGGGGAAGGGGCCGGTGCCGGCCATGCAGGCCGGGCGGAAATCGGCCGAAGCCTCGTCGTAGGGCCGGGCCAGCACGATGGAGCGGTAAAAATCGGGCTTGACGTGGAAGTGGGCAGCAATGCGCTCCACCTGATAGTCGTGCTCGCGGCCTAGGAATACGCGGGCCGCGCGGGTGGCCTCGCCCCGTGGCGTCATGAAGCTGAGGCAGTCGCGGCGCAGCAGCTCCGGCGTGAGCGGGTTGCTGTTGAACGGGTTGATGGTGACCGACCAGGTGCCGGTAGATACCAGCACGAAGGGCTCGTCATTTTCGGCCAGGTAGGGCATCACGGCGGAGGTGCTGTCGTGCAAACCCACGCCCACCATAATGCCATCGACCACCGAGGCGATGGAGTCGCGGGTGAGGGGCGCTAGCTTCTCGTCGATGCCCTCGCGGTACACCCACTCGTGATAGTCGCCGCGCTTGTAGTCCCACAGCGCCGTATGGCAGCCGATGGAGGTGAAGTCGCTGAATTTCTCGCCCGAAATCAGGTAGGAGAGGTAGTTCGGCAGGTGCAGCGAGGTGTGAATCTGGGCGTACTTCTCCGGCTTGGCGTATTTCAGCCAGTACAGCTGCAGGCCCGAATTGAGCAAACCCAGGCGCGGCGAGCAGGTGTCGGCCGCGAATTCTTCCGGCGACTGACTCAGGCTGGCATAGAACTGCGCCTCGATGTCGGCCGGCATCGGCTTGAGGTAGTTGTAGAGCGGCAGCATGGGCTGGCCGTCGGCCCCGAGGTGCACCCAGCTGGCGCCGTAGGCCGTGAAGTTCACGCCCTTCACGGTGTAGTGCGGGTGGTTGCGGAGCTGCTTCCAGTGCGTTTGCACCCACTCGGTGAGGCGGGGCAGGTGGTCGCAGGGGTAGCCGTCGTCATCCAGCACATCGGTGCAGATGTGCAGCTCTTCGTTGATAATCTGCTGGTCCTCGTCGAAGAGAATCAGCTTCTTATTTGTCTTGCCGATGTCGAAAACGGCGTAGACTGACTTTTTAATGGTCGGATTCATAGCCCGGTCGATACGCTGTGCTTGCCGCGTTGCTGAATGAGTTTTCCGCGCACGCCCTCGGCGCGGAAGGCCGCGAGGGGCCGGATGGCGCCGCCGGCGCGCAGGTAGGCTTCCGACACCAGCGGGCGCACGTCGGTGAGGAAGGCGTCGCGCAGGATTTCCTCGGCGCGCACCACGTCGTTGGCGTCCTGGGCTTCGGCCAGGGCGTCGCGGTCCACGAGCAGGGCTTTGGCGTAGGCCGAGAGGATGTTGTCGACCGATTGCAGGAGGTCTTCCAGCGGGTCTTTCACGTTGTGGCTGGCGTCAATCATATAGGCCACGGCCTCGGCGGGCACCGATTGGTCAAGCGCGGCATCCACCAATTCGTTGAAAATCAGGAACAGCTGGAAGGGCTTGATGCTGCCGGTGGTGAGGTCGTCGTCGCCGTACATCGAGCCGTTGAAGTGGAAGCCGCCCAGGCGGCCGAACTGCCGCAGGCGGCCCACAATCTGCTCGATGTTGGTGTTGGGGAGGTGGTGGCCGAGGTCAACCAATACTTGCGCCTGCTGGCCCAGCGCCTGGCACAGCGCCAGCGAGGTGCCCCAGTCGGGAATCACCATCGAGTAGAAGTTGGGCTCGTAGGGCTTGTATTCCACCAGCATGGTCCAGTCGCTCGGCATGGCCTCGTAAATGGCCGCCAGCGACTCCTGCGTGCGCAGAAACGCGCGGCGCAGGTGCGACTGGCCGGGGAAGTTGGAGCCGTCGGCCAGCCAGATGGTCAGCGTTTTGGCGTCGAGCTCGCGGCCGTAGCGTACGCAGTCGATGTTGTGCTGAATGGCCTGCTCGCGCACGGCCTTATCGGTGTGGCTCAGCGAGCCGAACTTGTAGGACTGCGGCTGGTCTTTCTGGTCCTGGAAGGTGTTGGAATTCACCGAATCAATCACCAGCCCTTTTTCCTTCAGCAGCTGCTGCAGGCCGGGAATGTCCTGCGGAATATCCCACGGAATGTGCAGCGAGATGGAGTTCGACGAGCGGTTCAGCGCCTGGAGAATGCCCACGTCGCTGATTTTGTCTTCCAGCGTGGCGGGCTCGCCGCCGGCCGCGAACCGGCCAAAACGCGTGCCGCCCGTGCCCAGCGCCCAACTCGGAATGGCCACCTGAAAATCAATCAGCTTTTTGACCACCGCCGCCACGTCGGCATGGCGCAAGCCCGGCGACTCGGCGAGATGCTGGAAATTCGTTTTATGGTCGGCCAGCAGCGGCTGGTTGAGTTCGGCAAGGCGTTGGTCAGAGAACATAGGTGGCTGGGGAATATTGTCCGGTATTGAATGGGTAGAACAAATTACCCGTTCCTATTAGCGGGAACTGTTCTGGTCTCTCCTGTTTGTGAGGGAAAGTTTGGGTGAGGTCTGAACGATGTAGAGACGCGATACTTCGCGTCTCCTCGTTGAACGACCAGAACCGTTGCGCAGTGATAATAACGTCAGCAACGACGAGACGCGAAGTGTCGCGTCTCTACATCGTTCCTACAGCGACCCGCGCCGAATGGTGTAGAACGGGTTCTTCACCTTCACGCGCTGCTTTTCCAGCAGCAGGGTAGCGGCGGTTTTGCCCATGGCCACGAAGTCGGTGGTAATCACCGTCATGTTCAGCAGCTCTTTCAGGGGCGTTTCGTTGAAGGAAATGATGCCCACTTCGCGGCCCAGCAGGTAGCTGGTCTGGCGGATTTTCTTCACCAGCTCCACCAGGTCGGTTTCGCGGATGACCACGTAGGCGGTGCCGGCCTGCACCACTTCATTCTTGGCGTTTTCAACCACCGCGAATTCCTTGTTGCGCATCAGGCAGAAGGAGCGGAAGCCCCACGGCAGCTCCTCGGGGTGGTTGGCATCGGAGGGCAGCACCAGCACCAGGCGGGAGTATTTTTCGAGCAGGTCCTCGGAGCTTTCCAGGGCGTTGAAAATGTCCTTGTCGAAATCCTGAAACACGCGCAGGCAGTCGTGGGTCAGCTCCGGAATGTCCTTATCGAGCAGCACCAGCTCCTGGCTGGGAATGGTATTGAGGATGGCGCGCGACTGCTCCTTGGGCGTGTCCAGGGTGAAGTGCGGCATCACCACGTAGTAGTTGTACTTGCCGAGATTTTTCTCGATGATTTCCTGAAACAGGTTCACGTTGTAGTGGTGAATCTGCAGGTCGACGGTGGCGCGGTCGCCGAGGGTTTCGAGGAAGGCGTAGTAGATTTCCTTTTTGTAGGAGCTGAGCTTGTTGAAGACCAGCAGAATCTTCAGTTTCGAGGTGTCGCTGGCTTCCACGTAGTATCCCTTGCCCTGCACCGAGGTAATGAAACCCCGCTCGCGCAGCTCGCGGTAGGCCTTTTCCACGGTATCGCGGGCCAGGTAGTGCTCCACGCTCAGCTCGCTGATGCTGGGCAGGTGGTCGCCGTTTTTCAGCACGCCACGCTCGATGTCCATGATGACCGACTGCACAATCTGCTTGTACTTCGGGGTTTTATCGAGCGGTTTCAGTTGAAGTTGGTACATCCCGGAGGTGGTGGGCGAGTCGTGTGATTTCATGCTTTTCTACGAGAGATAACCCGGATGGAAGCGGCGAAATTCAGCAGCGCAAAGAAGAAGGTGGGAGATGAAAAAAACGCGGAGCGTTACCCAAATGTAGCTTTTTCCGCAATGCCAGCGGATAGGTGCGGGATAGATAGGTGACTGGCCCGCAAAATCCCGCTGAAAACAGAACGTCATGCCGAGCGCAGTCGAAGCATTCCTGCCGCGCAAGTAATTACTTACTATTGCGGCAGCAATGCTTCGACTGCGCTCAGCATGACGTTCAATTAACTGCTGAAACCGTCAAACCCGACGATTAGCGCACGAAGGCCATGGCCACGCCACCGTCCACGTTCAGCACGTTGCCGGTCGATTTGCTCAGCGAGCCATCCACGAACACGCGCACGGCTTTGGCGATGTCTTCGGAGAGCAGCTCCTCGCCCAGCAGCGTGCGCTTGGCGTAGTGCGCGGGCAGCTCTTCCACCGAGATGCCGTAGGCCTTGGCGCGGCCGGCGGCCCAGTCGCCTTCCCAGATTTTGGAGCCGCGCAGCACGGCATCCGGGTTCACGGTGTTGACGCGGATTTTGTCGCCGCCCAATTCGGCGGCCAGCAGGCGGCTCATGTGCAGCTGCGCGGCTTTGGCCGTGCCGTAGGCCACGTTGTTGGGGCCGGCCACGAGGCCGTTTTTGCTGGCAATGTTCACGATATCACCGCCCAGGGCCTGCTGGCGCAGGATGGTCACGGCGGCTTGGCTCACCAGGAACTGGCCCTTCACGAGCACGTCGTTCAGGATGTCCCAGTCGGCCTGCGTGGTGTCGGCCAGCGGCTTCGAAATCGAGAGGCCGGCGCAGTTCACGATGATGTCGACGCCGCCGAACTGCAGAATGCCGGCGCGTAGCGACTCGGCAATGCTCTCGGCGCTGGTCACTTCGATGGGCGCGGTGATGGTGCTGTCCTTGCCGAATTGCTTGCGCAGGTCGGCCTGGGTTTCTTCCAGCCGGTCACGGTCGACGGCCACCACGCAGGCGCCGAACTTCAGCAGCTCCTCGCAGATGGCTTTGCCGATGCCGCCGGTGCCGCCCGTCACGTAGGCCACCTTGCCCGAGAGGGCTTTGGGCGGGGCCATGCGCTGCAGCTTGGCTTCTTCCAGCAGCCAGTATTCGATGTTGAAGGCTTCCTGCTCGGGCAGGCCCTGGTAGGTGCTCACGGCTTCGGCGCCGCGCATCACGTTGATGGCGTTGGTGTAGAACTCGGCGGCTACGCGGGCGGTCTGCTTGTCTTTCGAGAAGGAGAACAAGCCCACGCCGGGCCACAAAATGATAACCGGGTTGGCGTCGCGCATGGCGGGCGAGTTCGGGTGCTTGCTGCGCTCGTAGTAAGCGGCGTAGTCGGCGCGGTAGGCTTCGAACTGTGCTTCCAGGTAGGTTTTTACGCTGGCCGCGTCACCGTTCATTACGTCGGCGTCGAGCACGAGCGGGCGAATTTTGGTGCGCAGGAAGTGGTCGGGGCAGGAGGTGCCTTTGGCGGCGAGGCGGGCGAGGTCGTGCGAGTTCACGAATTCGAGCACGCGGGCATCGTCGGTGTAGTGGCCCAGCATGCGGCGCTGGCTGCTGGCCAGGCCGCGCAGCACGGGCATCACGGCGGCGGCGGCGGCGCGGCGGCCGGCGGCGTCGAGGGGCTGCTCACGCTTCACCCCGCCGAAAACCGGGGCTTTCTTGCCGTAGTTGGCTTCGAGGTAGGTAGCGGCCTGCTCAATCACCTCCAGGGTGTTGAGGTACGACTCGTACGACGTGTCGCCCCAGGTAAACAGGCCGTGGCCGCCGAGGATGACGCCGCGCAGGCCGGGGTTTTCGGCCACAATTTTTTCGAGCTGCAAACCGAGGTCGAAGCCCGGCTTCTGCCAGGGCAGCCAGCCCATGGTGTCGCCCCAGATTTCGTGCATAATTTGCTCGCCGTCCTTGCTGGCCGCGATGGCAATCAGGGCGTCGGGGTGCAGGTGGTCGATGTGCTTGAAGGGCAGCAGGCCGTGCAGCGGGGTATCGATGCTGGGCGTGGCGCACTTGGGGTCGAAGAGGCAGTACTCGAACAGGCCCACCATCTCATCTTCGAACTCCAGGCCGCGGTAGCGGTTTTTCAGCTGGTGCAGCTTTTCTACGTAGAGGTTGGCGCAGCCCGAGCGGGTCAGGGTGCCGATGTCGCCACCGGAGCCTTTCACCCACATTACTTCGGCGGCTTCGCCGGTCACAGGGTTGGTTTCCTGAATTTTGCAGGAGGTGTTGCCGCCGGCGTAGTTGGTCAGGCGCAGGTCGGCGCCGAGCAGGTTGGAGCGGTAGAGGAAAAGGGCTACTTCATCGCCGGCCAGCTCGGCGGCTTTGGCTTCGTCCCAGAGGTAGCTGACGTGCTGGAAAGTGAGGGTTTTTTCCATGATGGGGTTTCGGTTGCTGTTAACCAGAAAACAGGATTGATTTTGCTTGCTACAAAGGTGCCGGAGTGGCAGGCCGGTCACATCCTGCACTCTCCTGCTTCGCTCGTAAAAAGTTGTTAAGGTTGTGTGTAGCCGAAAGCAGCGCGGACCTGGCCGGCCGTGCCCCCGCGCCATTCGGGTTTTGCTGAGGTCGCGGACTGCCAGGTCCGCGCTACTTTCGCGTTCAGGAGAGCACAGGAGGGTTTGCACTCACTTACCGGGCAGCTTTGCTCAAAATCAACATTGCTATGGCTGTAATCTGGGGAGTTATCCTTCATGCGCTGGGCGGCTTTGCCTCCGGCAGTTTTTACCTGCCTTATAAGAAGGTGAGCGGCTGGGCCTGGGAAAGCTACTGGCTGGTGGGCGGCATCGTGAGCTGGCTGGTGGCGCCGTGGGTGCTGGGCTACCTCACCGTGCCGCACCTGTTCGACGTGCTGCACCAGGCGGATAACTCGACCATTGCGTGGGCCTATTTCTGGGGCATCCTGTGGGGCACGGGCGGGCTCACCTTCGGGCTGGCCATGCGGTATCTGGGCTTGTCGCTGGGCATGGCCGTCACGCTGGGGCTGTGCGCGGTGTTTGGCACGCTGGTGCCGCCCATCTACGAGGGCAAGATGGGCGAGCTGCTGGGCACGGCTTCGGGCCGCTACATTGTGCTGGGGCTGGGCGTGTGCGTGCTGGGCATTCTGATTTGCGGCCGGGCCGGTTTGCTGAAGGAAAAGACCCTGACCCAGGAGCAGAAGCAGGAATCCATTGCCGAATTCGACCTGAAAAAGGGCCTGATGGTGGCCGTATTCTCGGGCATCATGAGCGCCTGCTTCTCGTTCGGCCTCACGGCCGGGCAGCCCATTGCCAAGCTGGCCGAGGCCAACGGCACCAATCCGCTGTTTGTGAATAACGCCATTCTGGTCATCATCCTGGCCGGCGGCCTCACCACCAACGCCATCTGGTGCATCTACCTCAACCTCAAGAACAAGACTTACACCGACTATCTGAACCCCTCGTACCCGGCGCTGCGCAACATCATTTTTTGCGCGCTGGCCGGCACCACGTGGTACTTCCAGTTCTTCTTCTACGGCATGGGCGACAGCAAGATGGGGGCTTACCGCTTCTCGGGCTGGACGCTGCACATGGCCTTCATCATTGCCTTCAGCAGCATGTGGGGCCTCGTGCTGCACGAGTGGCGCGGGGCCAACCGCACCACCATGCGCACGGTCACGCTGGGCATCATTGCCGTGGTGCTCTCCACCGTGGTGGTGGGCTACGGCAATTACCTGGGCTCGCCCGAGCACAAGGCCGCAGCAGAGGACACGGCGCTGGTAGAGGCTCCGCGATAACGAGCAAGCCTGTCATCCTGAGCACCGCGAAGGATGACAGGCTTTTACCTAGATTTCATCAACCTGTCGGCCCTGTGCCCGGTCAAAGCGCGAATGCTTGGCCTCCCCAATCGCCTGGGCGCTGTAAATGCCCGAGTGCCCCGAAAATAGGTAGGCCGCCACGCAGGCCAGCCCCAGGTACACGCCCGCCGACGCGCCAAACAGCTCCATGCCCATCAGCGTGCAGGCCAGCGGCGTGTTGGCCGCGCCCGCAAACACGGCCACGAAGCCCATGCCCGCCAGCAGCGCCACCGGCAGCGGCAGCACCAGCGCCAGGGCCGAGCCCAGCGCCGCGCCAATGAAAAACAGCGGCGTCACCTCGCCGCCTTTGAAGCCGCAGCCCAGCGTGAGGGCCGTCAGGACCAGCTTCAGGGCGAAATCCTGGGATGGGAGCGGGGCCTGAAACGCAGCCACGATGGTGGGAATGCCCAACCCGATGTACCGGGTGGTGCCCAGCGCGGCCACGGCCAGCGCCACCAGCGCGCCGCCCACCACGGGCCGCAGCGGCGGGTAGGCAATGCGCCGGAACTGATGCGCTACGGCGTGTGTGAGCCTGGCAAACCCCCGCGCCGTGAGCCCGAACAGCACGCCCGCGCCCACCGCCAGCAGCAGCGGTACCGGCGCAACGGGCGGCGCGGCCAGCTGCGGGTAGTGCGTGTGCCCCACGCCCCAGGCCCGCGTCACGAGGTCGGCAATGGCGGCGGCCAGAAAGCTGGGCACGATGGCGTCGTAGCGCAGCGAGCCAATGAGCAGCACTTCCAGCCCGAACACGGCCCCCGCCAGCGGCGTCCCGAACACCGAGGCAAAGCCCGCGCTGATGCCGGCAATAAGCAGAATCCGGCGGTCGGGCGGGCGCAGGCCCAGCCAGCGCGTGAGCTGGTCGGCGAGGGTGCCGCCCATTTGCACGGCCGTGCCCTCGCGGCCCGCCGAGCCGCCGAACAGGTGCGTGGCCAGGGTGCCGAACAGCACCAGCGGCGCCATGCGCAGCGGCACGGTATTGCGCGGCGAGTGAATTTCCTCCAGCAGCAGGTTATTGCCCTTCACCACGCTTTCGCCCCAGTAATGGTAGCTGGCGCCGATGATAAAACCGCCCAGGGGCAGCAGCCAGATAATCCAGGCATGGGCTTCGCGCCAGCTGGTCGCCCAGTCCAGCGCCACCAGAAAGCCCGCCGAGGCCGTGCCCGCCAGCCCGCCCACCAGGCTGCAAATCAGCAGCCAGCGCAGCAGGAACAAAGCGGGGGCGGGGGCTGCAACAGCCAGCGCCGAGCGGAGCAGATGAGGGCGGGGGCGTCGAATTGCCACGGGCGAAGAAGATTAAACCGGCAGCAGTATGCCATTGGCCCACAAGCGGCAGCTGTGGCTCGGGCACCAGCAAAGAGACAGCAAGCGGGCGCCGGGGCACACTGCACCGCCGGGCACCAGGCCCGGGCAAAGATAGCGGCAGCCCCGGCACGGGGCCATGCCAATAGCCCGCCGCTTCAGGAGCCAGGCCAGTGGCTCTCTAAATACTCAGGCGAAACAGGTCGCCTTCGCCTTTCAACGACGACTGCCGGATAATCAGGTCGCCGGAAATCACGAACGTGCGCGGCTGAAAATTCTCCTTCTGCTGCACCTGCTCCAGAAACAGGCGGGCCGCCTGCTGGCCAATGCGGTAGGGATGCAGGTCAACGGTGGTGAGGCCCGGCTCAATCATGGCGGCCATAAACTCATCGCCAAAACCTACCACGGCCATGTCGCGCGGCACACGCAGGCCGCGCTTTTTCAGGGCCACCAGCAGGTCGAACGCATTGGTGTAGTTGATGGCGAAAATGGCGTCGGGCGGCTCGGGCAGGGCCAGCCAGGCATCGAGGGCTGCCTCCGCCTCGACGGGCTGAAACTCGATGTGCACCTCGTATTCCGGGCGCAGGGCAAACCCGTAGCGCTTCAGCGCGTGCTGGTAGCCCGCCAGGCGGTTGCGGCTGATGAGCAGCGACTCGGGCCCGGCCAGGATGGCAATGCGCCGGGCACCCTGCTGAATGAGGTGCTCCGTTACATTAAAAGCCCCGTTCCAGTCGTCCAGAATGACCTTGGCGCTGTCCACCTCGTTGCTCACGCGGTCGAAATGCACCACCGGAATGCCCCGGCAGGCGCTGGGCTTTACGTGGTCGAAGTTTTCGGTTTCGCGGGAATGGCAGATGAGCAGGCCATCGACCTGGCTGGCTACCAGGGCCTGCACGTTGCTCACCTCGGTGCGGTACGACTCCTTCGACTGGCAAATCATTACCCGGTAGCCCGCCTCCGTGGCCACGGCCTGAATGCCGCTCACCGCCGTGGCAAAAAACGGCCGCTCCAGGTCCGGAATCAGTACGCCCAGGGTGTGGGTTTCGCGGCTTTTGAGGCTTTGGGCCAGCAGGTTGGGCTGGTAGTCGAGCTGGCGGGCGGCATCAAGAATGGCCTGGCGGGTGACGGGGCTGATGTCGGTGTGCCCGTTGAGCGCCCGCGATACCGTGGACGAAGCCACGCCCACGGCCTTGGCCACATCGCCAATGGTGGTTTGGGTGCGGCGGCGGTCCGGGATGGGGCCGGTTTTCTCCTCGGTGAAGTGGTAGTCGCAGGACTTGCACAGGTAGCGCTGCCGCCCCCGCACAAACCCCGCCTTCAACACCGAGTCCGAAAGCTTGCACTTAACGCAGGTTGCCATTGAAATAGGATTTAATTTATAAAATAGCCCCTAATCAGCTGTTTCGATGCTTTTGATGTGAGGACTCACTCAAAGATAAAGGAGAAAAAAATTTTTACGGTGTTAAATCAAAAAGTTTTCTATCGGCATCGTTTCCGGAAACGATGCCGATAGTTTTGTTGCGATTTCTTTCAAATTTGGCCGATTTTGCCTGAATCAATTCGGTGGATTTGGCTATACATTCGATAGCAAGTTCGCTAAACGACCTATCAACCGCATTTACGGTATTGGAACGGGTAGTTTGGTATAGGTTGAGTACAAATTGCATTTTTCGACCAACATCAGATGTTGCATGCCATGCGCTGGTTCGGGCCTCAAGACCCGGTTTCGCTGTTCGATATTCGTCAGGCCGGGTGTGCGGGCGTGGTGACGGCGCTGCACCAGCTGCCCGTGGGGGAGGTGTGGCCGGTGGGTGATATCCAGGCCCGCCAGCAGCTGATTGCCGCCGACAATGCCACCCACACGCCCCTGCACTGGGCCGTGGTAGAGAGCCTGCCGGTGCACGAAGCCATTAAAAAAGGCCTGCCCGCGCGTGAGCTTTATATCGCGAACTACAAGACGTCGCTGCGCAACCTGGCGGCCTGCGGCATTCGCACGGTGTGCTACAACTTTATGCCCGTGCTGGACTGGTCGCGCACCAGCATCCGCTACGAAATGCCGGACGGCTCGCGGGCGCTGCGCTTCGTGTGGCAGGACTTCGCGGTGTTCGACCTCTGCATTCTCAAGCGCCCGGGCGCGGCCGCCGACTACGACGTGGCCGTGGCAGAAGCGGCCCGCCAGCAGTTTGCGCAAATGAGCGCCGAGGAAATTGCCACGCTCACGGATACCGTGTTGCTGGGCCTGCCCGGCTCGGAAGAGGCGTTTGAGCTGGCCGGCTTCCAGAACCTGCTCAATGAGTACGCCGCGATTGATGCCGCCACCTTACGCGCCAACCTGCATTACTTCATCGGCGAGGTGGCGCCGGTGGCCGAGGAGCTGGGCATCGGCCTCTGCATCCATCCCGACGACCCGCCCTATCCGCTGCTGGGCCTGCCCCGCGTGGTGAGCACCGCCGACGACCTGGCGGCCCTGTTTGCGGCCTGCGACGTGCCGGCCAACGGCCTCACGTTCTGCACGGGCTCGCTGGGCGTGCGGGCCGATAACGACCTGGCCGCCCTGGCCCGGCAGTTTGCTTCGCGCATTCACTTCATCCATCTGCGGGCCACCAAGCGCGAGGAAAACCCGCGTAACTTCCACGAAGCCGACCACCTGGAGGGCGACGTGGACATGTACGCCGTGGTGCGCGAGCTGGTGCTGGAAGAGCAGCGCCGCGCCGCCAGCGGCGCGGGCGAAACCGCCATTCCCATGCGCCCCGACCACGGCCACCAGATGCTCGACGACCTCAACAAGAAAACGTACCCCGGCTACTCGGCCATCGGCCGCCTGCGCGGGCTGGCCGAGCTGCGCGGCCTGGAATACGGCATTCGCCGAAGCCTGGCGGCCGATGCCGCGCCGCCCACCCGCCGCGAAGCCCTATTCTACGCCTAACCGTCCTCCCCCAAAATTCCCACCCCCCCAATGTTCCTCCGGTCACTGCTGCTTTTGCTGGTATTCGTTGGCGCCGTGCCCCTCTGCCGGGCCGACGACGGCTACCGCCTGTGGCTGAAGTACGACCTGGTGGCCGATGCCGGCCAGCGGGCGCAGTACCGCGCCGCCGCGCAGTTCATTGCCAGCAATGGCGCCGATGCGGTACTGAAAACGGCGGCTGCCGAGCTGCAGCGCGGCTTGCAGGGCCTGCTGGGCCAGCCGGTGCCGGTAGTGGCGAAAGCGGAGGGCGGTACTAAGCGGGGCATTCTGCTTTCGATAGACCCATCTGCAAACGTTTCCGGTAGCTCCGATAGCCGGGAGGGCTACCGCATTTCGACGCGGGGCCGCAACCTTGTGGTGACGGGCAGGAGCGGGGCGGGCGTGCTCTACGGCGTGTTTGCGCTGCTGCGGCACCTGCAAACCGGCCAATCCGTTGCGGCGCTGAACCTGAGCAGCAGCCCGCGCATTCAGTACCGCCTGCTCAACCACTGGGACAACCCCAACGGCACGGTGGAGCGCGGTTACGCGGGCTCCAGCATCTGGAAGTGGTATGAATTGCCCCAGCGCCTCGACCCGCGCTACACCGACTACGCCCGCGCCAATGCCTCGATTGGCATCAATGGCGTGGCCATCAACAACGTGAATGCCAGCGCCCGCTACCTCACGGCCGAATACCTCCAGAAGGTGAAGGCGCTGGCGGGCGTGCTGCGGCCTTATGGCATCCGGGTGTACCTGTCGGTGTTCTGGGCGGCGCCGAAGGTGATTGGCGGCCTGAAAACCTCCGACCCGCTCGATGCGGACGTAAAAAAATGGTGGGCCGCCAAGACCGGGGAGATTTACCAGGAGATTCCGGATTTCGGCGGCTTTCTGGTGAAGGCCAACTCGGAAGGGGAGCCCGGCCCGCAGGACTACGGCCGCACCCACGCCGACGGCGCCAACATGCTGGCCGCCGCCCTGGGCACCCACGACGGCATTGTGATGTGGCGCGCCTTCGTGTACAAGGCCGGCAGCGCCGACCGGTTCAAGCAGGCTTACGAGGAGTTTAAGCCGCTCGACGGGCAGTTTTCGCCCAGGGTGCTGGTGCAGGTGAAGAACGGCCCGATTGATTTTCAGGCCCGCGAGCCCTTCCACCCGCTGTTTGGGGCCATGCCCAAAACGCCGCTGGTGCTGGAGGTGCAGATTACGCAGGAGTACCTCGGCTTCGCTTCGCACCTGGTGTACCTGGCGCCGCTGTTCAAAGAATGCCTCGACTCGGACACGCAGGTGAAAGGCCCCGGCTCGACGGTGGCCCGGGTGGTGGACGGCAGCCTCGACCAGCACCGCCTCAGCGGCATCGCGGGCGTGGCCAACATCGGCTCCGACCGCAACTGGACCGGCCACCCCATGGGCCAGGCCAACTGGTACGCCTTCGGCCGCCTGGCCTGGGACTACACGCTGACGTCGAAGGCCATTGCCACGGAGTGGACCAGGATGACGCTGACCCGCGAGCGCCAGGCCGTGGCCACCATCGTGAATATGATGGACAAGTCGCGCGACATCTACGTGCGCTACACCACGCCGCTGGGCCTGCACCACATCATGGGCCAGAACATTCACTACGGGCCCGAGCCCTGGCTGGCCGAGGCCGGCCGCCCCGACTGGACCGCCGTGTACTACCACAAAGCCGACGCGGAAGGGCTGGGGTTCGACCGCACCGCCACGGGTTCCAACGCCCTCAGCCTCTACTCGCCCGGCGTGCAGACGCAGTGGGGCGACGCCAACACCTGCCCGCTCAACTACCTGCTCTGGTTCCACCACGTGGGCTGGCAGCAGCCGCTCAGCACCGGCCGCACCCTCTGGCACGAGCTGGTGACCCGCTACTACACCGGCGCCGATTCCGTGACCTGGATGCAGCAGCAGTGGGCTGCCGCCCGGCCCGCCGTGGACCCCGCCCTGCACGCCGACGTGGCCGCCCGGCTCGCCATCCAGCGACGCGAGGCCCTGTGGTGGCGCGATGCCTGCGTGCTCTACTTCCAGACGCACGCCAGGCAGCCCATTCCGGCCCCGTTTGTGCCGCCCACGCGCACCCTGGCCGACGTCAAAACCCTGGTCGACCTCTACCAGCTCAAATAAGTCAGCTCTGCAAAACCTGCTCTTGATATGAAAAACCACTCCTCCTCCAACGGCCAGAACGGCCACGCCGAAGCCGTTATTACCGAAGCCCAGCAGCGGCACGCCGATGCGTTCACGCTCGATGGCAAGCTGGCGCTGATAACCGGCGGCGGCACGGGCATCGGGCTGGCCATTGCGCAGTGCATGGCCGAGGCCGGGGCCACGGTCATCATCACGGGGCGGCGCGAGGCGGTGCTGCGCGAGGCGGCCGCGTCCATCGGCGAAGCGGTGCAGTACGTGGTGAACGACGTGACCGATTTGTCGGCCATCGACGCCCTGGTGGCCGAAGTGGAAGCCACCCACGGCCCGCTCGACATTCTGGTGAACAACGCCGGCATCAACCTCAAAAAACCCGCCCTGGAAGTAACCGACGAGGATTTCAACCGCATTCTGCACACCAACCTGCACTCGGTGTTTGCCCTCACCCGCGCCTGCGCCAGCCGCATGGTGGCCCGCCAGCAGGGCGTGATTCTGATGATTTCCTCGATGGCGGCCTACTACGGCATCGACCGCGTGGTGGCCTACGCGGCCTCCAAGTCGGCGGTGGAGGGCATGGTGAAGGTGCTGGCCTCCGAGTTTTCGGGCCACGGCGTGCGGGTGAATGCCATTGCGCCGGGCTTCATCGAAACGGCCATGAGCCGCACGGCCATGAACTCCGACCCCGACCGCCGCGACCGCGCCATGCGCCGCACGCCCATGGGCAAGTTCGGCCAGCCCGAAGACATCGGCAACGCGGCCGTTTTCCTGGCCTCCGATGCCGCCCGCTACATCACCGGGGCCTCGCTGCCCGTGGACGGCGGCAACTCCATCGGCTTCTGATTTAATGATTAATGATTAACGGCCAATGAATTAATGAGCTTTCCTCCCGCGCGAGCAGGCCCATTCACTACCAGCCATTAATCCTTAAACACTAACCACTAACTACATACCCACCACTCAAAACCCACTCATAACCATGCAAGCACATTTATCTGTCATTGCGCCACGCCGGGAACGGCGCTGGATTCCCAGCCTGGGGGCGGCGCTGCTATTGGGCGCCATGCTTCCCGGCGCAGCCTGGGCGCAGGCCGGCCGCACCGTATCGGGCACCATCAAGTCCGAATCGGGCGAGACGTTGCCGGGGGTAACCGTCATCGTGAAAGGCACCACCATCGGGGCCACCACCAACGCGGCGGGCGAGTATTCGCTGAGCGTGCCGGCGGGCAGCACCACGCTGGTCATCAGCTCGATTGGTTATGAAAAGAAGGAAGTGCCGGTAGGCGCTTCGGGCAATGTGAATGCCACCCTGACTACGGAAGCGCAGTCGCTGAGCGAAATTCAGGTGGTGGGCTACGGCACCCAGAAGAAAAGCCAGGTGACGGGCGCCATCTCGTCGGTGGATGAGCAGGCGCTGCGCGACGTGCCGGTGGCCAACGTGGCCCAGGCCCTGCAGGGCCGGGCGGCGGGCATCAACATTTCGAGCAACGGCACCTCGCCGGGCCAGACGCCCACCATCCGCATCCGGGGCAACCGCTCGCTGTCGGGCTCCAACGACCCGCTGCTCGTGGTGGATGGCGTGCCCTACGACGGCAGCATCAACGACCTGAACCCCGACGACCTGACGGGCGTGGAGGTGCTGAAAGACGCCTCCTCGACCGCCATTTACGGGGCGCGCGGGGCCAACGGCGTTATCCTCATCACCACGAAGCGCGGCAAGAGCGGCGCGGCCCGGGCCACCTACAGCGGCTACTACGGCATGAAGCAGGCCTACGGCAAGTTCGACATTCAGAACGGCCAGCAGTACTACAACTACAAGCTCGAAGCCTACCGGGCCGGCTCGGCCAACGGCACCTACGACCCCGCTTCGCCCACCTTCCTGACCACCGACGAGCGCGCCAACTACGCCGCCGGCAACACCACCGACTACCAGAGCCTGCTGCTGCAAAAAGGCCACATCCAGAACCACACCCTGGGCGTGAGCGGCGGCACCGACAACACGCAGTACTCGGCCTCGCTGGGCTACTACGACGAAACCGGCATTGTGCCGGTGCAGCGCTTCGAGCGCTACTCGGTGCGGGGCACCCTCGACCAGAAAATCGGGGGGCGGGTGAAAATCGGGGTGAACAGCCTCAACACCTTCACCGACGAGAAGGACCCGAACGTGAACGTGCTGAACCAGATTATCACCACCAGCCCCCTGGCCTCGGCCTACGGGCCCGACGGGCAGCTGGTGCTCTACCCCAACGGCGACAACGCCGGCTCGAACCCGCTGACGCTGTACGTGCCGGATGCCCACCTGGACCGCCGCCGCCGCCTGCGCACCTTCAACAGCCTGTATGGGCAGGTGAACATTCTGCCCGGGCTGGACTACCGCCTCAACGTGGGCCTCGATGGCCGCAGCCAGGCCGACGACAGCTTCTACGGCTCCATCACCCCGCAGCAGGGGGGGGGCGTGAACGCGGCCGCCAGTGCTTCGGCCATCTCTTATAACCTGTTGGCAGAGAATATCCTGACCTACAACCGCACGTTTGCCGAAAAGCACGACCTGGGCGTAACGGCCCTCTACAGCCGGCAGACCTTCCACACCGACGGCTTCCGGGGCGCGGTGCAGAACACGCTGGCCAACTACCAGCTCAACACCAACCTGGGCGCGGGCACGCCCACCGGCGTGAACAACTCCACGCAGCCCGTCGACTGGGCGCTGGAGTCGTACATGGGCCGCATCAACTACTCGTTCGATAACCGCTATTCGGCCACGCTCACGGCGCGCATCGACCGGTCGTCGCGCCTGGCGGCCGGCAACAAAACCAAGCTGTTTCCCTCGGCCGCCGTGGCCTGGAACATTGCCAACGAGAACTTCCTGAAAGGCCAGGACTGGCTGAGCGTGCTGAAGCTGCGCGCCAGCCTGGGCCGCGTGGGCAGCACCGCCATCAACCCCTACCAGACCCAGGGCCTGCTGCTGACCGGCATCGGCCAGGGCGCCTACAACTACGGCAGCACCGGCGCGGTGGGCGTGGTGCCGGGCACCATTCCGAACCCCGACCTGGGCTGGGAATACACCACCACCACCAACGTGGGCCTGGACTTCGGCTTCCTCGACAACCGCATTACGGGTAGCGTGGAGGTGTACCAGCAGCGCACTTCTGACCTGCTGCTGCCCTACGCCCTGCCCACCACCAGCGGCTACAGCCAGGTGCTGATTAACGCCGGCCAGACCCAGAACCGCGGCATCGAGCTGTCGCTGACCACGGCCAACGTGCGCTCGGCCAACCCCGGCGGCTTTGAGTGGAGCACCGACTGGAACTTCACCGTGAACCGCGAGAAAGTGCTCGACCTGAACTCGTACAACCCCGACGGCACCCCGCGCGACGACGTGGGCAACCAGCGCTTCATCGGCCAGCCGCTCTACGTGATTTACGACTACAAGAAGCTCGGCATCTGGCAGACCTCGGAGGCCGACCTGGCGCGCAAGTACGGCTCGAAGCCGGGCCAGATTAAGGTGGAAGACGTGAACAACGACGGCAAGATTGACGCCAGCGACCGCCAGGTGATTGGCTCGCGCCAGCCCAAGTTTGAGGCCGGCCTCACCAACCGCTTCAAGTTCAAAGGCTTCGACATGACCATTGTGGCCCTCACCCGCGTGGGCGCTACCGTGGTGGACCCGTACTCCTTCGGCCCCAGCTACTACGCCACCAACACCGGCCGCCGCAACCAGCTGAACTTCGACTACTGGACGCCCACCAACCCCAGCAACGAGTACCCGCAGCCCGACCAGAGCACCCGCCCCAACGAGTGGCCCACCTACGGTTCGACGCTGGGCTACCACAGCGGCACGTTCATCAAAGTGCGCAGCATCGACCTGGGCTACACCATTCCGGCGGCCTGGGCCAAGTCGGCCTTCATGAGCTCGGCCCGCATCTACGTGCAGGTGCAGAATCCCTACATCTGGGCGGCCGACAAGTACTTCCAGCGCAACAAGGCCATCGACCCCGATGCGCTGTCGTACTCGTCGCGCTTCGACTCGTCGCAGGGCACCACGGCGGCCAACATCTCCTTCCAGGGCGGCAGCAACTACCCCGTGACCCGCTCCTTCATCGTGGGCGTCAACCTGGGCTTTTAAGTCAATGGGTGAATGGGCGAATGCGTGAAGGCTGGCTTAGCCGCTTTTACGCATTCGCCGACATCACCCATTCACCCATCTACCCATTTACCCATTCACCCATTGTTTTTTCAGCGCCCCGCGCTTCACTGATATGAAAAAGATTGTAATAGCTACGCTGAGCACGGCCGTCCTGCTGTCGGCGACGAGCTGCAATAAGAACTTCCTGGACGAAAACCCGCAGTCGGTGCTCACGCCGGCTTTCCTGCAAACGCCGCAGGGCGTGGAGGCCGGCGTGACCGGCGTGTACTCGGGCCTGCGCCAGATTTACGGCAACGACTCGGGCACCTTCACCACCGAAGCCGGCACCGACCTGTGGACGACCGGCATCTCGGCCAGCAGCGGCCTGAGCGACTACGACAACAACGCCCTGACGCCCGTGAACGACGGCTCGCACTCGTTTATCTGGACCGTATGCTACCAGCAGATTAACAACGCCAACGGCGTATTGAAGTACGGCCCGGCCGCCAGCGGCATTGCCCCGGCCCGCCTCACGCAGCTGCTGGCCGAAGCCAAGCTGCTGCGGGCCCAGTATTACTTTATTCTGGTGCAGGATTTCGGCGACGTGCCGCTCATGCTCAACTTCGTGGACTCGCCCACGACGGACATTAAGCGGGCTCCGCTGGCGGATGTTTACACGCAGATTATCAAAGACCTGACCGAGTCGATGGCCGCCATTGCCGACCGCCCGGCCCAGCCCGGCCGCGTGACGCGCGCCACCGCCCTGCACCTGCTCTCGAAGGTGTACCTGACCCGCGCCACGGCCATTCCGGCCGGCGCGGCGGCCGACTACGCCCTGGCCGCGCAGTATTCCCGCGAGCTCATCGACAACCAGGGCCGCTACGGCCTGGGCCTGGAAGCCGACCCCGCCACGGTGTTTGCCGAAGGCAACGAGAACGGCAAGGAAGTCATCATGAACGCCCAGTTCAGCGGCGATGCCACCTTCAACCGCATCGACGGCTTCACCTTCGGGGGCGAAAACGTGATGGGCTTCCAGTACCGCAGCCGCTACGACAAGATGCCGAACATGGCCCGCGACGTGAACAACGGCCGGCCCTTCGCCCGCCACGTGCCCACGTACTTCCTCGAAAACGCGTACATCCTGCGCGATGCCAGCGGCACCGCCCTGGAAACAGACGCGGCCCTGCGCACCACCGATACGCGCTACAACAAGTGGTTCACCACGGTGTACCGCGTGAACTCGCCCGGGGCCAATGCCGGCAGCAGCCGGGCCATGACCGGCGATACGTCGGTGTGGTACCCCGGCCGGCAGCTGTCGGCGGCCCGCCTGGCCCAGATTGCTGCCCGCCAGCCCGCGCCCTACGTGGTGGTGCAGCCCAACCAGTACACCACGGAATATTTCCCGACGATGAACAAGTTCGACAGCCGGGCCCGCACGTCGGTGAACGGCTTCTCGACGCGACCCAACATCGTGTACCGCCTGGCCGAAACCTATCTGATTGCGGCTGAGGCCTATTTCTATCTGAACAACACCACCCAGGCCCGCGATTACCTCAACGTGGTGCGCCGCCGCGCCGCCGCCGCCGGCCGCACCACGGCCATGGAAATCACCAGCGCCCAGGTCAACCTCAACTTTATTCTGGATGAGCGCGCCCGCGAGCTTTGCGGCGAATACACCCGCTGGTACGACCTGAAGCGCACCGGCCAGCTGCTGCCGCGGGTGCGGAACACCGCCTACTCGCCGGCGCTGGTGTCGCGCGCGGCGGGCACCGGCTTCACGGCCGGCGGCAACTACGGCTCCAACGCCGCCATCAACATCCGGGATTTCCACGTGCTGCGGCCGATTCCGCAGACCGAGATTGACCGCACCAGCGGCAAAATCACCCAGAACCCCGGGTACTAGCCCCGCTCAGGCAGCGGCCGGACCGGCTGGTCCGGCCGCTGCTATTGGCTAACCGGCCTGCGTATAAAAATCAACTGTTGCGTTTTGATAAACAAGCTGCTACTTCTTTGCCTGTTGTGCCTGAGCGGGCTGCGTGCGCCCGCCCAAAGCACCCTGCCCCACCTGGTGAAAGCCGGCCCGGGCACCCAGCTGCTCGTCGATGGCAAGCCGTTTCTGGTGCTGGGCGGCGAGCTGGGCAATTCCACGGCTTCGAGCACGGCGTATATGCAGCGCTTCTGGCCCAGGCTGAAGGCCATGCACCTGAACACGGTCATCGCGCCGGTGTACTGGGAGCTGATGGAGCCGCAGGAAGGCCGGTTCGACTTCACGCTGGTGGACGACCTGCTGCGCGACGCCCGCAAAAACAACCTGAAGCTGGTGCTGCTCTGGTTTGGGGCCTGGAAAAACAGCATGTCGTGCTACGCCCCGGCCTGGGTGAAAACCGATGCCAAGCGCTTTCCGCGCGCCGAAGACGACCACGGCGTGCCGCAGGAAATCCTGACGCCCTTCGACCCGCGCAACCTCGACGCGGATAAAAAAGCCTTCGTGCAGCTCATGCAGCACCTCAAGGCCACCGATGGGCAGCAGCACACCGTCATCACGGTGCAGGTCGAGAATGAAATCGGCATGCTGCCCACCGCCCGCAGCTACGACGCGCAGGCCAATGCTGCTTTCAAACAGCAGGTACCCGCGCCGCTGCTCAGCTACCTGCAGCGCGAAAAGAAGCGCCTGAAACCCGAATTTGCCGCCGTCTGGCAGCGCCAGGGAGCCAGAACCAAAGGCACCTGGGCAGAAGTATTCGGCCAAAGCTTAGCCACTGACGAACTGTTTATGGCCTGGCATTTCGCCACCTATACCAATGCCGTAGCCGCCGCCGGCAAAGCCGTGTACCCCTTGCCGATGTACGTGAACGCCGCCCTCAACCGCCCCGGCGTAGCGCCCGGCAAGTACCCCAGCGCCGGCCCGCTCCCGCACGTGATGGACGTGTGGCTGGCCGCCGCGCCGGACATCGACCTGCTCGCGCCCGACTTCTACAACCCCAACTTCGAGCACTGGTGCGACCTCTACACGCGCGGCGGAAACCCGCTGTTCATCCCCGAAATCCGCTTTGAAGACGGCGTTGATGCCAAGGCGCTGTTCGCCTTCGGGCACTACAACTGCCTGTCGTTTTCGCCCTTCGCCATCGAAGGCAGCGACACCCTCAAATCGCCGCCCATCGGCAAAGCCTACGAGCTGCTGGAGCAGGTGAGCTTTCTGATAACCAAATACCAGCCCGCCGGCCAGGTGCGCGGCTTTCTGCTGCAAAAAGACTCGGCCGCCCGCACGTTCACGCTGGGCGACTACCGCTTCACCGCCAAACATGAGTATTCATTGGGCTGGTCGATGGGCTCGAAAAAGGCCGAGTGGAGCCCCGGCGGCGGCCTCATCATTGCCGTGGCCCCCGATGAGTTCTACGTGGTGGGCACCGGCCTCGTCCTCACCAACGAACCCCTCGCCAAAGGCAGGCGCGCCGGCTACCTGAGCGTGGACGAAGGCCATTTCGAGGACGAAAAGTGGCTGCCCGGCCGCCGCATGAACGGCGACCAGGACCACCAGGGCCGCCACGTTCGCGTGGCCGGCAATGAGTACAGCATCCAGCACGTCAAGCTCTACACTTACTAAAATGCTCAGCGTCCTTCCTTTCAACGTGCGCCCGTCGTGGCCGGCGCAACTTAGGCGGCGGGGCTGGTTGCTGGCCCTGGCCAGTGGCCTGCTGGCTCCCACCGCCGCCGCTGTGGCCCAGGTGCGCCTGCCGCGTCTGGTGAGCGACGGCATGGTGCTGCAGCGCGATGCCGACGTGCGCGTCTGGGGCTGGGCCCGGCCGGGCGAGGCCGTGGCGGTAAGCTTCCTGGGCAACACCTACCCGGCCACCACCGGGCCCGACGGCCAGTGGGCCGTGAAGCTGCCCCGCCTGAAAGCCGGCGGGCCGTTTGAGATGAGCATCAAGGCCAGCAACCAGCTGGCGGTGAAGGATATTCTGGTGGGCGACGTGTGGCTGTGCTCGGGCCAGTCGAACATGGAAACGCCCATGAGCCGCCTGCGCGACAAGTACCCCGACGTCATCGCCCAGGCCGCCAACCCGCGCATCCGCCAATACGAAGTGCCCATGAGCTACGCTTTCACCGGCCCCAAAGCCGACGTGCTCGGCGGCCAGTGGATTGCGGCCGACCCGCAAACGGTGCTGAAGTTTTCGGCCGTGGCCTACTTCTTCGCCAGGGAAATCAACGCCAGGTACCAGGTGCCGGTTGGCATCATCAAAGACGCCGTGGGTGGCTCGCCGGCCGAAGCCTGGCTGAGCGCCGACGCGCTGAAGCAGTTCCCGAAGTACGAGCAGCAGGCAGCGCCCTACCGCGACAGCGCCGCCGTGGCCGGCATCAGGCAGAAGGAGCAGGCCGCCATCGGCAGCTGGTACCGCCAGCTGCACCAGAATGATAAAGGCGAAGCGCCCGGCCAGACGCCCTGGTACGCGCCCGCCTACGCCGCCGCCGGCTGGAAAACCATGCCGGTGCCCGGCTACTGGGCCGATGGCGAGCTGGGCCAGGTGAATGGCGTGGTGTGGTTTCGCAAGGAAGTAGAGGTGCCCGCCGACATGACCGGCAAGCCCGCCCGCCTGGAGCTGGGCACGTTGGTTGATGCCGACTCGACCTACATCAACGGCCGGCTGGTGGGCACCACCGGCTACCAGTACCCGCCCCGCAAGTACGATTTCGGGCCCGAGATATTGAAGCCGGGCCGGAACGTCATCACCGTGCGCCTCATCAGCAACGGCGGGCGCGGCGGCTTCACGAAGGACAAAAAATACGAACTCACGGCCGGTGGCCAGGCGCTGGATTTGCGTGGGCCCTGGCAGTATCAGCTGGGCACCACCGCCTCGCCCACACCGGGCTCGACCACGTTTCAGTACCAGCCCGGCGGCCTGTTTAATGGTATGATTGCGCCGGTGCTGCCCTACGCCATCAAGGGCGTGCTGTGGTACCAGGGCGAGTCGAATGCGGGTCGGACGGCTGATTATCAGGCGTTGTTCAACGGCATGATTGCCGACTGGCGCCAGCAGTTCCGGCGGCCCGAATTGCCTTTCATCTACGCGCAGCTGCCGAATTTCATGGCCGTACGCAAGGAGCCGTCGGAAAGCGGCTGGGCCCAGGTTCGCGACATTCAGCGGCGCGGGCTGGCGCTGCCCTACACCGGCATGGCCGTGCTGCTCGACGTGGGCGAGTGGAACGACATTCACCCCCTCGACAAGCAGACGCCCGGCCACCGCCTGGCCCTGGCCGCCGAAAAAGTGGCCTACGGCGAAAGCAAGCTGGTAGCTTCCGGCCCGCTCTACCAGTCCATGCAAACCGCCGGCAACAAGGCGACGCTGAGCTTCACGAGCGTCGGCAGCGGCCTAGTGGCGAAGGGCGGCGGCCCGCTGACGGGCTTCGCCATCGCCGGGCCGGACAAGAAATTCGTGTGGGCCCAGGCGAAGATTGAGGGCAATAAAGTAGTGGTCTGGAGCGATGCGGTGACCAGGCCCGTGACCGTGCGCTACGCCTGGGCCGACAACCCCGAAAGCGCGAATCTCTACAACAAGGAAGGCCTGCCGGCTTCCACTTTCACGACTGCTGCCGATGCGCTCTAACCGACCTCCACGTCAACCTCACCCCCTGACCCCCTCTCCCATGGAGAGGGGGAACCGGCCATGTGCGAACGGGATAGGCAGTCGTCTGGCTCCCCCTCTCCACAGGAGAGGGGGCCGGGGGGTGAGGTTAATCGTTGGCCTGCTCGCACTCCTGGCCCGCACCGCCACCGCCCAGACCACGCCCGTCTTCCGCGACCCCGCCCAACCCCTCAACGCCCGCGTCAACGACCTCATCTCCAGGCTGACCATTGAGGAGAAGGCCGACCAGATGATGTACAACAGCAAGGCCATCGAGCGGCTGAACATCCCCGCCTACAACTGGTGGAACGAGGCCCTGCACGGCGTGGGCCGGGCTGGCGCGGCCACCGTTTTCCCGCAGGCCATTGGACTAGGCGCGACCTTTGACGACGACCTTGCGAAGCGCGTGGCCACCGCCATTTCCGACGAAGCCCGCGCCTCCTACAACGTGGCGGCGGCCAAGGGCTACCGCATGCAGTACAGCGGCCTCACGTTCTGGACGCCCAACATCAACATTTTCCGCGACCCGCGCTGGGGCCGGGGCCAGGAAACCTACGGCGAAGACCCCACCCTCACCGGCCGCCTGGGTGTGGCCTTCGTGCAGGGCCTGCAGGGCGACGACCCGCTCTACCTCAAAACGGCCGCCTGCGCCAAGCACTACGCCGTGCACAGCGGCCCCGAGCGCCTGCGCCACGAGTTCAACGCCGAGCCTACGCCCCAGGATTTGTGGGAAACCTACCTGCCGGCGTTTCACCTGCTGGTCGATGCCAAGGTGGAGGCCGTGATGTGCGCCTACAACCGCACCAGCGGCGAGCCCTGCTGCGGCAACCACTACCTGCTGCAGGACGTGCTGCGCAAGCAGTGGGCCTTCAAAGGCCACGTGGTGAGCGACTGCTGGGCGCTGGTCGATTTTTACCAGGGCCACAAAGTGGTGAAAACGCCCGCCGAGGCCGCCGCCCTGGCCCTCGACCGTGGCGTGAACCTGAACTGCGGCAGCGTGTACCCGGCACTGCCCGAAGCCGTGAAAAAAGGCCTCACCACCGAGGCCAAAATGGACAGCTCGCTGGCCATCCTGCTGCGCACCAAGTTCAAGCTGGGCCTGCTCGACCCGGCGGGCAGCAGCCCCTACGACAAGCTCGGCCCCGACGTCATCAACAGCGCCGCGCACCGCGCCCTGGCCCGCGAAGCCGCCCAAAAGTCCATCGTGCTGCTGAAAAACAACGGCGTGCTGCCCCTGCGCAACGACCTGCCCAAATACTTCGTGTGCGGCCCCAACGCCGCCAACCTCGATGCCCTGCTGGGCAACTACTACGGCGTAAACCCCGAGATGAAAACCTTCCTCGAAGGCATCGTGGGTGGCGTGCAGCCCGGCAGCCAGGTGCAGTACCGCCAGGGCGCCCTGCTCGACCGGCCCAATGCCAACGGCATCGACTGGGTGAGCAGCAGCTCGCGCGCCTCCGATGCTACCTTCGTGGTGTTGGGCATCACCGGGCTGTTGGAAGGGGAGGAGGGCGAGTCCATTGCCTCGCCCACGTTCGGCGACCGGCTCGACTACAACCTGCCCCAAAACCAGATTGATTTCCTGAAAAAGCTGCGCGAGAAGAACGACAAGCCCATCGTGGCCATCATCACCGGCGGCAGCCCCATGAACCTGTCCGAAGTGCACGAGCTCTGCGATGCCGTGGTGCTGGCCTGGTACCCCGGCGAGGAAGGCGGCAACGCCGTGGCCGACGTGGTGTTCGGCAAGGTGTCGCCCTCCGGCAAGCTGCCCATCACCTTCCCCAAATCCCTCGCCCAGCTGCCCGCCTACGAAGACTACCACATGGCCGGCCGCACCTATCGCTACCTCGCCGCCGAGCCCATGTACCCCTTCGGCTACGGCCTGAGCTACGCCAGATTCACCTACCCCAGCCTGAAGCTGGCCAGCACCAGAATTGCCAAAAACAAGCCCGTCGAAGTCACCGCTACCGTCACCAACTCCGGCAAGGTGGAAGGCGAGGAAGTGGTGCAGCTCTACGTAACCCACGCGGCCAGGGCCGGAACCCAGATTCCCCTTTTCGCGCTGAAAAACTTCCGGCGCATCAGGCTCGCGCCGGGCGCCAGCACCACCGTCAAATTCACGCTCACGCCGGAAATGCTGGCGCTGGTGAATGCCCAGGGCAATTCAGTGGCCGCCACCGGCCCGGTCACGGTGTGGGTGGGCGGCGCGCTGCCCGGGGCCCGCAGCGTGGCGCTGGGCGCCAGCCCGGCGGCCTCGGCTGTTCTTACCGTTAAATAACCTTCGCTATGAAATACCTCCTCGGCTACGACATCGGTAGCTCTTCTATCAAAGTCTCCCTGCTCGACATTGCCACCGGCAAGGCCGTGGCCGCGGCCATCTCGCCCCGGCAGGAGATGGAAATCAGCGTGCCCCGGGCCGACTGGGCCGAGCAGCGCCCCGAGCGCTGGTGGCAGGAATGCGTGAACGCCACTGCTCAGCTCAAAACGTCGTACGGCTTCGATACCGACCGGGTGGCCGGCATCGGCATCACCTACCAGATGCACGGCCTCGTGCTCATCGGCCACGACGGCGAGGTGCTGCGCCCGGCCATCATCTGGTGCGACAGCCGCGCCGTGGACCTCGGCAACCAGGCTTTTGCCGAGTTGGGCGAGGAGTACTGCCTCGAAAACTTCCTGAACTCGCCCGGCAACTTCACCGCCTCCAAGCTGAAGTGGGTGCGGGAAAACGAGCCGGAGATTTACGCGCAAATCCACAAAATCCAGCTGCCCGGCGACTACATCGCCTTTAAGATGACCGGCCAGCTGCAGACCACCGTGTCGGGCCTGTCGGAAGGCGTGTTCTGGAACTTTAAAAACCAGGCCATCGCGCAGGAGCTGCTCGACTACTACGGCCTCAGCGCCGACCTGCTGCCCGAAGTGGTGGAAACCTTCGCGGTGCAGGGCCAACTGAGCGCCGAGGCCGCGCGGGAGCTGGGCCTCGCGGCCGGCACGCCCATCAGCTACCGCGCCGGCGACCAGCCCAACAACGCCTTCTCCCTCAACGTGCTGAACCCCGGCGAAATTGCGGCCACGGCCGGTACGTCGGGCGTGGTGTACGGCATTACGGACGCGCCGGCTTCGGACCCGGCTTCGCGCGTGAACGCCTTCGTGCACGTCAACCACACGGCCGGGCAGCCCCGCAACGGCGTGCTCATGTGCATGAACGGCACGGGCATCCTCAATAGCTGGCTGCGCAAAATTGTGGGCGAAATGCCCTACGACGAGATGAACCGCCGCGCCGCCACCGCGCCCGTGGGCGCCGAGGGCCTGGTGTTCCTGCCCTTCGGTAACGGCGCCGAGCGCATCCTCGAAAACCGCCCCACCGATGCCGAGCTGCACGGCCTCAACTTCAACATTCACTCGCAGGCGCACCTGCTGCGCGCCGCCCAGGAAGGCATCGTATTCGCCCTGATTTACGGCATGAACATCATGCGGCAGATGGGCGTGCAGGTGCGGACCGTGCGCGCCGGCAACGCCAATATGTTCCTGAGCCCGGTATTCCGCGAGGCCTTCGTGAACGCCGGCGACGTGACCCTGGAGCTCTACGACACCGACGCGGCCCAGGGCGCGGCGCGCGGCGCGGGCATCGGCACCGGCGTATACGCCAGTGCGGCCGAAGCCTTCGGTGGCCTCGAGCGTATCCTTACCGTGGAGCCCGCCGAGGCACTCCGCAACCAATACCAGACGGCCTATGCCCGCTGGCAAGACGCTTTATCCCAATTTGTTCCCCAACCAAACACCCTATCTCATGTCTAGCAACACGCTCTCGAAGACTGAATTTTTTACCGGCATCGACACCATTAAGTATGAAGGCCGCGAGTCGGACAATCCGCTCGCGTTTAAGTGGTACGATGAAAACCGCGTGGTTGCTGGCAAAACCATGAAGGAGTACCTGCGCTTCGCCACGGCCTACTGGCACACGTTTGTGGGCACCGGCGGCGACCCGTTCGGCCCCGGCACCAAGAACTTTGCCTGGGACGCGCACCACGAAATTATCGGCCGCGCCAAGGACAAGGCCGACGCCGCGTTTGAGTTCTTCACCAAGCTCGGCACGCCCTACTACTGCTTCCACGACATCGACCTGGTGGACGAGGGCGCCTCGCTGGCCGAGTACGAGCGCAACCTGAGCACCATCGTGGACTACCTCAAGCAGCACCAGGCCGAAAGCGGCGTGAAGCTGCTCTGGGGCACGGCCAACGTGTTTTCGAACCCGCGCTACATGAACGGCGCCAGCACCAACCCCGACTTCCAGGTGGTGGCCCACGCCGGCACGCAGGTGAAAAACGCCATCGATGCGACCATCGCGCTGGGCGGCGAGAACTACGTGTTCTGGGGCGGCCGCGAGGGCTACATGACCCTGCTCAACACCGACATGAAGCGCGAGCAGGCCCACATGGCCCGCTTCCTGACCATGGCCCGCGACTACGCCCGCCAGCAGGGCTTCCAGGGCAAGTTTTTCATCGAGCCCAAGCCGGCCGAGCCCACCAAGCACCAGTACGACTTCGATGCCGCCACCGTCATCGGCTTCCTGAAAGAGCACGGCCTGCAGGACGACTTCCAGCTGAACCTGGAGGTGAACCACGCCACGCTGGCCGGCCACACCTTCCAGCACGAGCTGCAGGTGGCCGCCGACGCCGGCATGCTCGGCAGTATGGACGCCAACCGCGGCGACTACCAGAACGGCTGGGACACCGACCAGTTCCCCAACAACCTGAACGAGCTGACCGAGTCGATGCTCATCATCCTCGAAGCGGGCGGCATCACCCAGGGCGGCATCAACTTCGACGCCAAAACCCGCCGCAACTCGACTGATTTGGAAGACATCTTCATCGCCCACATTGCCGGCATGGACACCTTCGCCCGCGCTCTGGTCACGGCCGATGCCATCCTGACCAAGTCGCCCTACCAGAAATTCCGCACCGAGCGCTACGCCTCATTCGATTCGGGTGAGGGCAAGGCCTTTGCCGCCGGCCAGCTGACGCTGGAAGACCTGCGCACCATCGCCCACAAATCGGGCGAGCCCACGCCCCGCAGCGGCAAGCAGGAGTGGCTGGAAGCCATTATTAACCAGTACATCTAGCTGCAAAGCGCAAGCCCAAGCCTATCCCTCCGGCCTCAGCTGCACAAGAGACAGGGCGCCGGAGCCGCTCCCGGCGGAGTCGTCAGGCTCCCCTCTCCGCGGGAGAGGGGCCGGGGGTGAGGTACCGGGCGCGCGCGCAACCAGCCAACAAAAAAACGGAACCGGCCGGCCGCTGAATGGTGGGAACAGTGAGGCGGCCGGCCGGGGAAGTTTTTTCTATTTGATAAGACGGTGAAAATGGCCGCCTGCTGCAACAGGCGGCCGTTTTGCGGAGGCGTTTCGGGAAAGCTCCGGGCTCGTTGGTGAGTGGGCCGGGAGCGGGCGGCGTGGTCCAGTGGGCAGCCGGCCGGAACGCCTCTTCACCTGCTTATTCCACAACTCATAACCCCCGCAACGATGAAACTCAGGCTACCCCTTGCTGCGCTGCTTCTGGCCAGCGCCGCCCTGGCCGGCAGCCAAAGTCCGCCGCCCGAAAAGGGCCTTAAGGACTATTACAAGGACTATTTCCCCGTTGGCGTGGCCGTGGGGCCGTCGGCGCTGAAAGGGCCGGAAGCAGCCCTGATTCTGCAGCAGTTCAACAGCCTCACGCCGGAGAATGCCATGAAGATGGGCCCCATTCACCCGGAGGAAAACCGCTATTTCTGGGACGACGCCGACGCCATCGTGAACTTCGCCCAGGCCAATAAGCTGCGGGTGCGCGGCCACAACCTGTGTTGGCACGAGCAAACGCCCCGATGGCTGTTCAAAAATGCCGACGGCACAACCGTGAGCAAGGAAGTGCTGCTGAAACGCCTGCACGACCACATCGACACGGTGGTGAAGCGCTACAAGGGCAAAATCTACGCCTGGGACGTGGTGAACGAGGCCATTGCCGACAACCCGCAGGAGTTTCTGCGCAACTCGGACTGGCTGAAAATCTGTGGCGAGGACTTCATTGCCGAAGCCTTCCGCTACGCCCACGCGGCCGACCCCAAGGCCGTGCTTTTCTACAACGACTACAACACCGAGCGCCCCGAAAAGCGCGAGCGGGTGTACCGCCTGCTCAAGAAGCTGAAAGACGCCAAGGTGCCCATCGACGGCGTAGGCCTGCAAGCCCACTGGTCGCTGCAGGAGCCCTCGGAGCCGGAGCTGCGCGCCACCATCGAGCGGTTTGCCGCGCTGGGTTTGAAGGTGCAGATAACAGAGCTTGACGTGTCGGTATACCCCTGGGAGAAGGAGCGCCGCGCCAGGCGACCCGATGAGTCGGACGCTTACACGCCTGCCATGCAGGAGGCGCAGGCTGAGAAGTACCGCATGGTTTTCAAGGTATTCCGCGACTACAAAAACGTCGTCACGGGCGTCACCTTCTGGAATATCTCCGACAAATACACCTGGCTGGACACCTACCCCGTGGCCGGCCGCAAGAACTACCCGCTGCTGTTCGACCAGCAGCTGAAGCCGAAAAAGGCGTTTTATGAAGTGGTGAAGTTCTAGTGTAATCGCGCTGGAACGTTGTAGAGACGCGACACTTCGCGTCTCGGCGTCAGGGCTTTTGCAAAATCAGAATCGTTCAACGACGAGACGCGAAGTGTTGCGTCTCTACAGCCCAGCCATGAAAACAATGAAATTTCTACCGCTTTGGATGCCATTGCTGTTGACGTTACTATTGGTCAATTTCAGCGTGCAGGCCCAAACCAAAGCTGCTGTCGATTTCCCCCTGGCCGCCAACGGCCGCACCGCCCCCATCTACGCCAGCGCCAGCGACTGGCCCGGCGTACTGCGGGCCGCCAAAGACCTGCAGGCCGACGTGCAGCGCGTGACGAAAGTGGAACCAGCTTTCAGCACTGATAGGCCGGCCGGTAGAGAAGTCGTCCTCATCGGCACCCTCGGCAAAAGCCCGCTCATCGATGCGCTGGTGCAGCAGCAGAAGCTGGATGCATCGGCCGTGGCGGGCCGGTGGGAAACCTTCGTGCGGCAGGTGGTGGAAAACCCGCTGCCCGGCGTGGCCCGTGCCCTGGTCATTGCCGGGAGCGACAAGCGCGGCACGATTTACGGCATCTACGACCTCTCGCAGCAGATTGGCGTGTCGCCGTGGTACTGGTGGGCCGATGTGCCGGTGAAGCCGCAAACTACTCTGCTCATTCCTGCCACCCGGCACTCGCTGGGCGAGCCCAAGGTGAAGTACCGGGGCATTTTCATCAACGATGAGGCGCCGGCGCTGTCGGGCTGGAGCAGGGAGAAGTTCGGGGGCGTCAACTCGAAGATGTACAGCCACATGTTCGAGCTGATTCTGCGGCTCAAGGGCAACTACCTGTGGCCGGCCATGTGGGGCAATATGTTCAACGTGGACGACCCGCTCAGCCCCGAGCTGGCCGACATGTACGGCATCGTAATGGGCACCTCGCACCACGAGCCCCTGACGCGGGCCCACGAGGAGTGGAAGGCCTTCGGGGCCGGCAAAGCCTGGAACTACCAGACCAACGACACCACGCTGCGGCGCTTCTGGCGCGGCGGCATGCGGCGCATGGGCACCCGCGAAAACATCGTGACCGTGGGCATGCGCGGCGACGGCGACGAGCCCATGAGCCGCGAAAGCAACACCGCCCTGCTCGAACGCATCGTGGCCGACCAGCGCAAAATCATTGCCGAAGAAACCCACAAGCCCGCCGACCAGACGCCCCAGCTGTGGGCCCTCTACAAGGAAGTGCAGGAGTATTACGACAAGGGCATGCGCGTGCCCGACGACGTGACCCTGCTGCTCTGCGACGACAACTGGGGCAACCTGCGCAAGCTGCCCAAACCGGGCGACCAGCCCCGCCGGGGCGGCTACGGCATCTACTACCACTTCGACTACGTGGGCGGCCCGCGCAACTACAAATGGCTGAACACGAACCCGCTGCCGCGCATCTGGGAGCAGATGCACCTGGCTTACACGCACGGCGTCGATAAAATCTGGATTGTGAACGTGGGCGACCTCAAGCCCATGGAATACCCCATCAGCTTCTTCCTCGACTACGCCTGGAACCCCGATGCCATCCCGGCCACCGGCCTCACGGCCTACGGGCAGCACTGGGCCAGCCAGCAGTTCGGCCCTAAGCACGCGGCTGAAATTGCTGACATTCTGGCCCGGTACGCCAAGTACAACGCCCGCCGCAAGCCCGAGCTGCTGGATGCCAATACCTACAGCCTGGCCACCGGCGAGTGGGCCAGCGTGGTGGCCGACTACCACCAGCTCCTGACTCGCGCCGAAACCATCAGCCAGCAATTGCCGGCCGCCGACCGCGACGCCTTTTTTGAGCTGGTGCTGCACCCGGTGCTGGCCTGCGCCAACCTCAACGAGCTGTACTACACCGTGGCCCTGAACCGCGAGGCGGCCAAAACCAACCAGCCCAATACCAACGCCCTGGCCGAAAAAGCCAAGGCGTTGTTTGCCAAAGATGCCGAAATCTCGAAGCGCTACAACAACATAGCGGGCGGCAAATGGAACCACATGATGGACCAGATGCACATCGGCTACACCGCCTGGCACGACGAGCGCGCCGATAAGATGCCCGAGGTGGTGACGCTGCCCGCCGATGCGGTGGCCGGCGCGGCCCCGGCAGCCCGCCAGCCCGAAAGCGGCTCCTACGTTTCCATCGAAGCCGAGCACTACACGCAGGCCGTCAGCGCCGGCCCGGTCACCTGGCAGCGCCTGCCCGACCTGGGCCGCACGTTGGGGGCCGTCACTGCTTTTCCCACCACGGCCGCGCCCACGGCAGCGCCGGGCGGCCGCAGCCCGCACCTGGAGTACCGCATCATGCTACCCCGGCCGGGGCCGGTGACGGTGCAGGCCTACCTCGCGCCCACGCTCGACTTCACCAATACCACCGGCCTGCGCTACGCCGTGTCGCTCGATGACGAAGCCCCGCAGCTCATCAACCTGCACACCGGCCTCAACCCTGACAACGGCAACCGCCCCTGGGAGAAAGCCGTGGCCGAAAACATCATCATTAAAACCTCGCAGCACCAGGTGGCGGCGGCCGGCGCGCACACGCTCAGGTTCTGGCGCGTGGACCCCGGCGTGGTGCTGGAGAAGCTGGTGGTGAGCCAGGGCGAGCTGCCCGCCAGCTACCTGGGGCCGCCCGAAAATATGCAGACAGCCCGGCCGCAGGCTGCGGGAAAGGGCAGCTTAGGGAGCCGTTAGCGCCGAAGAAGCCACTAGGCCGTGCGAAGCATCTCGCTCATGATGATAAATCCACTTGCCACGGCCCGCGAAATGCTTTGCTGCGCGCGGCCTGCCGTGCTACTGCCCGCTGTTGCGATGAGAAAATACCTGCTGCTATTCCTTGCTTTTGCCGGCGTGCGTGCCTCTGCCCAGGTGCCTGCCGCTTCGCCGCGCGTCATCAGCCTCGATGTAACGAAGCGAAAAGGCCCGCTGAACAGGTCGTTCGACTTGTGCGTGGGAGCGGGCCGGGCCAACGAAGGCCTGCGCGCCGACTGGCAGCAGCAGCTGGCCCGCACGCAAAAGGAGTGCGGCTTCCGCTACCTGCGCTTCCACGGCCTGCTGCACGATGACATGGGCGTGTACACCGAAGACCGCAGGGGCCAGGCCGTATACAACTGGCAGTACATCGACAAGCTGTATGATTTCCTGCTCAGCATTCACGTCCGGCCGTTTGTAGAGCTGTCGTTTATGCCCTCGGCGCTGAAAAGTGCAGACAAAACGGTGTTTTGGTGGAAGGCCAATGTGTCGCCGCCGAAATCTTACCCGAAGTGGGAGGCGCTTATCACGGCGCTGGTGAAGCATTGGGAAGAGCGGTATGGCCGGAAGGAAGTCGAAAGCTGGTATTTCGAGGTATGGAACGAGCCGAATTACCCAGCTTTTTTCTCGGGCACGCAGGCCGATTATTTCCAGCTCTACGCCAGCACGGCGCGGGCCGTGAAAAGCGTATCGGTCAGCTACCGGGTGGGCGGGCCGGCCTCGTCGGGCACCGGCTGGATTGACGAAACCCTGGCCTACTGCGCCGCCAGTAAGGTGCCGCTGGACTTCATCAGCACGCACGACTACGGCGTGAACGGGGGAGGGCTCGACGAGTTCGGCCAGAACATGCAGCACCTGGGCAACCCCAACGGCATTGCCCGCAACACGGCGGCCGTGCGTGCCAAAATCACCGCTTCGGCCTTTCCCGAAGCTGAGCTGCACATGACCGAATGGAGCACGTCGTACTCGCCCCACGACCCGGTGCACGACTCCTACGAAAGCGCCGCCTACATTCTCAATACCCTTCGGCAAACCGAAAAAACGGCCACCTCGATGTCGTACTGGACGTTTTCGGACATCTTCGAGGAGCCCGGCCCGCCGCTCACGCCCTTCCACGGCGGCTTCGGGCTGCTGAACCTGCAAGGCATTCGGAAGCCGGCCTACTTCGCCTATAAGTACCTGCATGAGCTCGGCCCGCAGGAATTGCAGAACGCCGACGCCGCTTCCTGGGCCACCACCGATGCGGCCGGCAACGTGCAGGTGCTGCTCTGGAACTTCACCGCCCCGCCCCAGGGCGCGCAGGACGACCAGGTGTACTTCGTGAAACAACACCCGGCCCCGGCCGCCGCGCCCGTGCGGCTGGCGCTGCACGGCCTGCCGCCCGGCCGCTACATCACCGAAACCTACCGCACGGGCTACGGCCGGAACGACGCCTATTCCGCTTACCTCAACATGGGCCGCCCCGCGCAGCTTTCGCGCCAGCAGGTGACGGATTTACAGCAGTTCACCACCGATGCCCCCTTGCTCAGCAAGCCGCTGATAGCGGAGGCGAAAGGCCTGACGCTGGATGTGAGGCTGAGCGAAAACGACGTGGTGCTGCTGAAGCTGCGGAAGCTGTAGCGGGCCGTGGCCTACCCCAGCTCCACCATTGCCTTAATGACGCCATTGGCCGGGTCCAGCCACTGCTCGAACTCGGTTTTCACCGCGTCGAAGCGCACGCGGTGCGTGATGTAGGTGGTCGGCTTCACGAAGCCCTGCTTCATGGAACGGATGACGTGCTCGAAGTCCTGGCGGGTGGCGTTGCGGCTGCTCATGAGCGTGGCTTCGCGCTTGTGAAACTCGGGGTGCGAGAAGCTGATTTCGCCCTTCTGCAGGCCCACCAGCACAAACCGGCCGCCGTGCGCCAGGTACTGAAAAGCGCCCAGGATGGCCTTCTGGCTGCCCGTGGCGTCAATCACCACCGTGGGCATGTCGCCGTGCGTAATGGCGGCCAGCTGCTCCGGCACGTCGGGCGCCAGCGCGTTGATGGTGTGGGCCACGCCCAGCTTTTCCTGGCAAAACGCCAGCCGCTGCTCGTTGATGTCGAGGGCAATGACGTGGCCGCCCGCAATGCGCGCAAACTCCATGATGCCCAGCCCGATGGGCCCGGCCCCGATAACCAGCACGAACTCGCCCGGCTGCACGCCGGCCCGGCGCACGCCGTGCGCACCAATGGCCAGGGGCTCCACCAGCGCCAGTTCGTCGTAGCTCAGGCCCTCGCCGTGCAGCAGCAGGTCGGTGCGCACGGCCAGGTATTCGGCCATGCCGCCATCCACGTGCACGCCGCACACCTGTATGTGGGTGCAGCAGTTGGGCTTGCCGGCGCGGCAGGCCACGCAGTGCCCGCAGTTGTAGTAGGGGATGAACGTGACGGCCTCGCCCGGCACGAAGCCGGAAGCGCCGCCGGCATCCACCAGCTCGGCGGCCAGCTCGTGCCCCAGCACGCGCGGGTAGTTGAAAAACGGCTGGGTGCCCTGAAACGCGTGCAAATCGGTGCCGCAGATGCCGATGCGCCGGATGCGCAGCAGCGCCTGGCCCGGCGCGGGCGTGGGCGCGGGGCGGGTTTCGTAATCAAACTGACCGGGCTCGGTGCAGACGAGGGTGTTCACTATCTTGAATTATGAATTATGAATTAGAAATTATGAATTACGAATTAGCTGTCTGAATCAGGAAGGGCATGTTGGCAATTCGTAATTCATAATTTCTAATTCATAATCCCACATCAGGCATTGGCCAGCGCGCGGTCGAGGTGGACGTAGCCGCCGTCGATGTGCAGAATCTGGCCGGTGGTGTGGCTGCTGCGGCCGGAGAGCAGGAAGGCCGTGGTGTTGGCAATTTCTTCGGCCGTAGTCATGCGGTTTTCCAGCGGGATTTTGCTGGTGATTTCGCGCAGCTTCTCCTCCGGGTTGGGCAGGGTTTTAATCCAGGTTTCGTAGGCGGGTGTCCAGCATTCGGCCACCATCACGGCATTCACGCGGATGCCGTATTTGAGCAGCTCCACGGCCCACTCGCGGGTGAGGGCGTTGCGGCCGCCGTTGGCCGCGGCGTAGGCGGAGGTGTTGCCCTGGCCGGTTTCGGCGGTTTTGGAAGTAATGTTGACGATGGCGCCTTTGGCCTTTTTCAGCTCGGGCAGGGCGTGGTGGGCCATGAGGTAGTAGTGCACCACGTTGCGGTGCAGGCTGGCCATGAAGCCGGCGTAGTCGCCGTTTTCCAGGCCCACGCCGTCGTTCACGCCGGCATTGTTCACCAGGCCGTCGATGCGGCCGAAGTGCGCTGCCACGGCCTGCACGGCGGCGGCACAGGCTGCGGGCTCGGCCAGCTCGGCGGCTACCTGCCAAGCCCGGCCGCCGGCCGCCTCAATGCCCGCCACGGCCTGCTGGTTATCGGCCGCGTTGCGGCCGATGATGACCGGAATGGCGCCCTCCCGGGCCAGCACCTGCGCAATGCCCTCGCCGATGCCCTTGGCCCCGCCCGTAACGATGATGACTTTGTCCTGAAGCTGTAAATCCATGAATTTGAACGGTTATAACTGGTAAAAAGCCGTGGCATTGTCGCCCCAAAAAAGGGCCTGTTCGCTGGGCGAAAGCCGGGCGACGTAATCGGCCACCAGCGCGTGCATGCGGCCGTAGCCGCCGGCCACGTTGCACACCGGCCAGTCGGAGCCGAACATCACGCGGCCGGGCCCGAAGGCCTCAAAAACCACGTCGAGGTAGGGCCGGAAATCCGCTGGCTGCCAGTGCTGCCAGTCGGCCTCCGTGACCATGCCCGACACTTTGCAGCACACGTTTTCGTGCGCGGCCAGGGCCTGAAGGTCGCGCCGCCAGGGCTCCAGCTCGCCGGCTTTGATGAGCGGCTTGGCCAGGTGGTCGAGCACGAACGGCTGGCTTGGAAACGCCGCCGCCAGCTCGGCCGCGTAGCCCAGCTGGTCGGGCAGCACCAGCAGGTCGTAGGTGAAGCCGTGCTGATAGAGGGCAGCCAGGCCGCGCCGGAACTCCGGCCGCAGCATCAGCGCCCGGTCAGCTTCGCCCTGCAGCACGTGCCGGAAGCCTTTCAGCTTCTCAAACTGGCTGTAGTAAGCCAGCCGCTCGCCAATGTTTTCGGCCTGCAAATCGACCCAGCCCACCACGCCTTTGATGAAGGCGTGCTGTGCAGCCAGCTGCAGCAGCCAGTCGGTTTCGGCCTCGCTCTGGCTGGCCTGCACGGCCACGCAGCCCGCGAGGCCGTGCCGTTGCAGGATGGGCGCTAAATCCTGGGGCAGAAAGTCGCGCCGGATGGCCGCCATGTCAGCGGTTATCCAAGCATCGCGCACGGGGTCGAATTGCCAGAAATGCTGGTGCGCGTCAATTCCGGGCATACGCTTTCACGGTTTGGCGCGAGGTGCCGAGGCCATCAATGCCCAGCTCCACCACGTCGCCGGGCTGCAGGTACACGGGGGGCTTCATGCCCAGGCCCACGCCGGCGGGCGTACCCGTCGAGATGATGTCGCCGGGCAGCAGCGTCATGAACTGGCTGAGGTAGGAAATGAGGAAAGGAATCTTGAAAATCAGGTTCGACGTGTTGCCGTCCTGCATCAGCTGGCTGTTCACGCTCAGCCAGAGGCGCAGGTTGTCGATGTCGCCCAGCTCGTCGGGCGTGGCCAGGAAGGGGCCGACGGGGGCGAAGGTGTCGCAGCCCTTGCCCTTGTCCCAGGTACCGCTGCGCTCCAGCTGGAACTCGCGCTCCGACACGTCGTTGTGCAGCGCGTAGCCGGCAATGTACTCGTGGGCCTCGGCCTCTTCCACGTAGGAGGCTTTTTTGCCGATGACCACGGCCAGCTCCACTTCCCAGTCGGTTTTGGTGGAGTTTTTGGGAATCACCAGGTCATCGAAAGGCCCCACGTAGGCCGTGGTCGATTTCATGAACAGCACCGGCTCGGGCGGGGGCGTGGCCCCGGTTTCGCGGGCGTGGTCGGCGTAGTTCAGGCCGATGCACAGGATTTTGGAGGGCCGGGCCACCGGCGGGCCCAGCCGCTCGCCGTCGGCAATGGGCGCGAGGCGGCTTTCGGCGGTCTGCAGAAAATCGGCCAGCCGCTGAATGCCGTCGGTGGCGAAAAAGGCTTCGTTGTAGTCCTCGCCAAAAGCCGAGACGTCGTACCTGCGGTCGTTGATGATGACGCCGGGTTTTTCCTGGCCGGGCTGGCCGTAGCGGATGAGTTTCATAGGGGAATGGGAAAGAAAGTTGAACGTGCCGGAACGGCCCGGCGGCGCGCCGCCGAAGATGCGCCGCCGCCTCGTGGTTTCAGCCGCGCGGCCGGTGCCGTAAAGATGCCGTGCCTGTTGCTGCCCGACGTTCCTGTGGTGTCCTGCACCGCGGCCACTGCCGCGGGCTTACGTGTTCAGCTTGATGAAGCCGCCGTCCAGCGGGTAGTCGCAGCCGGTCACGAAGCCGGCCTCATCCGAGGCCAGGTAGAGCGCCAGCGCGGCCACTTCGTCGGGCTGGCCCATGCGGCCGATGGGCTGGCTCTGCGAGAGCTTCTCGAAGATTTCGCCCTCGCGGCCGGCGTAGTTTTTGGCAATGAAGCCATCCACAAACGGCGTGTGCACGCGGGCCGGCGAGATGCTGTTGCAGCGGATGTTGGCGCTCAGGTAGTCGCGCGCTACCGACAGCGTCATGGCGAACACCGCGCCCTTGCTCATGGAGTAGGCCAGCCGGTCCGTCAGGCCCACGTGCGAGGCAATGGAGGCCATGTTTACGATGGCGCCGCCGCCCTGCGCCTTCATCAGCGGCACGGCGGCAAACAGGCAGTTGTAGGCCCCCTTCACGTTCACCTGGTACACGCGGTCGAAATCGGCCTCCGAAGTCGTTTCCACGTTGCCGACGTGGGCAATGCCGGCATTGTTCACCAGCACATCGACCCGCCCAATGGCCTGGAACGTGGCCACCACGGCGGCCTGCTGGCTTACATCGGCGGCGTGCACCCGGGCCTGCCCGCCGGCCTGCTCAATCTCGGCCACCGTTTGCCGGCCGGCCTCGGCGTTCAATTCGATGATGTGCACGGCGGCACCTTGCCTGGCAAACAACAGCGCAATGGCCCGGCCGATGCCGCTGCCGCCGCCGGTAATCACGGCAGTCTTTCCGATTAAACTAAACATGCAAAAAGGAGCGAAAGGATAGGTGGAAGGGGGCGCCGGCCCGTGGCCGGCCGCCCTCTACATAACAATGCGCCGCCGCTCAGGCTGAGCAGCGGCGCATTGTGCTAATGGTAAGTAATGTTGGTCAGCTAGTTAAGCTTACCGCACCGGGTCGAAACTTCCGCCGGGCCAGCCGTTGGTCTGGGCCAGCTTGGGGTTGTTGTCGATGGCCTGCTGGGGCAGGGCGAAGTAGTAGTACTCCGGCTTCCAGGCAATGCCGTTGGGGAAGCTCGAATTCGAGTCCAGCACTCTCACCGTCGGCACGTTGGAGGTAGGCGTGGTGGTGAGCGTGAAATAGTTGGTGTACACGAGGTCGAGGTCGAGGTTGTCGCGGGTAGTGGCGAAGTCAGCGGGTACGCCGGTGGTTTTCAGCGTAATGATGAGGCCTTCCCGGCGCTTGCCGTTGAGCGTGCTTTCCAGCTTCTTCCAGCGCCGCAGGTCCCAGAAGCGCTTGCCCTCGAAGGCCAGCTCAATCTGCCGCTCATACAGAATGGCGTCGAACATTTGCGTCCGGCTCATGCCGGCCTGCAGGCCGTAGTTGCCATCGGTTCCGGCCTCGATGCCTGCCCGTTGCCGGATGGCTTTGAGCTGGGTGTAGGCCTCGTTGATGTTGCCCACGCCGCAGGCGGCTTCGGCCAGGTTCAGCAGCACCTCGGCATAGCGAATCTCAATCCAGTCGGTGCCCACGATGTTCACCGAGTTGGCCGGGGCCGTGGGGTTGATGGCCTTGCGCAGGTAGAAGCTGGTGGGTGTGGCGCTGGCAGGCACCGGTTCCACGCTGGTCGCGGTGGTGCCGCTCACCCGCAGGTAGGTCCAGATTTTGTAGCTGTTGTTGCCGTTCAGCGGCCAGGTGGCGCCATTGAAGGCAATGGTCTGGGCGAACCGGGGGTCGCGGTTTTTGTAGAATTGCTGCACCGTGTACGGGTAGCGAGTCGATTCGCCCGGCTTTTTGCCGTCGAGCATCGGGAAGGCCTTCACCAAATCCCAGGTGGGGCGGTTGGAACCGCCGCCGGTGCCGGTATAGGAGGGCCGGGTGCTGTTGTCGTAGGAGTTGTTTTTGGCGGGCTGGGTGCCGTTGGCTACGGTGTTGTAGCCCGTCACCATCACGGCCTCCGGGTTATTAGCTTCCGTAAACCACAGCTGGGAGTAGGAATTGGCACCCGCCGAGGTAAAGAGGCCAAAGCCGTTGGCGCTCAGCAGGGCCGTGGCCTGCTGGCTGGCGGCGTAGGCTTTCTGCCACTTCGTAGCATCATCGGTGGGATTGAACTGCGGGCTGGCGGCGGTGATTAAGGCCCGGGCCTTGAAGGCCGCTGCCGCGCCGCTGGTGATGCGGCCCCAGTTGCTGCTGCCCGAATACTTGCCCGGCAGGTAGGCAATGGCCGAGTCGAGGTCGGCAGTAATCTGGTTGAAGCACTCGGTGGTGGTGTTGCGCGGCAGGTAGGCTGCGGCGCGGGCATCCTCGCCCACGGCGTCCTGCGGCACCAGCACCAGCGGCACCCCGCCGTACACGCGCACCAGGTCGAAGTAGCGCCAGGCCCGGAAGAACAGCGCCTCGCCCTTGAGGGCATTGCGCGGCTGCGCCGGAATGGGCGACTTGCTAATGGACCGGATGAACATGTTGATGGTCCGGATTTTCGTGTAGTTGGCGTTGGAAGCGGCGGCGAGGTTGGTGCCAAAGTCCGTCACGGTGTTTATCTGCACCGTGCCCTGCAGGTAGGGGCTGTCGCCGGCAGCTTCTTCGGACAGGATGCTGGGGTTGGTGGCTCCAATGCCGGTGCCGCTCTGGCCGAACCAGGTGGGCAGGTTCTGGTCGTAGATGTAGCTCAGGTTGAGGAAGGCAATCTGCTCGTTCTGGTAAGCCAGCGCTTCGCTGGCGGACGACAGGTCGGTCTTGTCGAGGACGTCTTTGCAGCCCGCCACGGTCAGCACCGAGGCCGAAAGCGCGAGCAGCGTAGCAATGCGGGTAATTTTCATGAGTTCAGTGGGAATTTAGAAGCCGACATTCAGGCCCAGCGACAGCGAGCGGAGCGTGGGGTATGCGTCGAAGGCCCCCCCGTACACTTTGTAGCTGTAGGGATTGTAAAAGTTGAGGGGGTTGACGGCCACGAAGAATACCTTCACGCTGCTGAGGCTGGCGCGGCTCACGAGGGCGGTGGGGAAGTTGTAGGAAATGGTGGCGTTGCGCATGCCGGCCGTGGTGGAGCTGCGGAACCAGAACTCCGAGTTGCGGTTGTAGCTGTTGAATGTAGCGGGGGCCGGGAACGCGGCGTTGGGGTTGTCCGGGGTCCAGTGGTCGGCCCAGAACGCGGGCCGGTTTTGGGTGATGGGCAAGGAAGAGCTAACGCTGTTGCGGGCCGAGCCTTCCACCATGTCCTGGCCGCCCCACGACACGCCCATGGTCACCTGCAGGCTCAGGCCCTTGTAGCTGACGCTTGGGTTCACCCCGATGCTGTAGTGGTTGCTGGCCTTCGGAGTCAGGTACATCACGTCCACTTCCGTCACTTTGCCGTCGGGGGCAGTGTAGTTGCCGTTGGCATCCTTGGGGCCGCGGATGTCTTGGTAGTACAGCATGCCGGGTTTGGCCGGCTCGCCAAAGGAGTAGGTGTTGCGGTCGAGCTGGGGGTTTTCGCTGAAGAATTTGTCCACGTCGGCCTGCGTGCGGAACATGCCCAGGTACTTGTAGCCCAGGATGCCCTGGTCGCTCGATTTGCCGGTGGGGTCGTCATACTGCCCGATTTTGCCCGGGTCCACGTCCACTTTAATCTGCTTGTTGTCGCTCCAGGTAAAGAAGGTGTTCACCCGGTACGCCAGGTCGTTGTTGATTTTGTCGCCGTAGCCCAGCGACACCTCGGTGCCGAAGGCGTCCACCGTGGCGAAGTTTTCCGACGGCAGCGTGGCCCCCACCAGCAGCGGCACCGACGACGTGATGTTGGTGAGCAGGTTGTAGCGGTGGTCGTAGAACCCATCGGCTGTGAACGACAGCCGGTCGTTCAGGAAGCGGGCGTCGATGCCCGCGTTATACTTCTCGTTGTTGTCCCAGCGCACGCGCCGGTTGGCCATCGCATTGTTGGGCGTGATGACGAGGGTGCGGGGGGCGTCGCCGCCAAACACCGCGCCCTTGCCCGTCTGGAACTGGTAGCTTTCCAGCCAGGTGTAGGGCTTGGTGCCGTCGCCGCCCAGCAGGCCAAACGAGCCGCGCAGCTTCAGGAAGGTCACGGCCGGGGTTTTGGGGAAGAAGTTTTCTTCCGAAATCACCCAGCCCGCCGACAGCGACGGAAACAGGCCCCAGCGGTACTCCGGCGCAAAGGCCGTGGAGCCGTCGTAGCGCACGGCCAGCTCGAGGAGGTACTTGCTGGCGTAGTTGTAGTTGATGCGGCCGGCGTAGGAGAGGATGCCCGTTTGCGAGGCCGTTTCGCCGGAGTAGTAGTCGCCCGTGGCAAAGCGCATGTTATCGAGGCCGCCCGGCACCACGCTCGTGCGATAGGCTTCCGATAGGTCGGCGTTGGTTTCGGACTGCTCGAAGAAGGCCAGGGCCGACACGTAGTGCTTGCCAAACTGCTGCTCGTAGTTCAGGTAGCCGTTGAGCTGGTACGTGTCCGTGTAGCCCGGCGTCACCCGAATGATGTCGCCGTTTTTGAGGGTGCGCTGCTGCAGCACGTCGCCGCCCGGAATGTGCTTGTTGGTGCCCAGGCCCTTAAATTCCGTCACCTGGTAGCTGGTGCCGAATTGCTTGCCCATGGCATTGTCGAGGGTGCGGGCGTAGAGCACCCGCGCCTTCAGGCCCTTCAAAAACGGAAGTTCGTACTCCACGTTGGCCGTCAGGTTCAGGCCGGTGTTGTTCTGCGAGGTGTAGTTGTTCGACTTCTGCACCTCGAAGAAGTTGGTGGCGTCGATGGTGTTCGTGTTGCTGACGCCGGGCGAGGTGTAGTTGGGCACCCCGTTGATGTAAAAGGGCATGAACTGCGGCGTCAACATCAGCGAGCGCATGTCGTTTTCCACGCTCTCCGAGCCCTGCTTGAAGTAATAGGTGCTGCGCTTAAAGATGTCGCCGCTCAGCGAGAGGCCCGCTTTCAGGCCCTTGGCCACGTTCACGTCGGTGCTGGCCCGGAACGTCCACTTGTCGGAAAGGATTTTGTCGAAGTTGCCGTCCTGGCGGTTGTAGGTCACGCTGGCAAAGTACGTGGCCCGCTCGCCGCCGCCGCTCACGTTCAGGGCGTTGCGGGTTACCAGCGACGGCTTCCACGCCGTGCGCAGCCAGTCAGTGCTGTTGTTGGCAAAGTACGCCAGCTCGTCCGGCGCGTAGAGGACGGCGGGGGTGGTGGCCGCCGTGCCACGGTAAATGTTGTAGTCGTTGATGAAATTGGCCTGGTCCACGCCGCTCATCATGGTGGGCAGGCGCACCGCGTCCGACACACCGGCCGAGCCGCTGTAGGTGAAGCGGGCCGGGCCGGCCTTGCCGCGCTTGGTGAGCACCACCACTACGCCCTGGTTCGAGCGGGCCCCGTAGATGGCGGCGGCGGCATCTTTCAGCACCGAAATGGCTTCTACCTCCGACTGGTCCAGCAGGTTGAAGTCATCTTCCGAGCGCACCACGTTGTCAATCACGTAGAGCGGGCGCAGCGTGGCGCTGCCGTCCTTGGCCAGCGTCACGGGGTTCCGCACCGTAATGGCGCCTTTATCGCCGGGGCGAGCCGTGCCCCCGCTCACGCCCACGCCCGGCAGCTGCCCGGCAATGGCCGTGGAGAGGCTGCCCACCGGCAACTCCTCAACGGCCTTCATATCGACCGTGGCCACGGCGCCGGTCAGGCTGGCCCGGGTCTGCGTGCCGTAGCCCACCACTACTACTTCTTCCAGCGCGGCGTTGTCGTCCTCAAGCTTGATTTCGAGGGTGCTCCGGCCATTCACGGCCACCTCTTGCGTCTTGAAGCCAATGAAGCTGAAAATCAGGATTTCATTGCCCGTGGGCAGGTTGAAGTGGAAGGTGCCGTCGGCGCCCGAGCTGGTGCCGGTTTTGGTGCCCTTGATGAGCACCGTCACGCCCGGCAGCGGGTTGCCTTTCGAGTCTTTCACCAGGCCCGTGAACCCCACTTTCACGCCCTTGGGCGAAGTGCGAACGGGAGGGGTGGCGGCAGCGTGAACCGGAGGGGCTCCCAGCAAGGTGCCGCCAACAAGCAGCGCGCAGGCTAGCCGTTTGGGGACCACCGCCGAGAGCGGCAATGATTTGGGTAAGGAATGGGCCATAACAGTTTGGTGGGTTAAACTGGGGAATAGGTGAGGTGATTTAATGAGAAGCTTCGGCCGCCTTGCGGGCCGCGATGCGGGCCTGCCAGTCCTTGCCGGCCTGGTTCATGTCGATGCCGGCGGCCGAGAGGTAGTTGTTGATGCGGCCCTTGTACTTGCCAAACCAGGCGTGCTTCTGCTCCGAGGTGCCGCCGTCCATGGCGTGCTCGCGGGCTTCCGTCAGCCAGGCCAGCATCTGGGCGCGCTGGGCTCCGGTCAGGTTGGGCAGCATGTCGTTGTAGGCCGTCATCGTGATGGGCAGCACGCCGTAGGTCATGCCGTCCTTCACCTGCTCTACCTGGGCCGGGGTGAGGCGGCGGCTCAGCTTCTTGAGAAACTGCGGGTGCAGCTTATCGATGGCGGCCGTGGTTTCGGTTTCCACCCGGGCCAGCTCGGCCTTGGTGGCATCCGTTTGGGGCTGGGCTTTGAGGGCGGCCCTGCGGGTTTTCTGCTGCTCGTAGATGTCGTTGAGGGCGCGGTACTGGTCGGCAATCACATCGCGCACCTGCACCGAGTCCTTGGCCTTCAGGCCATCGATTTTACCCACAATTTTGGCGGCCCGCTCCGTGATGGTGCGGGTGTAGGCGGCCTCTTTGGTTTCGGGCGCATTGGAGACCTGCGCCGAGGCGTGAAGCAGGGAAGTTGCCGAAAGAAAACCTGCCAGAAACAGGCTTCGCGCTATGTAATTCATGATTTGTGAATAGCTTCAGAAGAGCAGCAAGTTATCCACGCTAAAGAGGGGGAATGTGTCGGTTTTAACTAACTTATTGTACGATATTATCATGAGTGTGAAGTTCTCATTAACTCCATCGCTAATCACCGCCAAAAGTGCCCTTTCGCTAGCGTAAATGGCCTTTTGCTCTTCCAGGTGAGAGACCATGCCGCGGGCTAAAAGGTGCCGAAAAGCCCAAAAAAAGCCGCGCAATCGTTCCCGGAGGCCAGCCAGCCAGCCGCGTCAGAAGATATAATCCAGCACTAGCCCTCGGGCAAAGCGGCCGTGCTATATAGGGTTTGTGGGGTAGGTGAGGACATCATCACCGGCCGTTTGCGCCAGTAGTTGGCCAGAATGGAGCCCGAGATATTCATCCACGGGCTGAACACCGCTGCCGGCAGGCCCACCGTGCCCAGCTTGCCCATGCTGCCGGCCAGCCCCGAAGCCATGCCGCCGTTCTGCAAGCCCACTTCGAAGGCCACCGTGCGGGCCGAATTCACATCGAGCCCAAACAGCCGGCTCAGCCAGTAGCCGAAGAAATAGCCCGCCCCGTTGTGCAGCACCGAAGCCAGAAACAGCAGAAAGCCTACCCGCAGCAGGTTGTCGTGCCCGGCCGCCGTGGTCACGGCCGTGAAGTAGATAATGCCGCACATCGACAGGTAGGGCATTAGCTCATCGATGCGGGGCAGTTTGGCTGCCAGCTGATGGTAGAGTACGCCCACCACCAGCGCCGCCACCAGAAAACTGAAGATTTCCAGCATCTGCAGCAGCTCGGGGCCGGGCCGGGCGTTTGCGAAGAAACCCCACAAGCCCAGCGGCAGTGCCGCCAGCCACAGCACCCCGCTGCCGGCCAGCAGGCCCACCGTGCGCCGGCCCTGCGGCGCGGCCGTCTTAAGGTAGTCGTGCAGCAGCGCGGCCATGATGGGCACCAGCACGATTTTGATGATTTCCATCATCATGCTCACAAACTTCACCTCGATGAGGGTGCCGGCCAGCAGCTTTAATAATAAAGGAGTGAGAAACGGCGCCGCCAGCGTGGCCATGGCCGTGATGACGACGGACAACACCATGTTGGCGCGGGCCAGGTACACCATCACGTTCGAGGCCAGCCCGCTGGAGCAGGAGCCGATGAGGATGATGCCGGCGGCAATCTCGGGCTCGAAGTGAAACACCTTCGTCAGGAGCAAACCCATGAGCGGCATCACCGAAAAGTGGCACAGCAAACCAATGAGGACGCCCTTGCCGGTGCTGGCCAGCCCCGAGAAATCCCGGATGCTCATCTGAATGCCCATCCCAAACATCACCAGCTGCACCACCGCCAGAATCAGCCACTTGTTGCGCAAGTCCACGCCGCCCCACTGCTTAAACGCGCCGGGGTACACCATAGCGGCCACCACCGCCACGATTATCCAGGCCGTATACTGGTAGCTGCGCAGCAGGGGCAAGGCTTTCAGCCCCAGCGCCAGGCTCACCACGGCCAGCACCGCCGCCGGCTGCCACAGCGCCGCCTCGTGCCGGCTGATACCTACTAACAGGACGGCCAGCGCCAGGGCGCATATCACGAGGCAAAGCTGGAAGAGTCGGTTCATCGGGGTTGATTCAGGTAGCACATGCTTCAGCTTGTGCCCGTGAGAAATTTTGTGCAACGCCGCACAAGCCGAAGCATGTGCTACAAGGGGAGCCAGCGGGAGCTACGCCAGCTCCGCCGCCAGGTGCCGGACGGCAATGCCCGGGCTGGCCAGAATGGGCACCCGGCGGTCAGCGGCATCCAGCGCATCCACCACCCGCGCCATGCTGGCCTGGGCCAGCACAATGACCTCAACTTGCGTCACCAGCTCCTTGAGTGCCGCCGCCACGATGGCGTCGTGCTTGGCGCCGTCGCCACTCATGAGGGCTTCGAAAGCGCCTTCGCAGAGCACGGAGGTCAGCTCGATTTCGCGGCCGGCCAGGGCAGCGCGGCGCTGCACCAGGTCGGCGGTGGGGCCAAGGGTGGTGGGCAGCGTGGCGATGACGCCGATGCGCCGGCCGGTTTGCACGGCCTGGTCGGCCATGGGCTGGTCGACGCGCAGCACGGGCACGCCCGAGAGGCCGGCCGCCTGCTCCACCGCCGCGCCGATGGACGAGCAGGTGACCAGCACGTAATCGGCCCCGCCGGCTTCGGCCGAGGTCACGTAGCCCACCACGCGGCGGGCCACGGCGGGCGTCAGCGCGCCCTCGCGGGTGATGGTGCGCACCAGGCTGTCATCGACGATATTGAAAACCTGCACGCCGGGCAGGTGCTCGGCGCATAGCTGCTGGAACACGGGCACCAGCGTGGCGGAAGTGTGGATGAGGGCGAGGGTTTTGGGTTTCATAGTGGATGGGGTTTTGAGTGGTTATGCGCGGGTGGGTCACCTCACCCCCTGACCCCCTCTCCTGCGGAGAGGGGGAACCGGCTATGCACCTGACGAAGACGTTTTATAAAATCGTCAGGCTCCCCTCTCCGCAGGAGAGGGGCCGGGGGTGAGGTGACCCGGCAGGCGACCTTCCAGCAGCGCGCCAAAATAGTCCGGGGCGCCTACCTGGCCGCCTTTGAAGTTGACTTCAAGCCCATCGAGCGGGGAGCCGGGGGCGGTGGCGCGGCACAGCGGCGCGCCGGGGTAGAGGGGCGCCAGCATGGTCACGGCTTCGATGCCCATGGCGCGGGCGGCGTAGCTGGAGGTGTCGCCGCCGGCCACTACCACGCGGCGCACGCCGGTGTGGCGCACCACCGCACGGGCCAGGCGGCCCAGGGCCGTGCCCAGCTTTTCGGCCGGGAGGCTTTGCGTGCCGCCCGCCGCGCCGCCGTCGGTGTGGACGATGACGCTTTGGTTTTGCTGGATAAAGTCCGTGGCTTGCTGCTGGCAGGAAAGCAGCATTGCGTCGGCAGCGGCTTCGGATTCTTCAGCGGCTAGCCGTTGCGCATCGAGCACCACCTCCGCAAAGCCATTGGCGCGGGCCCAGGCAATTTGCCCGGCCGTGACGGGCGAGCAGCTGCCCGACACCACCAGCAGCGGCGCGGCCCGGCCGGGGTTGGGCCATTCGGCCACCGGGGTTAAGGTGTTGTTTTCCGCCCAGAATTGCCCCAGCGCCATTTCCACGCCCGATGAGCCGACCGAAAACAGCGGCACGGAAGCGGTGGCGTAGCTGTCGATGGCCGCGCCGATGCCCAGCAGCTGCTCCTCATAAAGCGCGTCGAACAGGATGACTTCGGCGCCGGCGTTTGCTTGAGCATCCAGCGCGGCCTGCATTTCGGCCAGTGGGCGGGTGATTTGCAGAATATCCAGCAGGCCGGTTTTCAGGCTGGTCTGGCGGGCGAGGTGGCGGCGCAGGTCGCTTTCGTCGGCGGGGGTGGTGGGGTGCTGGCGCATCGACGGATGCCGGTCGAGGCGGAAGATGCCGCCGCCGCTGCCGATGCCCAGCCGCGCAAACAGGTTGCCGAAGGCGCAGTAGCGGCCCAGCTGCGGCGCGGCCACCAGCAGCGGCACGAAGGCATTCGGAAACACAGCCCGGCCCACCTCCAGCGCCCGCCCGATGCTGCCGATGGTGGGCGAGGAATCGAACGTGGAGCACACCTTATAATGCACGTGGCGCGGCCCCAGCGCCCGCAGTGCGGCAAAGGCCGGCGCCAAAACGGCCTGCATGGCCGCCGGCGGCATGGCGCGGGTGAGGCCGGCCACGCCAATGGCATCCAGGCCGGGGTAGGCGGCGAGCTGGGCCGGCGTGGGCGGCGCAATGAACAGGGCCGTGCGCGCCCCGGCCCGGCTCAGGAATTCGAGCGCGTCGGTGCTGCCGGTGAAGTCGTCGCCGTAGTAGGCCAGGAGCAGGTTGTTCATTGAGAGCTGTTTAGCTGGCAGTAGTTCGTTGTCATGCTGAGCGCAGTCGAAGCATCTCTACCGCTTCGCCTGACGAGAAACCTCACCCCCGGCCCCGGTTCGCTTAGTGCGCGAAGCCAAAAGAGAGGGGAGCCGGACGAAGCGGTAGAGCTGCTTCGACTGCGCTCAGCACGACCGTTGAAGCGTTGATTTTACTTTTCCCCAAACTTCTCCACCGCCGCCGCAAATTCCGGGTGCTGCGCGGCAGTTTCGGCCAGGCTGCGGCCGTCCACCGCGCCCTGCCAGGCTTGGTGGAGCGCCTGCACGCCGGCCGCCGGGCCCAGGGGATGGGCCAGAATGCCGCCGCCGGCCATGTAGAGCAAATCGGTGGTGCGGGTGCGGCGGTAGGTTTCGAACGCCTGCCCGCCCCATTGGCCCGACGACACCACCGGCAGCACCGAATAGCCGCCCAGCAGCGGCGTCTGGCAGGCTTCGATGGAGGCCACCACGCTGTCGTCGGATTCCCAGAACTTGTTCTGGATGCCGTTGACGTGCAGCTGGTCCACCCCAGCCAGCCGCCAGAGCTTCTGGTAGGCGCGGAAGTCGATGCCCAGCAGCGGGTAGCGCGTGAGCATACCCCAGCCGTTGCGGTGCCCGTGGATGGCCAGCGCCCGCTGGTCGCAGATTTTGCGGGTGCCCGCCAGCCCCACGCTGTTGATGCTCACCATGGCGCAGGTGCCGCCGGCGCGCACCACGTACTCGTAGCGGCGCAGCATCTCGTCGATTTCCCCGCTGATGTTGAAGGCGTACATCACCTTTTTGCCGGTGCGGTCGGCGTGGCGGTTGATGACGGCCATCACGGCATCGACGCGGGCCTCGAACGGGGAGTTGGCGGCGGCCATCTGCAGCTCGTCGTCTTTCACGAAGTCGATGCCCGCCTCGGCCAGCGTGCCCACCAGCCCGGCGGTCTGCTCGGGCGTGAGGCCGATGCTGGGCTTGATGATGGTGCCGATGAGCGGCCGGCCCTGCACGCCCGTCAGCGCCCGGCAGCCCGCCACGCCGAAGGCCGGCCCGGCAAAGTGCGCCGCGTACGAGGCCGGCACGTCGATGTCCATCAGCTTCAGCCCCGTAAACTGCCGGATTTCGTACAGGTTGCCCTGCAGCGTGGATACCAGCAGCGGCAGGTTGTACCCGAAGTTTTCCACCGACCACGACACCCGCACCCGCGCCCGCTGGTAGGTGCCGGTGGCACTCGTCGCGCCCGGAATGGCTGGCTCGCGCACCGTGTCCAGCACTTCCACCGACTCCACGCGGGCGGCGAAGCGCTGCTTGAGCTCGGCCGTTTCGCCCGGCACGGCCACGAACGTGCCCGACGACTGCTCGCCCGCCAGCACGGCAGCAGCGGCGGCAGGGTCAAAAGGGGTTTCGATGTAGTAGGTAGCGGTAATGCGTTCCATTGAGTGTAGCGCGGACTTTTAGTCCGCGAGTGGAATAGTTGGCTGACGTTCAGATTCGCGGACTAAAAGTCCGCGCTACATCAACCCTGAAAAATCGATTTCAGATAAGCGGCGTTAGCCCCGAAATTTTTCTTCACGTTGCGTGGGTCGGCGGCGTCGCGGGAGCGTTCAATCACCAGCCAGCCCTGCCAGTTGATGTCGGCCAGCGTCTGCTTCACCTTCTTCATGTCGAGGCGGGTGTTGTTCTGCAGCCACACGCCGTCCTCGTCGGTGGCGTGCATCTGGCAGATGCGCTTGCCGCCCAGAATCTTCAACTCCTGGTGCAGGTCGCGGCCTTCTTTCAGCGGGTTTGAGAAGTTGAAGTAAATCTGGACGTGCTTCGAGCCAATGTCGTGGAGCAGCTGCACCTCGCCGGCGGCATCCAAGGCGGTTTCGATGCCGATGATGACGTCGGCTTTGCGGGCCATTTCGCCCACCACTTTCAGGCGCTCCACAATGGCGGGGCGCAGCGCGGGGTTTTTGCGCAGGTCGCCCTGCGTGCCAAGGGGCAGAAAGGCCACCTTCACGTTGAGGGCCTTCATCGTGTCGATGCAGTCCTGCACCATGCGCTGGTAGGTGGGGCGCGTGGCGAAGGACTGGGCGTAGAAGCCCGTCATGGCCAGCGAGCAGATTTCGAGGTTCAGCTCCCGGGCCTTGTCGATGAACTGCTGACGGATTTCGGGGTTGGCGAGCTGGTTGTCGAAGGTGTCGCGCTGGCCGAGGCCGCCCATGTCCACCTCCACGCCGTCGGCCCCGATGTCCTTGGTGAGCTGCAGCGCGCCCAGCTTCTGCCGCTTCAGAATCATCAAATCGACCACGGCGATTTTGTAGGTCAGCTTCTTTTTGGCGGGCGCGAGGGCGCTGGCCCAGCCGGGCAGGAGCAGGCCGCCCGTCAGAAGCGAGCTGGCTTTCAGGAAATCGCGGCGGTTGAGCGACATGATGTTCTAGCGGAAACCTCACCCCCTGACCCCCTCTCCTGCGGAGAGGGGGCACCGGTTCGTGAAGTCGGGTTTGGTGTCAATGATTGAGTTCGCGAGGGCAAAGCCGGTGCCCCCTCTCCGCAGGAGAGGGGGTCAGGGGGTGAGGTTTTCCGTCTGGTCGGTCCGAAACGGTCGGGCCGGTAATCCCGCCGCCGAAAACAGGTTGGGTTGCGCCACTTCATCCCAGCCGAAGCGCACGGCGGTGGGCTTTTTTACATTGGGAGCCGACACCAGTACCTGCGTGCCCTTGATGCGGGCCTGGGCCGGCACAAACACGCCATCGGCCCCGGCAATGGTGAAGTCCGTCAGTGCTTTGCCGTCTTTACTGATGAGTGGCGCAGCCGAAGCAAATGATACCGTAGCCACGCTGCCTTTCACTTTCAGGCTGCGGAAAACCGGCCCTTCGGCCACCACGCCGGGCACCTTGTAGGTATTCGCCAGGGCCAGCAGGGCCAGCCGCCGCCCGATTTCCCACTTGAAGCCGGGGTGAATGCCGCCCTCGGTATTGGCCAGGTCGGTGGTTTCAATCATGGCGGTGTGCGGCACCAGCGGCAGCACCGCCGCCTGCGCCTCGCGCATGCGGGGCAGCGTTTCGCGGGTCAGCACCACTTTGTCGTGGGTATCCGAATACTTGAACGGGGCCAGCGACACGTAGTAAAACGGCAGGTTTTGGTCGCCCCAGGCGCGGCGCCAGCTGCTGATGAGCGTGCGCATTTTCTGGGTGTAAGTCGTCGTTTCGGCCAAAAAGCAGTTGCTTTCGCCCTGATACCACAGGAAGCCGCGCAGCGTGAGCGGCACCAGCGGCCGAATCATCGGCTCCCAGAATTTGCCGGGGTCGCCATCGATTTTTTTACCAGCAAAAGCCGGGTCCTGCGCAAACGCGGCTTCCGAAACCCAGGGCTCGATGCGGCTGCCGGGCACGGCCGACGAAATCATCCCCACTGGCACGTGGAGGCGCTTATGCAGCTCCTTGGCGAAGAAATAAGCGGCGGCCGAGAACGAGCGCAGGGCCGAGTCTTCGGCCACGGCCCAGTCGCGGTGCAGCGAATCGGGCCGGGGCAGCGTCTTGCGATTGACCAGGAAAATGCGGATGGCGGGGTTGTGGGCGTAGTTCAGCTCGTCCACGGGGTTGGGGCCGGGCACGTCGGGGCGCGTCACCTTGCTGTTTTTGCGCATGGTGTACTCCATGTTCGACTGCCCCGAGCAGAGCCAGACTTCGCCCACCAGCACGTCCTGCAGCCGGATAACATTCGTGCCCGAAATCACCAGCTCCGCCGGCGTGGCCGCCGCCGTGAGCGGCTTCAGCAGCACCTGCCAGTGGCCGGCGGCATCAGCCACGGCGCGCGGGCTCTGCCCGGCAAACTGCACGGTCACGGCCTCGCCCGGCGCCGCTATTCCCCAGATGGCCACCGGCTTCTCGCGCTGCAGCACCATGTGGTGCCCAAGGATGCGCGGCAGGACGATGGTGGCGCGGGCGGGGCTGAGTGCGCAAATCAGGCATGCAATGGTCAGCCAAATGGCGGCAAACGAGCCTTTACGGGTCACCTCACCCCCCGGCCCCCTCTCCCGCGGAGAGGGGGAGCGTTCAACGATTCTCGCGTCTGGCTCCCCCTCTCCGCAGGAGAGGGGGCCGGGGGGTGAGGTGACCCGTAAGGGAGCATATGGCAGATAATTCCTCATTTCTTCGCCAGCCAAATAACCTCCGCCCCGCTGCCCGCACTGGCCAGCGTCACCACTTGCCCGCCTTTCACCGTTTCCTTCGAAGCTGCCACTGCGCCCGTTTTGGGGTTGATGCGGCGCACGATGAACGTGCCTTTCAGGGCCGATAAATCAACTTTCAGCGGCGAAGAACCGTCGCGGTACAGCAGCAGGCCGGTTTTGTTGTCGCCGATGGCCCACTGGTCGGCGGGCTTGCCGGGGAGTTCTACCGGCGACATATCAGCCACGGCGGCGGCGAAGCGGGCGTCGGCCACGCGGGGCACGCTGGCCATCGAGCCGCCGGCCAGCAGCGTGGCCCAGCCGAAGGCGTCGGCCCCGTCGGCCGAGTAGAGCACGGCTTTGTCGGGGAACTGCTGGCGGTACTCGCGCACGGCCCGGTACACCTGCTCGAACGAGCTGCGCTTGGGCGGCGTGAGGCGGGCGTGCTGGCGCGGGGCCAGGTTCTGGCCGCCGGCCGGGGCGTAGGCGCTGCCGTTGAACTGGTAGTGCCAGTAGTTGATGTCGATGACATCGACCACTTTAGCGCGGGCGGGGTCGGCCAGAATGGCGTCCTGCACGTCCTTGGTGGTGCTGAGGGCGATGAGCGGGTGCTGCCCGGTTTCGGCCTCCCACTCCTGAATGGTGTCGAGCCAGAACTGCACGAAGGCCAGCGGCCCCGTAAACTCGGCCCCAATCAAATGAATGACGCCCGACTTGCCCACGAAATTGTTGAGGTTCTGGCGGATGTAGGCGCGGTGCAGCGGCCGGCGCGTGGCATCGGTCACGTCGTAGAACTGCTCGGCCATGAAAATGCGCTTATCGCCGGCGTAGGGCGCGGGCTCCGGGAAGCCAGTGTTGTTGATGTTGTTGACCGGCCGCCAGGGGAAGTCGGCGTAGTGCGCGCCGGCCTCGATGATGTTGTGCTGGAAATAATGGTGGTTGAGCAGCACCAGGCTTTTCTGGTCGGCCAGGTCCACAAATTGCCCCAGGCGGCTCCAGTACCACTTGTTATACTTCGTGAGGTCGTATTTGCTGAGGCCGTCCCAGGCCTGGCCCTGCCCGCTGCGGGCAAAAGGCAGTTCGTAGAACGGCGCCCACACCTCGCCATCCATCCGGCGGATGCGCTCGTGGTCGTCGCGGCGGCGCTCGTACCACAGGCCGTAGTTGTGGCTGAGGGCCACGATGTTGTCGGCCCGCAGCGAGTCGGTCATCTGGCCGAGGTCGTCGGTGAGGCCGCGCCCGGTCTGGCCCGGCACGAAGCGCGTGGCGTGGGGCTTGGCCTGGGGCAGGCCGTAGGGGCGGGCGCTGCCGTTCCACCAGGGCACTTCCTGGCTGCGGCCCAGCACGAGGGCCTCGCCGCGCAGCAGCACGCCGTGGGCCAGCCGCAGGGCCGGGGCGCTGGCGGGCGCGGCGGGCGTTTTCACCCCGATTTTGTCGATGGCCGGGGCCGCGTTCTGGGTCGGAATCGGTTGGCGCGCAGGCGCCGCATCCACAAATGCCAGCACGGTAGGAGCGGGGTTCACCGAGAGGCGCGTCAGCTCCTGGGCCACGGCCACTTTGGGGCTGCTGGATGCCTCGGTGGGCACCGGCAGCAGAATGGCGCGGGCTTTGGCCGCCTCGCCCAGCCGCTCCTGCAGCTGGGCGTAGTAGAGGCTGCGCGGGTTGATGTTTTCGTTGGATTGGTCCCAGAAGCCGTTGCCGCCGAACTGCGCCCAGGTGCCGAAGGCCCAGTTCTGGGCCGTGGGCGGGCGGTAGCAGTCCACGCGGGCGGCGGTGCACTGCCAGAGCACGCTGTTGGCCACGGCCCAGCCGGCGCCCTGCCCGTCCTGCTCGCGGTTGCCGAAGCGCAGGGCCTGGCCGTACTCCTTGATGATGTCGAACAGCACGCCCGAAGCCCAGCTGTCGATGCCGCCGCTGAAGCTGAGCGCGTTTTCGGCCTCGCACTGCACGAAGGCGTTGGGGCCGGGCGCGCAGAAGCCCACGGCAAAATCGTGGTAGCCATTTGCCGCGTACAGCCGCTGAAACAGCATCTGCTGGCCCAGGGTGTAGAAGGTATTGCGCCGCTCGTTGCCGATTTCGGAGATGGGTTCCGTCGATTTGCAGTCTTCCACCGTCACGCGCCGGGCGGTGGCCTGCCCCAGCACCGCCGAGCCCGCGAAGTGCCGGAACGCGACCTGCCGCACCCAGGCATCCTGCACGTTATCGAGCACGATGGCCATCCAGCGGTGGGCCTCGTCCTTGGCATTGGCGGCGTCGAAGGTTGATTCGAGGCGCAGGTTTTCGATGCCCACTTCGCTAAGGCGGCCGGACCAGGTGTAGCGGGCCACGGTGCCGCCGCCGTAGGTCTGGTCGAGGGCTGTGGTGAGGGGCACGTCCAGCGTCAGGCCGGTGGCATTCACGGCCACCACCTGCCGGTCCCAGCTGATTTCGCGCTGGCCCGGCTTCCAGCCCAGCGCCGACACGCCGCCGCCAAACGTTTCCATTTCCAGCTTCTTAATCCAGGCGGCGGTGCAGGGGCGGCGCACCAGCACATGGTCGCCCACTTTGAAGGCGCGGGGGTTGGCCACGCGCACCGTGCGGGCATTCACCGGCACGTATTTATCGGTGATGGCCTGGGCGGCTTCCACCTGGCGGTCGGCGCGGCCCTGCACCGTAATGAGGTGCTCGCGGCCGAAGCCGGTGCCCAGCACGGTGGTGCCGCCGTCGGCCATGCCGCTGCCGCGCAGCACCACGCCCGAGGTTCTGATAAGCAGCCGCCCCGCCACTTCATAGGTTCCCTTGTCCAGCAGCACCGCGCCGCGCAGGCCGTCCTTGCCCGGCGGCAGGCCGCCCACGTAGTCCAGCGCCGACTGAATCCGCGCCGTGGCGTCGCCCGCCCGCACCGGCACCGTCACCTTAATGGCAGCCGTGGGAATGGCCGCGTCGCCGCCCCGGTAGCCGCAGTAGGAAAAGTCCGGCACCCGGTTGCCCAGCGAATCCGGCGCATAAGCCAGCTTGCCATCTTTGTACTCGATGGCCGAGGGCGGCGGCAGCGGCTTGGGCTGCTTCTGCGCGGCGGCCGGAAAGCCTAGCAGCAGCAGAAACAGGAAGGGGCGGAGCGGGTGGGGCACGGGTGGAAAGATATGGCGGCTGTTCAACGGAGTAGCCTCACCCCCGGCCCCTCTCCTGCGGGAGAGGGGAGCCACGGCGGCGCGGGATGTAGCACATGCTTTAGCTTGTGCCCGTTTGCAATGCTGTTCAACGCTGCACAAGCTAAAGCATGTGCTACAGGAATCGTCCGGCTCCCCTCTCCGCAGGAGAGGGACCGGGGGTGAGGGGCTACGGCTTCACCGTGCTCAATGCCACCAGGCCATTGAGGTAGTTCTCGATGTTCGAATAGCCGTTTTTCGCAATCGCAGCGGCATCGGCCGCGTTTTTCGGGTCGAGGCCGTTCTTCTTTTCGTAGTCGTCGGGCAGGCCGTCCTTGTCGGCGTCGGCGTAGGGCTTGCCCTTGTACTCGGGGTAGCCGCCCACCTGCACGGGGTCGGTGATGATGCCCTGCTTGTAGGAATCGATGGGCAGGCGGCGGTGCTCAAACTGCGTGGTGGGCAGCTTCACGTTCTTGATGTACTCAATCTTGCCGGTGCGCACCTGCTCAATCACGCGGGTATCCACGGGGTCGCGCTTGGGCAGGATGGCCCCGGCGTTTTCCAGCACGTAGGTGTAGGCTTTTTCGGCCGGGATGATGGTCATTTCCGGCATCGGCAGGGGCTTGTCCACCTTCATGTCGGCCTGGTACTTGCCGGCGTTGGGCTGCTCTTCCACCTGCACGCCGCCGTTCCAGTTGTCCTTGGTCACGTCGGGGAATCCTTCTACGATGTTGCCGGCCACGTAGGCCCGGCCGTACACCTGGTACTTCAGCTTGCTGCGGCCCGATTCGGGCTTCAGAATGCGGTGGCCGATGTTGGTATCCTTCGGCGTGGAGGGGCCGGGCTTGTAGTAGTTGTTGATGATGTTGTAGAGGGCGCGGTAGTCGCCGCCGTCGGTGGAGCGGTGCACCCAGTTAAACATCACGTTGTTAGCGAAGTTGAACACCCCATTCCAGCCGATGGACGGGTTGCGGCCGGCGTTGTCGGCCCACAGGTTGCGCATGAACGTACAGTTCTCGCCGCCCAGCGTGCTGCCGAAGGCGTGGTTCCAGGTGTCGAGCGCCTCCGAGAAGATGGAGTTCTGGATAGTGATGTTCACCGTGCCCAGCTTCTGCTCCGGAATGCCGGTGCTGTCGTTGTACATGTGGCGGTACATCGACATGTTCTCATCCAGGCCCCACGAGGCCGATACGTGGTCAATCATAATGTTGCCCACCGGGTTGCCACCGATGGAATCGTCGCGCCGGCCCACATTCGTCTCGCCCCGACGGAAGCGCATGAAGCGAATCAGTACGTCGTGCGTGTTCAGCCACACCGATTCGCCGGCCACGCAAATGCCGTCGCCGGGCGCGCTCTGGCCCTCAATGGTGATGTAGGGCGCCCGAATCATGAGCGGCGTTTTGAGGCGGATGATGCCCGCCACGTTGAATACAATAATGCGCGCGCCGCCCTGCTCGCAGGCCTCGCGCAGGCTGCCGGGGCCGCTGTCGGCCAGGCTGGTCACCACAATCACGCGCCCGCCGCGCCCGCCAAACGTGTAGGCCCCGCCGCCCTCCGCACCCGGAAATGCCGGGATACTGGCCTGCGGCAAATCAATCGGCCGGGCGGCCCACGGAATGTAGGGCTTGCCCTCGCGCTGCTCCTTCTGAATGATGGGGTAGGCCTTGTTCCAGGCAATTTCAGACTGCCGGTAAGCGTCCTTCATCATGGCCTCGCTGGCCTTCTGCACGTCCTGCGGAATCTTCGGATACTGGGCATGGGCCGCATACTGCGTCGAAAAAAAGAGGCCGAGGGCGCAGAGGGAAGCAACTGGTTTGTTCATAAGCGGGGTGGGGGAGTTTGGATGCAACGAAATAACAGGACAAAAACCGCCATCACCTATACCATTTTCTCGACCCTGTGTAGGATGTTATCATTCCCTCCTGCCGTGGCAACCGGCAATGCGGTTTAACTAAGTAAACGCTCACCCGCCCTTCATTCGGGCCATGCGCTGTGACTGCGCTCACCCGCCGCAATTCGCCGATTATTCAGCAAAACAGGAAAATAAAGAAGCCATTGGCCATTGCGGCGGCCTGCCTGCTAAATAAGCCGGGCCCAGGCCTTGTAGTTTGTGACACCTCACTTGCCCAAAGCGACGCGGCTGATGAGGCCGCCTGTACTGCTAATTTATCGATTGTGTAAAAGCCGTTTTTGCGATGGCAACATGCTATAACAGCCGGCGAACATGATACACAGAACCAGCGCGCACACCCGATAATTTTGACCTGATGCCATACGTCCATTTCGCTTCTTCTGTCAATGGATTGCCAGCGCGCCAAAGCCGCTGGAATCAACTTGTTTACCGGGCCTTATTAGTGGTTGGCCTGCTGCTGGGCGCGGCCCGGCCGGCCTCCGCTGCCAATCCATTGGAACGGCGCACCGCCGCCCAATCCCGCACCATCGTCCTTCCCAGAAACGCCCACGCCCGCCTGCAATACGGCGCGGCTCAGCTGGCCGCCGCGCTGCGCACGGCCGGCTACCAGGTGCAGGTTCAGCCGGTGGATAAGCTGCCCAAAACCAAGGGGCTGATTGTGGTAGGCCGCGCCGCCGATGCGCTGATGCAGCAGGCCGTCGCCGCCGCGCCAGCCGCCGCCGAAGCTAAACCCGGCAAGGAAGGCTTCACCATCAATTCCGCCCAAAACGACGCCGTGCTCATCAGCGGCACCGACAACTCGGGCGCCCTCTACGGCTGCCTGGAGCTGGCCGAGCAGGTGAGAAAGCAGGGCAAAATCGGGGACAACCTGCACCTCACCGACCAGCCCGAAATGGTGCTGCGCGGCACCTGCATCGGCGTGCAGAAGCCCTACTACCTGCCCGGCCGCACGGTGTACGAGTACCCCTACACGCCCGAAACCTTTCCCTGGCTCTACGATAAGGCGCTCTGGATTAAGTACCTCGACATGATGGCGGCCAACCGCTACAACTCGCTCTACCTCTGGAACGGCCACCCTTTCGCCTCGTTGGTGCGCCTCAAGGACTATCCCTACGCCGTGGAGGTGGACGACGCTACCTTCAAGAAGAACGAGGAGCTGTACCGCTTCCTGACCGAGGAGGCCGACAAGCGCGGCATCTGGGTGATTCAGATGTTCTACAACATCATCGTTTCCAAGCCCTTCGCCGAGCATCACAACATCAAAACCCAGGACCGCGCCCGGCCCATCGTGCCGCTCATTGCGGATTACACGCGCAAATCCATCGCCGCCTTCGTCGAGAAATACCCCAACGTGGGCCTGCTCATCACGCTGGGCGAGGCCATGGAAAGCGCCGGGCAGGACGACGTGGACTGGTTCACGAAAACCATCATTCCCGGCGTGCAGGACGGCCTGAAAGCCCTGGGCAAGACCGAGCAGCCGCCCATCGTGCTGCGCGCCCACGACACCGACGCGCCCCGCGTCATGAAGGAGGCCCTGCCCATCTACCAGAACCTCTACACGATGGCCAAGTACAACGGCGAGGCCCTGACCACCTACACCCCGCGCGGCACCTGGGCCGAGCTGCACCGCAAGCTCAGCGCCATTGGAACGGTGCAGATTGAGAACGTGCACCTGATGTCGAACCTGGAGCCGTTCCGCTACGGCTCGGCCGATTTTATCCAGAAGTGCGTGCTGGCCATGCACAGCGCCTACGGAGCCAACGGCCTGCACCTCTACCCGCAGGCCTCCTACTGGGACTGGCCCTACACCGCCGACAACGTGCCCGGCCGCCAGCTCGAAGTAGACCGCGACTGGCTCTGGTACCAGGCCTGGGCCCGCTACGCCTGGCACGCCAACCGCCCCCGCCCGGCCGAAATAGCCTACTGGGGCCAGGAAATCGGCCGGAAATTCGGGGCCGATGCCCGGACCGGCCAGCAGATTCTGACGGCCTACGAGCAGGCCGGCGAAATCGAGCCCAAGCTGCTGCGCCGCTATGGCATCACCGACGGCAACCGCCAGACGCTCACGCTGGGCATGCTCATGAACCAGCTCATCGACCCCAAGCGCTACGGCCTGTTTACGCTGCTTTATGAATCGGAATCGCCGGAGGGTGAGATGATTATCGACTACGCCGAGAAGGAGGCGAAGGGGGAGAAGCACACCGGCGAAACCCCGCCGCAGGTGGCCGATGAGGTGGTGGCCCACGGCCGGCAGGCCGTGGCGGCCATCGAGCAGGCGGCCCCCGCCATCAGGCAGAATCAGGCCGAGTTTGCCCGCATCAAAAACGACATGTACTGCCAGGATGAGCTGGCGAATTTCTACGCCGAAAAGGCGCGCGCCGCCCTGCAGGTGCTGCGCTACAAGTACTCGCACAACGTGCAGGACCTGACCGCCGCCGTGCCACTGCTGCAAAGCAGCGTGGCCCACTGGCAAAAGCTGGTCGACCTCACCAAAGACAGCTACCTCTACGCCAACAGCATGCAAACCGCGCAGCGCAAAATCCCGATGCGCGGCGTGGACGGCACCTACAAAACCTGGGCGGAAATGCTGCCGGTTTATCAAAAAGAGCTAACCAATTTCCAGCATCATATCGACTCGCTGAAAGCCGCGAAAAGCGGCGTCGCCACCCAAAAAATCGAGGTGCTGCGCAACGCGCCGGTGGTGGTGCTGAGCAAGCAGCCGAAGCCGCTTTGGGTAGCGGCGGGCCAGTCGGTGTTCGCCGATACGGCCGCCGTCATGACGGCCTTTGCGCCGGAGCTGGCGGGGCTGGAAGGCGTGCAATTCAGCCGGGCGCAGCAGGTGGCGCAGGGCACCGAAATCCGGTTTTCGACCAAGAAGCCGGTGCAGGTGCTGGTCGGGTATTTCAACCAGAAAAGCCCCCGTTTCCTGCAAACGCCCACGCTCGAAGTCGATGCCAGCGCCAACGACTACGGCCAGGCCGACAGCAAGATTTCCAATGCCCTGGCCATCGCCGGCATGCCGGCGGTGAACGTGCACACCTATTCCTTCAAAGCCGGCACGCACACGCTGAACCTGGCGCGGGGCGCCTGTCTGATTCTCGGGTTTGTGGATGCCAGCCAGCCCGTGCCGGTTTATGATGCGGGGCTGGGCGAGGGCGTGCGCAAGGTGGGCGAGCTGGATTGGTTGTTTGAGTAAGATTTTATTTCACGCAGTGTCTCGGGGTGTGAAAGCGCAGTGTCTCGCAGTGTGCTACCCGGAAAAAACACTGCGGAACCCTGCGTTTAACACCCCGAGACACTGCGTGAAAACTCTCTTCATGAAACCTGCCCACCTTCTCTTCCTCGGCCTGTTCAGCACCCTCCCGGCTACTGCCCAAGTGCTCACGCCCGCCCACCTGCGCGCCAGCGTGGCCCGCTTCAACGAGCTGGACAAGGAGGACGTCATCAACCTCGTGCCCAACGCCCAGGCGGCCGACTGGCTGGCCCAGCAGGTGCCGCTGTTCGAGTGCCCCGATTCGGCCATTCAGGAAGCCTATTACTACCGCTGGTGGACCTTCCGCAAGCACCTGAAGCAGACGCCCGACGGCTACGTGTTCACGGAGTTTATCACGCCGATGAAGCACGCCGGGCCCTACAACACCATCAGCAGCGCCTTGGGGCACCACCTCAACGAAGGCCGCTGGCTGCACGACCCGCAGTACATCGACCAGTACACCCGCTTCTGGCTGACGGCCAAGCAGCCGCAGGTGAACGCCAAGCTCCACAGCTTCAGCAGCTGGCTGCCCGATGCGGTGTATAGCCTGTACGAAGTGAATGACGATAAGGCCTTTGTGCAGGAAATGCTGCCCCTGCTCAACGCCGACTACCGGCAGTGGGAGAAGGAGCGGAAGCTGCCCGGCGGTATGTTCTGGCAGTACGACGTGAAGGATGCGATGGAGGAATCCATCAGCGGCGGGCGCAAGGAAAAGAACGTGCGTCCCACCATCAACAGCTACATGTACGGCAACGCCAAAGCGCTGGCCGCCATGGCCAAGCTGACAAAAAACGACAGCCTCGAACGCAAGTACACGCTGAAAGCCAGGCAGCTGCGCGCCGACGTGCTAAAAACCCTCTGGGACCCGAAAGCCAGCTTTTTCAAGGTGCAGTACGAGAAGGGCGGCCTCTGCGAAGCGCGGGAGGAGCTGGGCTACATTCCCTGGTATTTCTCGCTGCCGCCCGACAAGGCCACCTATGCCAGGCAGTGGGAACAGCTGACCGACGAAGGCGGCTTCAAGGCGCCCTGGGGCCTCACCACGGCCGAGCGGCGGGCCCCCGGTTTTCGCACCCACGGCTCCGGCCACGGCTGCGAGTGGGACGGCGCGGTGTGGCCCTACGCCACCACCCAAACCCTGAAAGGCCTCGCCAACCTGCTCACCGACTACAAGCACCACGACGGCATGAGCGCGCAGGTTTACTACGACGAGCTGCGCAAATACGCCCTTTCACACCAGAAAAACGGCCAGCCTTACCTGGGTGAATACCAGGATGAAAAAACCGGCGAGTGGCTGAAAGGCGACAACCCGCGCAGCAGCTACTACAACCACTCCGGCTTCGCCGATTTGGTCATCACCGGCCTCGTCGGCCTCAAGCCGCGGCCTGATGACGTGGTGGAAGTTTTCCCACTGGTGCCCGCCGGCCAGTGGGACTATTTCGCCCTCGACCAGGTGCGCTACCACGGCCGGATGCTGTCCGTGGTTTGGGACAAAACCGGCCAGAAGTACGGCCGGGGCCAGGGCCTGCGCATTTTTGCCGATGGCAAGGAAATCGCCCACGCCAGCGGATTGAAACGGGTGACAGCTAAACTGCCCGGCTGAACGGTGTAGAGACGCGACACTTCGCGTCTCCTCGTTGAACAACCTCCGTGAATGACACGCACATGGCGCAGACGCCGAGACGCGAAGTGTCGCGTCTCTACATCGTTCGAACCGACTCATATGAAACACTTCCTCTCCGCATTTCTCCTGCTCCTCACCCTGTCGGCCGCCCGCGCCCAGGACTACTACAACGTGCTGAAATACGGCGCGAAAAACGACAGCACGAAGCTCTCCACCGCCGGCATTGCCAAGGCCATTGAGGCGGCCAGCAAGGTGGGCGGCGGCACCATCTACTTCCCGGCCGGGCGCTACCTCACCGGCCCCATCCACCTCAAGAGTAACATTACCATTGAGATAAGCGCGGGCGCCATCCTCTACTTCAGCAACAATTTCGACGACTACCTGCCCATGGTGCCGTCGCGCTACGAGGGCACGGACGTGACCAATTTCTCGCCGCTATTCTATGCGTACAAGGCCGAAAACATCACCATTCGCGGCCGGGGCATCATCGACGGGCAGGGCAAGAAGTGGTGGGACTTCGCGGAGGGCAAGTCGCGCACGGCCAACGAGTCGAAGTGGCAGAAGGAGTTCCGGCAACTCAACGCCAACATCACCCGCCCCAACGAGCCGGGCGGCGTGCTCGACCGCGCGTTTCTGCGCCCGCCGTTCATTCAGCCCATGTATTGCAAGAATGTGCTGATTGAAGGCATCACCATTCGCAACTCGCCGTTCTGGACGGTGAACCCCGAATTCTGCGAAAACGTGACTGTGACGAGCGTCACCATCAACAACCCGAAGTCGCCGAATACCGACGGCATCAACCCCGAGTCGTGCCGCTACGTGCACATTTCGAACTGCCACATCAGCGTGGGCGACGACTGCATCACCATCAAATCGGGCAAGGACGAGGCGGGGCGCAAAATGAACGTGCCGGCCGAAAACTACACCATCACCAACTGCACGATGCTGAGCGGGCACGGCGGCGTGGTAATTGGCTCGGAGATGTCGGGCGGGGTGAAGAAAATCGTGATTTCGAACTGTGTGTTCGATGGCACGGACCGGGGCATCCGCATCAAAACGGCCCGGGGCCGGGGCGCGGTGGTGGAGGATATTCGCGTCGATAACATCGTGATGAAGAACATCCGCGAGCAGATGATTGTGCTGGACATGCAGTACGCCAAATCGACGCCCGAGCCGGTGTCGGAGCGCACGCCGCGCTTCCGCAACATCCATTTCAGCAACATCACCGCCGAGGGCAAGCAGGCCGGTTTCCTGAACGGCCTCTCGGAAATGCCCATCGAAAACATCACGTTCAGCGACTGCAACTTCGACGCGCAGTTCGGTTTTACCGTGAAAGAAGCCCGCGACATTGCCTTCCACAACGTGCTCATCAATGCGGCCACCGGCCCGGCCGTGCGCACCGAAAACGTGCAGCAAATCTGGCTCGACGGCATCCGCAGCGCCCGCCCGGTGGCCGGCACGTCGCTGCTGGAGCTGAATAACACCGTCGATGCCTTCGTGTATAACTGTTTCCCGGCCGCCGGCACCGAAACGTTTCTGACCCTGAAAGGGGCCAACACGCGCAGCATCGGCCTGCAAAACAACAACCTGAAATACGTGAAAACCCCCGTGAGCCAAGATGCCGAGGTGAAGGAGCGGGTGGTGGGGCCGTAGTCACCTCACGGGACGCCTTGGGGGCCGGCCCCCTCTCCTGCGGAGAGGGGGGGGGGCTGACGATTGTAGCGCGGACTTTTAGTCCGCGACTTGAATGAACCAATGAACTAACTCATGCGCGGACTAAAAGTCCGCGCTACATCCTGCGCCACCTCGGCTCCCCCTCTCCCCAAGGAGAGGGGGCCGGGGGGTGAGGTGACCCACCCGAACGAATGCCGCGCCTCGTCTTTTTCCTCCTGCTCGCCTGCCTCTCCGCCGCCGCCCAGACGCCGCTCACGCTCCGCTACGCCCAGCCGGCTGCGAAGTGGACCGATGCGCTGCCCATCGGCAACGGGCGGCTGGGCGGCATGGTGTACGGCGGGGTGGGGCAGGAGCACATTCAGTTCAACGAGGCCACGCTCTGGACCGGCCGCCCGCGGGCCTACGCCCGCCCCGGCGCCGCGCAGTACCTGCCCCAAATCCGCCAGCTGCTGGCCGAGGGCAAGCAGGCCGAAGCCGAGGCGCTGGCCGAGCAGCACTTCATGGGCCTGAAGGACCACGAGGAAACCTACGACGCCGAAAAAGCCGCCTGGCTCCGGAAAATCCGGGCCGTGAGCGTGGCCCGGGCCCTGGCCCAGCCGGGCTGGAAACCGCTGGCCATCCCCACGCCCAACGGCTGGGAAGCCGCCGGCCTCGAAGGACTGGACGGTGCGGTGTGGTTTAAAACCAGCTTCGACCTGCCCGCCGCCTGGGCCGGCAAAGGCCTGACGCTGAGCCTCGGCCGCATCCGCGACGTGGACGTGACCTACGTGAACGGCCAGCAGATTGGGACGGATGAGGGCATCAGCAAGAAGCGGCGCTACCGGGTGCCGGCCGCCGCGCTCCGGCCGGGCCGCAACGAGGTAATAATTCAGGTAATTAACTACTTCGACAAGGGCGGGCTGATTGGGGTGAAGGAAAAGCAGCCCGTTTTCGTGGCCTACCCCGAAGGTGCCGCGCCCGAAACCGGCGTGGCGCTGGCGGCCAGCTGGCAATACTGGGTGCAGGATGCCCACCCGCCGCTGGCCCCCAGCTACCAGGCGTCGTACCAGCCGTTTGGCGATGTGCGGCTGGATTTTGCGCCGGCCGCGGGCAAAGCCACGGACTACCAGCGCAGCCTCGATATTGGTGAGGCCGTGGCGCGCACCGCGTACAAATCCGGCGGCGTGTCGTTCACCCGCGAATATTTCGCCAGCAACCCCAGGCAGGCCATTATCAGCCAGTTGAGCGCGGGGGGCAAGGGCAAGCTTGGGTTCACGGCCCGCCTCGGCAGCGTGCACGACCAGCGCAAAACCTACCGCGTCGACGACCACACGCTGGCCCTGGCGGTGCAGGTGCGCGACGGCGTGCTGCGCGGCGTGAGCTACCTGCGCATCGTTTCCGACGGGCAGGTGACGGTAAAAAACGACCAGATTCAGGTGGCCAACGCCACGCAGGCCACGCTGTTTCTCACGGCCGCGACCAATTTCAAGAGCTACCAGGACGTATCGGGGCAGCCCGAGCAACTGGCGAAACTGGCGCTGGATAAGGTGTCGAAGCAGTCGTACGCCACCCTCAGGGCCGAGCACGTTCGCGATTACCAGAAGCTGTTCGACCCCTTCGCCATCGACCTCGGCCACACCAAAAACGAGCAGCTGCCCACCGACGAGCGCATTCGCCAGTTCAGCCCCGCCGCCGACCCGGCGCTGCTGGCGCTGTACCTGCAGTTCGGGCGGTATCTGCTGATTTCATCGTCGCGGGCGGGCGGGCCGCCGGCCAACCTGCAGGGGCTCTGGAACGAGTCGCTGACGCCGTCGTGGGGCAGCAAGTTCACCACCAACATCAACCTGGAAATGAACTACTGGCCGGCCGAGGAGCTGAACCTGGCGGCCTGCACCGCGCCGCTGTTTAGCTTCATCGACGAGCTGGCCCAAACCGGCCGCACCACCGCCCAAACCAACTACAACGCCCCCGGCTGGGTGCTGCACCACAACACCGATATCTGGGCCGGCACCGCGCCCATCAACGCCGCCAACCACGGCATCTGGGTGACGGGCGCGGCGTGGCTTTGCCTGCCCATCTGGGAGCACTACCAGTTCACGCAGGACCGGGATTTCCTGCGCCGGCAGTACCCGGTGCTCAAGGAGGCCGCCCGGTTCTACGCCGCTTTTTTGGTAAAGGACCCGCGCACCGGCTGGCTCATCAGCACACCCTCCAACTCGCCGGAGCACGGCGGTCTGGTGGCCGGCCCCACCATGGACCACCAGCTTATCCGCGAGCTGTTCAAGACAACCAGCGCCGCCGCCCAAACCCTGGGTGTGGACGCCGATTTGCAGCAGGAATTAGCCGAAAAAGCCCGCCAGCTGGCCCCGAACCAAATCGGCAAGCACGGCCAGTTGCAGGAGTGGCTCGAAGACAAAGACGACCCCACCGACACGCACCGCCACGTTTCGCACCTCTGGGGCGTGTTTCCCGGCACCGATATCAGCGGCGACACCACGGCGGCCCTAACGCGGGCGGCCCGGAAGTCGCTGCTGCTGCGCGGCGACGACGGCACCGGCTGGAGCCTGGCCTGGAAGGTCAACCTCTGGGCCCGGTTTAGAGACGGCAACCACGCCCTGCGCATCCTCGAAAAGCTGCTCTCGCCCGCCGAAAACGGCACCGGCGCCGAGCAGGGCGGCGTCTACCACAATATGTTCGACGCCCACCCGCCCTTCCAGATTGACGGCAACTTCGGCGGCGCGGCCGGCATGGCCGAAATGCTGCTGCAAAGCCAAGCCGGCGCGCTGGATGTGCTGCCCGCCCTGCCCGCCGCCTGGGCCACCGGCAGCGTGCGCGGCCTGCGCGCCCGCGGCGGTTTCGTGGTGGCGCTGCGGTGGGAGCGGGGGAAACTCTCGGAACTGGAGGTCCAGTCGGAAGCCGGCCGGGAGTGCGTGGTGCGGTATGGGGGCAAGGAAGTGCGGTTTCCGACGAAGGTGGGGCAGGTGTATAAGCTGACGGGGGAGCTGCGCTGACGGGTCACCTCACCCCCTAGCCCCCTCTCCCGCGGAGAGGGGGGACTAGTTTCTAGCCCTAGAAAAGTAATGGCAATGCGAATAAGATTCTTATTTAGAAAACTAAAAACTAGAGCTGGTTCCCCCTCTCCGCAGGAGAGGGGGCTAGGGGGTGAGGTGACCCGTCAGGCAGTCAAAATCCTCCTCGTCCTCCTCACCCTCACCGCCCACGCCCAAGCCCCGCGCACCACCATCCCCCTGCTCGAAAACTGGCGCAGCACCGCCGACGACCAAAACCCCCAGGCCCACCCCAACTTCGAGCGCGCCGATTTCAACGACCAAACCTGGCAGACCGTGGCCGTGCCCCACAACTGGGACGCCTACGAAGGCTACCGCCGCCAGCGTCACGGCAACCGCCACGGCTACGCCTGGTACCGCAAAACCTTCCCCACGCCCGCCGCGCCGAAAGCCGCCCGCTACTTCCTGTTTTTCGAAGGCGTGGGCTCCTACGCCACCGTCTGGCTGAATGGCCAAAAAGTAGGCTACCACACCGGCGGCCGCACCACGTTCACGCTCGACGTCACGGCCGCCCTCAGCCCCGCCGGCCGGCCCAACGTGCTGGCCGTACGCGCCGACCACCCCGCCAACATTCAGGATTTGCCCTGGGTGTGCGGCGGCTGCTCCGAGGAGCGCGGCTTCTCGGAAGGCTCCCAGCCGATGGGCATTTTCCGCCCGGTGTCGCTCATCATCACCAATCCGGTGCGCGTCGAGCCCTTCGGCGTGCACGTCTGGGCCGATTCCACGGTGTCGGCCCAGGCCGCCCGGCTGAACGTGGAAACCGAGCTGAAAAATTACGGCGACAAGCCTCAAACGCTCACCCTCACCAGCCAGTTGCTGGACCGGCAGGGGAGGACTGTGGCCGCCACCAGCACCCGGCAGAAGCTGGCGGCGGGCGCGGGCACGCAGCTTCGCCAGCAGCTGCCGGAGCTGAAGCTGCCGCACCTGTGGTCGCTGGCCGACCCGTATTTGTATCGGCTCGTCACCAGAATCAGCGCCAGGGGCAAGCTACTCGATGAACTGGAAACACCCTACGGTATCCGCTGGGTGAGCTGGCCGATTGGCCGGGCGGCGGCCAGCCAGAAGCAGTTTTTGCTGAATGGGAAGCCGGTTTTCATCAACGGCATTGCCGAGTACGAGCACCTGCTGGGCCAGAGCCACGCCTTCAGCGACGCGCAGATTCGGACCCGCGTGCAGCTGGTGAAAGCCGCCGGCTTCAATGCCTTCCGCGATGCCCACCAGCCGCACAACCTGCGCTACCAGGCCAATTGGGACTCGCTGGGTGTGCTGTGGTGGCCGCAGCTGGCCGCCCACATCTGGTACGACACGCCGGCCTTCCGCCAGAACTTCAAAACCCTCCTCACCGACTGGGTGAAGGAGCGCCGTAACAGCCCCTCGGTGGTGCTCTGGGGCCTCGAAAACGAAAGCACGCTCCCGGCCGATTTCGCCCGCGAGTGCAGCGCCCTCATCCGAAAGCTCGACCCCACGGCCTCCCGTGAGCGCAAAATCACGACCTGCAACGGCGGCCAGGGCACCGACTGGGACGTGCCTCAGAACTGGACCGGCACCTACGGCGGCGACCCCGCCCAATACGGCGCCGACCTGGCCCGCCAGGTGCTGGTGGGCGAATACGGCGCCTGGCGCACCCTGGATTTGCACCAGTCCGGCCCGCCCGTGCTCAACGGTGGCCCATTCAGCGAAGACCGTTTCGCCCAGCTCATGGAGCTGAAAGTGCGCCTCGCCGAAGCCGCCAAAGACCAGACCGCCGGCCACTTTTTCTGGCTCCTGACCTCGCACGACAACCCCGGCCGGGTGCAGGGCGGCGAGGGCCTGCGCGAGCTCGACCGCGTGGGCCCCGTGAACTACAAGGGCCTGCTCACGCCCTGGGAAGAGCCCACCGACGCGTTCTACATGTTCCGCGCCAACTACGCGACCAGGGACAAAGAGCCGATGGTGTACCTCGCCTCCCACACCTGGCCCGACCGCTGGCTCGCGCCCGGCCGCCAAGACAGCATCACCGTCTACTCCAACTGCGACGAAGTAGAGCTTTTCAACGACGTAAACGCCGCCTCGCTGGGCCGCAAAACCCGCGCCGGCGGCATCGGCACGCACTTTCAGTGGGATGGCGTGGATATCAACTACAACGTGCTCTATGCCGTGGGCTACGTGGCCGGCCGGGCCGTGGCCACCGATTACATCGTCCTGCACCACCTGCCGAAAGCCCCGCATTTCGATAAATTCCTGGCCGATGCGCCGCCCATCACCCAGCCCCAGCCGGGCCTGAACTACCTCTATCGCGTGAACTGCGGCGGCCCGGCCTACCGTGATGAATCCGGCCAAACCTGGCAGGCCGACCAGCCCCGCACCGACCCGAAAACCTGGGGCTCCGAGTCGTGGACGCAGGATTTTCCCGGCATCGCGCCCTTTTTCGCCAGCCAGCGCCGCACGTTCGACCCCATCGCCGGCACCCGCGACTGGCCGCTGTTCCAAAGCTTCCGCTACGGCCGCGAGAAGCTGCGCTACGCCTTTCCCGTGCCCGATGGCGAGTACCGCATCGAGCTGTATTTCGCCGAGCCCTGGCTGGGCACCGGCGGCGGCCTCGACTGCACCGGCTGGCGACTGTTCGACGTGGCCATCAACGGTGCAACTGTGCTCCCCAACCTCGATATCTGGAAAGAAGCCGGCCACGACCATGCCCTGAAAAAGACCGTGCAGGCCCGCGTGACCGGCGGCCAACTCGTCGTTTCCTTCCCGCAAATAGCTTCCGGCCAGGCCCTGATTTCCGCCATCGCCATTGCCACCGCCGATGCCAGCGCCCGGCCGGCCCCCGCGCCCCAGCCGGTAATTGCCAATCTAAAATCTGCCACCCCGACCAGCCCATGGTCGGCCCAAACCTGGCTCGACACCGGCGACCAGGTGTATACCGATGCGCCGACCACATTCAGCACCCTGCCCTCGGCGCTGTTTGGGGCCGAATGGCTGCGCGGACCCGGCCAAGCGGGCTCAGCCGGCGGCACCATCACCGTCACGACGGCGGCCGACGTGTACATCGCCGTCGACTCCAAACCGGCCACCCTGCCGGCCTGGCTCAAAGAATACGAAGACACCAAAACCACCCTCGAAACGGATGAGGCGGGCGGCCGTTCGTTCCGCGTGTTCCGCAAGCGTTTTGCCGCGAATGCTACCGTGCCGCTGCCCCCCAGCCGTGCCGCCTACCTCGTGGCCGTGAACCGCACCAGCTCCATCGAGCCGGCCTACGACCTCAAGCCCGTCACCGGCTACAAGCCCGCCACCGCCCGCCTACTCGGCCCCGGCCTCGTGAAGGAAATCGTGAACACCAAGGAAAGCCTCACCTTCCGCGAGCCCGCCGGCAGCGCCATCGAGTGGACCATCCAGACCGGCGTGGCCGACACCTACTCGCTCACTTTCCGCTACGCCAACCAGGGCGCGCGCCCCCTCAGCGCCCGCCTCACCGTGGCCCTGGCCGATGGCACCATTCTCAAAACCGAAACCGTGGAGCTGGTGCCCTCCAAGCCCGGCAAATGGAACTACCTCACCACCTCCACCGGCGGCATGATAAACGCCGGCAGCTACCGCATCAAACTAGCGGCCATCGATGCGGCGGGCCTGAGCGTGTCGGGGCTGGATGTGCAGTAGGCGCTGCTGAAACCTCACCCCCGGCCCCTCTCCCGCGGAGAGGGGAGCCTGATGACTTGTAGCGCGGACTTTTAGTCCGCGAATCTATCATATTACTCTCTCCTGGACTAAAAGTCCGCGCTGCTAACCGCGCCGCCGTGGCTCCCCTCTCCGCGGGAGAGGGGCCGGGGGTGAGGTTGACGCGGGGCGACGTTGGCACGCCCTAGCCAAGATGTTACAAAAGGAAGCTAACAAGCTACACCCGCCCGGCCCCGCCCGAAACTAAATTTGCTACTGGTACGACAGGCGCCGTTTTCCGCCCGATGTCGCAGCAATTTGGTAAGTTGGCCACATGAGCAATTTGCGAGTTCTTGACCTGATTATCATCGCGCTGTACCTGGTGGCTATGGTGGGCGCGGGTGCCTGGTTTTCCCGAAAAAACGACAGCGCCGAGCAGTATTCCAGCGCCTCGGGTCTGATTCCGGGCTGGGCCATTGGCATGTCCATCTACGCTACTTTCCTGAGTAGCAATACGTTTCTGGGCGTGCCGGGCAAGGCATTCGGTACCAACTGGAACGCCTTTGTCTTCAGTATTTCGATGCCGCTGGCGGCCTGGGTGGCCACGCGCTACTTCGTGCCGTTCTACCGCAGCACGGGCGAAATATCGGCCTACACGCACCTGGAGCACCGGTTCGGGAGCTGGGCGCGCACGTATGCGGTGGCCTGCTTCCTGCTCACGCAGCTGGCGCGCATCGGCTCCATTTTCTTTGGGGTGGCGCTCACGCTGCAGGCCCTCACCGGGTTTTCGATGGAGCTGATTATGCTCGTCACCGGCAGCTGCATCATCGTGTACACGGTGCTGGGCGGCATCGAGGCGGTTATCTGGACCGAGGTGGTGCAGGGCGTGGTCAAGACCTTCGGCGCGCTGCTCATTCTGTACCTGATTGTGACCAACATGCCGGGCGGTTTGGCGCACATCGTGGCCATCGGACAGGAGCAGCACAAGTTCAGCCTAGGCGGTTTCTCGCCCGATTTCACCACGTCCACCTTCTGGGTGGTGCTGCTTTATGGTTTCTTTATCAACCTCAACAACTTCGGGGTCGACCAGAACTACGTGCAGCGCTACCACACGGCCACGTCGGCCAGGCAGGCGGCGAAATCCATCTGGCTGTGCGTGTGGATTTACGTGCCGGCTTCGCTGCTGTTCTTCGTTATCGGCTCGGCGCTGTTTGCCTACTACCAGGTACATCCCGAGCTGATTGAGGCCGTGAAGCTGAAAGCCGCCGCCGAAAAGCTGCCCCTCACTGCCACCGCCGCCCAGATTGCCCAGGCCGCCGCCCAGCTCCAGCCCGCCGACTACGGCGACAAGGTGATGCCGCACTTCATGGTCACGAAAATCCCGCCCGGCTTCATCGGCCTCATCATTTCGGCCATCCTGTCGGCGGCCATGAGCACCATCAGCTCGGGCATGAATTCGTCGGCCACCGTCTTCACCGTCGACATCTACCAGCGCTATTTCAAGCCCAACCTCAACGTGAAGCAGACCATGCGCAGCCTGCACATCGGCACGGTGGTGGTGGGGCTGCTGGGCATGGGCGTGGGCATCGCCATGATTGGCGTGAAAAGCGTGCTCGACGTGTGGTGGCAGCTCTCGGGCATCTTCGCGGCCGGCATGCTGGGCCTGTTCCTGCTCGGCATCATCAGCCGCCAGACGCGCAATGCCGAGGCCCTCACCGCCACCATCATCGGCGTGCTGGTCATCGTCTGGCTCACGCTCTCGCCGAAGCTGCCCGCGGCCTTCGCCGCCTTCCGCAACCCCCTGCACCAGAGCATGGTGATTGTGGTGGGCACGCTCACCATTTTCCTGGTGGGGCTGCTGCTCACCCGCTTCCGCCAGGGCCGCGCCGAGCCCGTGGCCCCCGAACAAGAACTAACCCAGTCCGTCCATTAGCCGGCCCACTTTTACCCCCTTGGCGGCCCACCCGCCCAAGCCATTAGCCTTATGAAAAACGCATCCAAGGGATTTATCCCCGTTATGCTCACGCCCTTCCAAAACGATGGGCAAATTGATTATCCGGCCCTTACCCGCCTCACTGAGATGTACTTGAACGCGGGCGCGGCCGGCCTGTTCGCCAACTGCCTTTCCAGCGAGATGTTCGAGCTGAGCACCGAGGAGCGCCTGCAAAGCATCCGCCACATCGTGGACGTGGCGGGCGGGGCCGTGCCCGTGGTGGCCACCGGCACCTTCGCCGGCCCGCTCAACGAGCAGGCCGACTTCGTGAAGCAGGTGTACGAAGCCGGCACCGAAGCCGTCATCGTCATCACCGGCCTGCTGGCTGCCCCGGAGGAGTCCGATGCCGTGTTCAACGAGCGGTTCCATCGCCTGCTGGACTGGACCAGCGGCGTGCCGCTGGGCTTCTACGAGTGCCCCGAGCCTTACAAGCGCGTGCTCACCGCCGAGCAACTGGGCCAGTTCGTGGCCACCGGTCGCGTCACCTACCACAAAGACACCTGCCTCGACATCGACCAGATTCGGGCCAAGCTGGCCGCCACCGCCGGCCACCAATTTGGCCTCTACGATGCCTACATGGGCCACGCCGTGGAGTCGCTGCGGGCCGGTGCGGCGGGGCTTTCCTGCATCCAGGGCAATTTCTTCCCCGAGCTCATTGTGTGGCTGTGCAACAATTACGACAACCCCCTGCTGCAGCGCGAAGTGGCAGATGTGCAGGCGTTTTTCATCAAGAACATGGGCGTGATGCACGACGTGTACCCCACCGTGGCCAAATACTCGCTCAAGCAGCGCGGCGTGGATATTTCCACCTTCACGCGCCGCAAAGTGGGCAATTTTAACGGCACTGTGCGGGCCGGCGTGGAGGCGCTCTATGGCGACTACAGCACCCTGAGCCGCGGCCTGGAGTTGGTGGCGTAGGTCTACTGCCTCACGTCAACCTGACCCCCTCTCCAAAAAAGAGGGGGCACCGGTAATGCATCAGTACTATTACCCACAATAGAAAGAGCCTTCTGCTGATGCAAAAGGCTCTTTTATTATCGTTTGCTCAAATCCGGTGCCCCCTCTTTTTTGGAGAGGGGGTCAGGGGGTGAGGTTGACGTCAGGCGGCAGGCTTACGCGGCCATCGCCAGCTCCTTGTGGTTGTGCAGGTACTTTTTCTTGTATTCCAGCGGCGTCATCTTCGTGATTTTCTTGAAGTGGCGGTAGAAGTTCGACACGTTGTTGAAGCCGCATTCAAAGCATACCACCTCCGTCGGCAGCTTGTCCTCAATCAGCTGCCGGCAGGCCTGGCTGATGCGTATTTCAATTAGGAAATCGTAGTAGGTCTTCTTCGTAATCAGCTTGAAATAGCGGCAGAACGAGGTGACGCTCAGGTTGCTGATGGACGCAATTTCATCGAGCGTGATTTCCTTTTTGTAGTTCGACAGCGTGTAGTTGCAGACCTTGTTGATGCGCTGCACGTCCGATTCGTTGCTCTGCTTAAAGGCGTGGTGCTCCGAGGCGATGGTTTGAATCTCCGACGTTTCGGAGAGCACCTTCAGGATGGAGAGGAAGATGATGATGCGGTCCAAATCCGTGGCGTTGACGGCCTGGCGCATGAGGGGTGCGAGCTTGGCCTTGGCCTTGCCGGTGATGAGCAGGCCGCTTTTGGCCTTCTCAAACAGCTTGGGGATGAGGTAGGCCTCGGGCAGGCCGAAGAGGTAGCGGCCCAGGCACTCGGGCAGAAACTGGATGACGATGGCCTCGACCTGCTTCTCCGGGTTGCCCTGGAAATACTCCTCGTTGCAGCGCCACACGTGCGGCAGATTGGCCCCCACGAGCACCATCTCGCCCGCCGAAAAATTGTCGATATTGTCGCCGATGAGCCGCACGCCTTCCCCCTTAATGGTGTAAACCAGCTCCAGCTCGGGGTGGTAGTGCCAGGTGGTGCCGAAATACGATTTCACGTCGTGGCGAATGCTGAACGAGCTCTGCGGGGCGACCGGGACTTTGTGGAAATGCGCTTTCATGAGGAGTGAAAATGTGGTGGGAATTAGGAGGGCTGGCGCAGGGCGCGGGGCTAACGCGCCGCCTGATTACGAAATCGATTGTGTAGAGAAGCGGAAAGGCGAATCGGCAAAAAGGAGTTCAAAGCAGCAAAAAGACGGGTGGCGCAGGCTTCTCTAGGATATTATCCTGGGCTCAGAGCAGCCTGAAACTCACTGATAATGGATAAAATCGGTCAGTAAGTAGTCACTAAGCTATAACGCTCCGAAAGCCGAACTCTCCTGTACCTGCCTGCTCAGGCGTTCTAATGCCGTAATCGACGCAAAAAACGGCTGCTTTGGTACGGGGTGAGTACCTGCTTTTGGCTACGCGTTTGGCAAATGGCATTGGGCCGGCTGGCTTGCCCGCATGGTAATATCCTACACTAAGTAGGCAAAAAGCCGGAGGCTTGCGGGCGAATATGCTGGCAAATTTGCCTACCCACTCAACCCGGATTTTCCTGCCCGGCCCAGCGTGCCCATCGAGCCTTTTCTGGCCGTGCGCTGCGGCTTCGGCTCCACTTTTCACCCTTACAGCCCGTGGCCTCATTCCCTACCAACGAAGTGCTCCTCCTCGCCAGCGGCGACCTGCGCCTGGCCGCCAACCAAAACTGCTGGCCGGCCCAGGAAGCCATGGAAGCCCAGCTCGCCGCCGCCCTCCACAAGCTGGGCTGGACGGTGAAGCGCGCCCACGCCTACGACCCCGAAAAGCAGCACGGCTTTCTCGATTCGCAGAAGATGGGCATGGAGGTTTTCCGGCACCTCCACCCCGAGCAGCCGCTCATCGTGGCCGAAAGCGTGTGGCAGTACTCGCACCACGTGCTGGCCGGCCTCACCACGCACCGGGGGGCCATCCTCACGGTGGCCAACTGGAGCGGGCAGTGGCCCGGCCTGGTGGGCATGTTGAACCTCAACGGCTGCCTCACCAAAGCCGGCGTGGCCTACAGCACGCTCTGGAGCGAGGATTTTACGGATGCTTTCTTTGAGAAGGGCCTGACGCAATGGCTGGAGCACGGCCACATCACCCAGGACGAGCGCCACGTCAAATCCTTCGCCGAGGCCAGCCTGCCGGCCACCGAGGAGCACGCCGGCCGCACCTTTGGCCGGAAGTTCCGCGAGCACAAGGCCATCATGGGCGTGTTCGACGAGGGCTGCATGGGCATGTACAACGCCATTGTGCCCGACGAGCTGCTGCACGCCACCGGCGTATTTAAGGAGCGCCTGAGCCAGGCCAGCCTCTACGCCGCCATGCGCGACGTGACCGAGGCCGAAGCCCAGGCCGTGCTCACCTGGCTGCTGGCCCGCGGCATGAAGTTCAGCTGGGGCACCGACGAGGCCACCCAGCTCACCAAAGCCCAGACGCTGGAGCAGTGCAAGATGTACATCGCCGCCGTGCGCATCGCCGCCGAGTTTGGCTGCGATACCATCGGCATCCAGTACCAGCAGGGCCTCAAGGACCTCACCGTGGCCAGCGACTTGGCCGAAGGACTCCTGAATAACACGGACCGCCCGCCCGTCTTCGCCAAAACCGGCGAGGAACTGTACGCCGGCCAGGCGCTGCCCCACTTCAACGAAGTGGACGAGTGCGCCGGCCTCGACGCCCTGCTCACCTACCGCCTCTGGAACGAGCTGGGCCTGAGCGGCGAAACCACGCTGCATGACCTGCGCTGGGGCCAGAGCTTCGACACCGGCGACGGCGACGAGTTTGTGTGGGTGTTCCTGATTTCGGGCGCGGCCCCACCCGCGCATTTCGTGGACGGCTACGCCGGCACCAGCAGCGAGCGGCAGCCGGCCATGTATTTCCGCCTCGGCGGCGGCAGCGTGAAGGGGGTGAGCCGCCCCGGCTCCATCGTCTGGAGCCGCGTGTACGTGATGGACGGCAAGCTGCACTGCGACCTCGGCGTGGGCGAAGCCGTGGCCCTGCCCGCCGCCGAAACCCAACGCCGCTGGCAGGAAACCACCCCCGAATGGCCCATCATGCACGCCGTGCTCTGCGGCGTGAGCCGCGACCAGATGATGGCCCGCCACAAGGCCAACCACATCCAGGTCGTTTACGCTCCCTACGCAGCCAAAGCCCACCAGCTCTGCCGCATCAAGGCCGCCGCGCTGGCCGAAATCGGTGTGGAAGTGCATTTCTGCGGCGATGTGAAGGGCCTGACCAATAGTGTGGAAAAGGAGCAGTCGGCGCAGGTGGCGGTGCCGAGTTAAGCGACAATTGAATATGGAAACAACGTCATGCTGCGTCACCGCCTGATGCGCGGAATGCTCAGCATGACGTTTTAACAAACCCCACCCCCCAACAATGACCCACCGCCGCGCCATCCTTTCCATCCTCTTCGCTTCGGCGTGCGTTGCCCAGGCGGCTCGTGCACAGTACCCCACCATCCCGCCGGAGGTGCAGGCCAAAGCCGACGCCGCGCTGGCCGAGGAAGAGAAACGCTCGGATGCCGCCTGGCAGAAGGCGCAGCCCATCATCGAAGCCGAAGCCAAGGCCGGCAAGCCCTACATTCCGTGGGCGGCCAAGCCGTCGGATTTGCCGCAGTCGAAGCGCCTGGCGTTTCCGGGCGCGGAAGGGGGCGGGGCGCACGTTTTCGGCGGGCAGGGCGGCAAGGTGTACGTGGTAAAGAGCCTGGCCGACCGCGGCCCCGGCACCCTGCGCGAGGCGCTGGAGCAGGGCGGGGCGCGCATCATCGTGTTCAACGTGGCGGGCATCATTCGCCTGCAAACGCCCATTATTATTCGCGCCCCTTACGTCACCATCGCGGGCCAGACGGCCCCCGGCGACGGCATTTGCGTGGCCGGCGAGTCGATTTGGATAAACACGCACGACGTGGTGGTGCGCTACGTGCGCTTTCGGCGCGGCGCGACGGACGTGGCCCGGCGCGACGACGGGCTGGGCGGCAACCCGGTGGGCAACATCTGCATCGACCACGTGTCGGCCAGCTGGGGACTGGATGAGAACATGTCCATCTACCGCCACGTGTACCACAACCTCGAAACCGGCAAGGCCGACAAGCTGCCCACGGTGAACGTGACCATTCAGAACTCGATTTTTTCGGAGGGACTGGATACCTACAACCACGCGTTTGGCAGCACCATTGGCGGGCTGAACAGCCTGTTTACCCGCAACCTGTGGGCCAATAACATTGCCCGCAACCCCTCGGTGGGCATGTACGGCGATTTCAACTTTGCCAACAACGTGGTGTTCAACTGGTGGAACCGCTCGGCCGACGGCGGCGACAACCACTCGGAGTACAACTTCGTGAACAACTACTACAAGCCCGGCCCCATCACGCCGGCCGGCGAGCCCATCAGCTACCGCATCCTCAAGCCCGAGTCGGGCCGCGACAAGGACGCCAAAAACCTGTTCGGCAAAGCCTACGTGGCCGGCAACGTGGTGGCCGGCAATGAGAAGGTGACGCAGGACAACTGGGCCGGCGGCGTGCAGGTGGAAGGCACCCCCGACGCCGCCAAAACCGTGGCCGAAATCCGGACCGAAAAGCCCTTCACGCTGCCCAACATGAATACCGTGCTGCCCGCCCCGGAGGCCTACCAGTACGTGCTGGCCAACGCCGGCTGCACCCTGCCGCGCCGCGACGCCGTGGACGCCCGCATCGTGGAAGAGGTGCGGACCGGCAAAATCACCTACGCCAAAAACGCGCAATCCACCGTCAAGAGCCCCTACATCAAGCGCCGCCTGCCCGAAGATTCCTATAAAAACGGCATCATCACCGACCCCGCGCAGGTGGGCGGCTACCCCGACTACAAAGGCACGCCCTACGCCGATGCCGACAACGACGGCCTGCCCGACAAGTGGGAAACCGCCCACGGCCTCAACCCCAAAAACGCCGCCGACGCCACCCAGGACCGCGATAAGGACGGCTACGCCAACATCGAGGAATACCTCAATAGCGTGGTGCCGCTGCAAAACGTGCGGCCCAATGCCGGCAAAGCCAAGTCGTAGGCTGTAGCGCGGACTTTTAGTCCGCGAGTTGAACGCTACCCACGCGCGGACTGAAAGTCCGCGCTACATTTCCCACATGATTTCCAAAGCGCGTTTTCTCCTCCTGCTGCTAACCCTCGCTGCATTTGCGCCGGCGGCCGAGCCCACCGGCCCGCTCAAAGTGTCGCCCAACGGCCGCTTCCTGATGACGGGGAGCGGCAAACCGTTTTTCTGGCTGGGCGATACCGGCTGGCTGCTGTTCAGCAAGCTCAAACGCGAGGAAGCCGAAACTTACCTCGAAGACCGCCGCAAAAAAGGCTTCAACGTGATTCAGGTGATGGTGCTGCACCAGGTGCCCATCGCCAACGTGTACGGCGACTCGGCTCTGGTGCACGCCAACGTGGCCAAACCACTGCTCACGCCCGGTGCCAACCCCACCGACGCCGCCCAGTACGACTACTGGGACCACGTGGACTACATCGTGGACCTGGCGGCCAAAAAGGGTCTCTACATGGGCATGGTGCCCGTGTGGGGCACCAATGTGAAGAACGGTAAGGTGAACCAGGCGCAGGCCAAAACCTACGCCACCTTCCTGGCCGAGCGGTATAAAAACCGCCCGAACATCATCTGGCTGAACGGCGGCGACATTGCCGGCTCCGATTCGCTGAAAGTCTGGAACACCATCGGCGCCACGCTGAAAGCCGTGGACCCGAACCACCTCGAAACCTACCACCCGCGCGGCCGCACGCAGTCGTCGGACTGGTTTCACCAGGCCAGCTGGCTGGATTTCAACATGTACCAGTCGGGCCACCAGCGCTATTCGCAGGATACGTCGCGCAAGGAAAAGAACCACTACGGCCCCGATAACTGGCGCTACCAGCAGGCCGATTACGCCCTGAAACCCGCCAAGCCCAGCCTCGACGGTGAGCCGTCGTACGAGGGCATCCCGCAGGGCCTGCACGACATCACCCAGCCCCGCTGGACCGATGCCGACGTGCGCCGCTACGGCTACTGGTCGGTGTTTGCGGGTGCGTTTGGCTACACCTACGGGCAGAACTCCGTGATGCAGATGCACAGCAGCTTCGACAAGGGCAGCGCCTATGGGTCGAAGGAGTTGTGGTCGTCGGCCTTAAATGCGCCGGGCTCAGCTCAAATGCAGTATTTGAAGCAGCTGATGCTCTCGCGGCCCTACTTCGAGCGCGTGCCCGACCAGTCGCTTATTGCCGGCGCGGCGGGGGAGCAGTACAACCGCCTGCTGGCCACGCGGGGCCAGAAGTACGCCTTCATCTACACCTACAACGGCCGGAATATTCCGGTGCAGCTGGGCAAAATTGCCGGCGCGAAAGTCAAGGCCTCCTGGTTCAGCCCGCGCGATGGCAAAACCACCGCCATCGGCTCTTTCCCGAACAAAGGCACCCACGAGTTCAACCCGCCCGGCGAGCCGCAAAACGGCAACGACTGGGTGCTGGTGCTGGATTCGGTGTAGGCTTCAATCGTCCAGAAAAAGGCAGTCATGCTGAGCCTGTCGAAGCATCTCTACCGCGAAGCGTACTCAATGCCGCTCCAACGAAGCGGTAGAGATGCTTCGACAAGCTCAGCATGACGTTCAGGTGTTTCTCTTTCCAATGCGCAAACCTACCCTTCTTCGCCGCCTGGCCCCGCTGCTCGCCGCCGCGCTCCTGACTTCCTGCGCGAAGGAGGCCTACATGTTCACGTCCTTCCGCGAGCCGGCCACCGATGGCCTGCACTTCCTCTACAGCTACGACGGCTATAAATGGCAGGACATGGGCAAGTCGTTTCTGACGCCGCAGGTGGGGCCGAGCAAAATCATGCGCGACCCCAGCATCGCGCAGGGGCCGGATGGCACCTACCACCTCGTCTGGACCTGCGGCTGGAAGGGCGATAAGGGCTTCGGCTACGCCAGCTCGAAAGACCTGATTCACTGGTCGGACCAACGGTTTATCGACGTGATGAGCCACGAGCCCGCTACGGTGAACGTGTGGGCGCCCGAAATCTTCTACGACCCGCCCACCCAGCAATTCCTCGTCGTGTGGGCCAGCACCATCCCGCTGCGCTTCCCCAAAGGCGTGGAGGACGAGGACAACAACCACCGCCTCTACTACACCACGACCAAAGACTTCCAGAAGTTTTCAGCCACCAAACTCTATCTCGACCCCGGCTTCAGCGCCATCGACTCAGAAGTAATCCGGCGCGGCGTAGACGACTACGTGCTGGTGCTGAAGGACAACACCCGCCCCGAGCGCGACATCAAGGTGGCGTTCGGCCCCACCGCCACCGGGCCGTTTCTGAAGGTATCGGAGCCCTTTACCGCCAACTTCACCGAAGGCCCCAGCGTGGCCCGGCTGCCGCACAATCAGTGGCTGATTTACTACGACGCCTACCGCGAGAAGAAGTACGGCGCGGCCAAAACCTCCGATTTCCGGACCTTCACCGATGTGTCGGACCAAGTGCGCGTGCCGGCCGGCCACAAGCACGGCACCATCTTCACGGTGCCCCGCAAGACGCTCAAGAATCTGTTGCAAACCGCGCCGGCCGGGGCGCCGGGCGCGACCTCAGCTACCGGGAAATTATGAGTAAGCTACTTGATATTCAACAGCGCAGCCGTCAACCTCACCCCCCTGCCCCCTCTCCCGCGGAGAGGGGGAGCCAGACGTGGGAATCGTTGAACGCACCCCCTCTCCACGGGAGAGGGGGCCGGGGGGTGAGGTGCGCCGTCTGGGTCGTTGCGCTCCTCCCCATCCTAGCTCACGCCCAGACCGCGCCCGAAACCGTTCACTATTCCGGCACCACGCTCAGCAACGTGGACTACCACCACGGCCAGCTGCGGCCGGCCATCGGCACGCACTGCCTCCAAGTGCTGCGCGCCAACCGCCAGCACCCCACCGCCGCCAACGGCGAGGGCTGGACCTACAACCACGCCCCGATGCTGGCCTACTGGCACGACCAGTTCTACCTGCAATACCTCAGCAACCCGGTGGGCGAGCACGAGCCGCCCGGCCGCACCCTGCTGATGACCTCAAAGGACGGCAAGGCCTGGACCAATCCCACGGTCATTTTCCCGCCTTATAAAATCCCCGACGGCACCACCAAGGAAGGCCACCCCGGCAAAGTCGCTAAGGATTTGTACGCCGTGATGCACCAGCGCATCGGCTTCTACACCTCGAAAAAGGGCCGGCTGCTCACCCTCGGCTACTATGGTATTGTCATTGAGCCGCACGATGACCCGAACGACGGCCACGGCATCGGCCGGGTGGTGCGCGAGGTGCTGCCGGGCGGCAAGTTTGGCCCGATTTACTTCCTGCGGAACAACGCGTCGTGGGACAAGTCGAAATCGACCTACCCCTTCTACACCACCAGCAAGGACAAGGGCTTCGTGGCGGCCTGCGAAGAAATCCTGGCCAACCCGCTGATGATGCAGCAGATGGTGGAGGAGCAGGACCGCACCGACCCGCTGATTCCGATTCAGAAGGATTACAAAGCCTTCAGCTACTACCACTTGCCCGACGGGCAACGCGTGGTGGGCCTCTGGAAGCACGCCCTCACCACCATCAGCCCCGACGGCGGCAAAACCTGGCCTAACCCGGTCATTCGGGCGCCGCATTTCGTGAACAGCAACGCCAAAATATGGGGCCAGCGCACCACCGACGGCCGCTACGCCACGGTGTACAACCCCTCCGAATTCCGGTGGCCGCTGGCCATTTCCACCAGCCAGGACGGCCTCGACTACACCGACCTTCTGCTGGTGCACGGCGAAATCACGCCCATGCGCTACGGCGGCGCCTACAAAAGCTACGGCCCGCAGTACGTGCGCGGCATCCAGGAGGGCGACGGCGTGCCACCCGATAAAAACCTCTGGGTGACCTACAGCGTGAACAAGGAGGACCTCTGGATTGCCTCCGTGCCCGTGCCCGTGCGCGCCACCGCCACCGCACCCGCCAACGACGACTTCGCCGCGTTGCCCGCCGGCCAGGAGCTGGCCAGCTGGAACACCTACAGCCTGGTGCAGGCCCCCGTCGAAATCGGCCAGCTGCCCGATGGCACCAAGGGCCTCGTCTTTAAAGACGCCGATAAGTTCGACTATGCCAAGGCCGAGCGCATCATTCCCGAAGCCAAAAACATGACGGCCGAATTCGCGGTAATTCCCGCCCAAAACAACCACGGCGAGCTGCAAATCGAGTTTCAGGATGCCAAAGGCTCGCCCGCCGTACAGCTCACCTTCGACTCGACGGGCGTGCTGCGCTACAAAGCCGGCTCCCGCTTCAAGAACATCACCAAATACGCCGCCGGCCAGCCTTGCGCTTTAAAGGTGACTCTCGACGCGCCCAACCGCACCTGCACCGTGGCCGTGAACGGTGGCAAAGCCAGCTCCTTCATCTTCTACGCCCCGGTGGCAGCCTTCGAGCGCATCCTATTCCGCACCGGCGAGGCCCGCCACTTCCCCACGCCCGACACACCCGCCGACCAGGAATACGACCTGCCGGATGCCGGCGGCAGCGTGCCGGAAGCGGTGTTTTACCTGAAGTCCTTGAAAACGTTGGCAGTGGAAACGCCCTGATGGGTCACCTCACGGGACCCCTTTGGGGCCGGCCCCTCTCCCGCGGAGAGGGGAGCCTAACGAATTGTAGCGCGGACTTTCAGTCCGCGAGTTGCCCAACCTAAACGCACCACGCGCGGACTAAAAGTCCGCGCTACACCCGCGCCGCCGTGGCTCCCCCTCTCCCCAAGGAGAGGGGGCCGGGGGGTGAGGTGACCCGCCCGAACGACATGCCCAAACTTCTCCTTTTCCTTCTCGCGCTCCTGTCCTTCAGCGCTCACGCCCAGCGCACGGAAACCCAACTGCTCTCCGGCCCCGACAAAGACCACACCGTGAAGTGGCAGTTCTACTGCACGGCCGGCCGCAACTCGGGCAAATGGACCACCATCCCGGTGCCCTCCAACTGGGAGCTGCAGGGTTTCGGCAAGTACAACTACGGGCATAACAAAGACACCGCACGCGGCAAGGAAAGCGGCCTCTACAAGTACCAGTTCAAAGTGCCGGCCAACTGGCAGGGCAAGGTCGTAAACATCGTGTTCGATGGCGCGATGACCGATACCGAAGTTAAAATCAACGGCCAGCCCGCCGGCCCCACGCATCAGGGCTCCTACTACCGCTTCAAATACGACATCTCGAAGCTGCTGAAATACGGCAAAACCAACCTGCTCGAAGCTAAAGTCAGCAAGCACTCGGCCAACGAATCGGTGAACGACGCCGAGCGGCGCGGCGACTTCTGGATTTTCGGCGGCATCTTCCGGCCGGTATTTCTGGAGGCCCTGCCGGCCGCGCACATCAGCCGCGTAGCACTCGATGCGCGGGCCGATGGCAGCTTTAAAGCCGACGTGTACGCGGGCGGTGCTGCCGCTGATGAAGTCGTGGGCCAACTCTACACATTGACGGGGCAAAAAGTAGGAGGGGAGTTTCGCGCCCCGGTAACGGCGGGCAATGCGCCCACGCGCCTGCAAACCACTGTATCAAATCCCCAGCTCTGGACGCCCGAAACACCTAACCGCTACCGCCTGGCCCTCACGCTGCGCAAGGGCGGCCAAACGGTGCACACCCTCAACCAGCGCTTCGGCTTCCGCACCGTGGAGCTGCGCGAGCGCGAGGGCTACTACGTCAACGGCGTGAAAATCAAGTTCAAGGGCGTGAACCGGCACTCGTTTTGGCCCAGCTCGGGGCGCGCTACCAGCCCGGCGCTGAGCGTGATGGACGTGAACCTGATGAAGGACATGAACATGAACGCCGTGCGCATGTCGCACTACCCGCCCGACGACCATTTTCTGGAAGCCTGCGACTCGTTGGGCCTTTTCGTATTTGATGAGCTGGCCGGCTGGCACGCGACCTACAACACGCCCACCGGCACCAAGCTCAGCGAGGAAATGGTGACCAAGGACGAAACCCACCCCAGCATTATCGGCTGGATAAACGGCAACGAGGGCGGCCACAACTTCGACCTCGACCCCGTGCTCGACCGCCTCGACCTGCAAAAACGCCCCGTGGTGCACGCCTGGCAGGTATTTCGAGGCACCGATACCCAGCACTACATCAACTACGACTACGGCAACGGCACCCACCTGCACGGCCACAACGTGGTGTTCCCGACTGAATTCCTGCACGGCCTCTACGACGGCGGCCACGGCGCGGGCCTCGAAGACTACTGGGAGCAGATGTGGCGCGAGCCACTCTCGGCCGGCGGCTTCCTCTGGGACTTCTCCGACGCTGCCGTGGTCCGCACCGACAAAGGCGGCATCCTCGACACCGACGGCGACCACGGCCCCGATGGCATCGTCGGCCCCTACCGCGAGAAGGAAGGCAGCTTCTTCACCATCAAGGAAGTATGGAGTCCCGTGTTCTTCGAGCGCCGCGAAATCACGCCCGCCTTCGATGGCACTTTCCGCATCCAGAACCGCTTCACCTACACCAACCTGAGCGCCTGCAAATTCACCTGGAAACTGGCGCAATTACCCACGCCCGGCAGCAGCGCCACGCCCACCACGCGCACCGGCACCATCGCCGCGCCCAGCATCGCGCCCACCGAATTCGGCCCGCTCAAGCTGAGTTTGCCCGCCGACTGGCAACAGGCCGATGTGCTCTACGTAACCGCCACCGACCCCACCGGTCGCGAAATCTACACTTGGAGCTGGCCCATTACCCGCCCCGCGCAGGTGGCCCAGCGGCTGGCCGTTACCACCGGTTCCGGCACCGCCAGCCTCACCGAAACCGACTCGCTTTACACCGCCAGCGCCCACGGCGTCACGCTCACGTTCAGCCGCAAAACCGGCCTGCTGCGCCAGGTGCGCAACGCCAAAGGCCTCATCCCGCTCACCAACGGCCCCGTGCTGGCCGAGGGCGAAGCTGCCTTCGAAGGCCTCACCCAGCACCAGGACGGCGCCAATGTGGTGATTGACGCGAAGTTTGGCAAAGCCAGCCGCTACCAGTCGCTGCAATGGACGGTGTACCCCTCCGGCTGGGTCCGCATGACGGCCAAGTACTTCCCCAAAGACTATGATTTCGCCCTCGCCGGCCTCAGCTTCAACTACCCCGAGCAGGAGGTAAAAGGCATCCAGTGGCGCGGCGACGGCCCCTACCGCGTCTGGAAAGACCGCATGAAAGGCACCAACCTCGGCGTCTGGACCAAGGCCTACAACAACACCAGCACCGGCGAGCCCGACGGCACCAAGAGCCCGCTTTACCCCGAGTTCAAGGGCTATTACTCCAACTTCTACTGGCTCACGCTCCAAACCACCGGCCAGCCCCTCACAATCCTCTGCGACCAGGAAGACGTGTACCTGCGCCTCTTCACGCCCCGCTTCGCGGCCAAGCCCTACAACACGGCCCCGGCCTTCCCCAGCGGCAACCTCTCGTTCATGCACGGCATCACGCCCATCGGCACCAAGTCGCAAAAAGCCGAAAACATGGGCCCCATGGGTAAAACCAACATGTACTACGACTACAGCAAAGACCCGTCCTACGCCAAGGAAATCACGCTGTACTTCGATTTCTCGGGGGATAATGCACCAGCTCCGACGGCTGGGAAACGGTAGGAGGGAAGCGGCAAATTGCCTTTAGGCGGTCATGCTGAGCGAAGTCGAAGCATCTCTACCGCTTCGTTGTGGTGTACCTTGAAGCTACAAAAGCTGCGCTACTGCGTAACTTTTGTAGCTTCGTCACTTTAGCCACAGCCTTAAACGCCGAACCGTTATGAGCACGAAAAAAAGCAGCGTAACTACCCTGAGCGAGTTCAAGTACGAATATTACGGCCCACGCGGCACTGCAAAACGCGAAGAGTTGGAAGCCGGCTATGAGAATTTCAAACGCTTGAATTTACTTTTTGGGGCCTACCAAGGCGAAGAAACGGCCGAAGAATTAATAGCTGCTATCCGTAATTCCAGGGTTTCTAACCGAAGCACTGAGCTGCTTTAAGAAACCATTGACTAAAATCTAATATTTATATAGGTTAATTTTACGTGTATATCACATCAGGTGTAACCTAAAGTCGCACCCTCATGGAAAAGCTAACCAAATACACAAGCTTCGAGGCGTTAAAGTCGGATATTCAGCCTAATACACTCACTGAAGCAGAGCGGGATAGAGTGTATGCAGATTTTGAGGAATTTATAAATCTTTTAAAGCACAATCTGGCTGTAAAAAAAAGAGAAGATAATGATAAATAATAATCCATTTTAGAATAATGTGTCACTATTTATGAATGATTTAACGCTGGATGACAAGCAGATGCAACTGATAAAGAATTTGGTTGGGCTTCGAACTATAGAAATTGTATGGGATATCAATGCTTTTTATTTTAACACGCCTCTTGCTTCTTTTAAGCTGGAGTGTCTAGATGCTTCACCGACAGGCTCGGATTATAAGTACGATGAAATATTTTATTGTGAATTTAGTGAATGTGGTACACGGCTCATTTTTGAAAATAATGCTCATAAATATTGGTATAAAATTATTTGCTCCGATTGTAATGTACATAGCATTCAATATATCAACGTGGTGGAATTATTTCCTGAAAACAAGTTGATTCCACTCGAAAGACTGTATAATTATGAAACAGGATTGAATAAGTCAACTTTAGGGCTGATTGTACAGACAGACAAAGGATTCGTGCCAGCTTTTTTATTACCTTCAAATCACGGATTTACTTGGCAACCAAAATTTGATTTCTATTCAAAGGATGAAATAGACCAATTATTGATAGATAATATCAAGTTTTATGAAGTTGTAGACGTGGCGGGGTAAGAGCAGTTTTATTGATTTATTTGTCAGATATAAAGCTCCTTCCCACCCTGCATGCCACCCGCCCCGCTACCCACCAAGCCCCATTACCCCATCCTCGATGGCCTGCGGGGCGTGGCGGCCCTGGTGGTCGTGGCCTTTCACCTGTGCGAGGCCCACGCTACCAGCCACCTCGACCAAGTGATTAACCACGGCTACCTGGCGGTGGATTTCTTCTTTTTGCTGTCGGGGTTTGTGATTGGCTACGCCTACGACGACCGGTGGGGCCGCCTCACGGTGGGCGGTTTCTTCAAGCGGCGGCTGGTGCGGCTGCAACCCATGGTGGTGCTGGGAATGCTGATTGGAGCGGGGCTTTATTACTTCCAGGCGGGTAGCCTGTTCCCCGCCATTGCCACCACGCCGGGGTGGCTGGTGCTGCTCGTGCTGCTGCTGGGCTGCCTGATGGTGCCGGTGCCGCCCGCCCTCGACATTCGGGGCTGGCACGAAACCTATCCGCTCAACGGGCCGGGCTGGTCGCTGTTTTTCGAGTATGTGGCCAACGTCTTGTACGCCAAGGTGGTGCGCCGCTTCTCCAACGTGGTGCTGGCCGGGCTGGTGGTGCTGGCGGCGGGGGCGCTGCTGCACCTGGCCGTCACCAGCCCCCAGGGCGATGTCATTGGCGGCTGGTCGCTGGAGCCGGAGCAGCTGCACATCGGCTTTGCCCGCATGATGTACCCGTTTTTTGCGGGGCTGCTGCTGTTTCGACTGGCCCGGCTGCGTCGCATTACCAATGCCTTTGGGTGGAGCAGCCTGCTGGTGGTGGGGGTGCTGGCCATGCCCCGCATCGGCAGCCCCGCGCACCCGTGGCAAAATGGGCTCTACGATGCGCTCAGCATCCTGCTCGTCTTCCCCGGCATCATCTTCCTGGGGGCCAGCGGGGCGGTGCGCTCGGCCCCGGCCCAACGGCTGTGCCGCTTCCTGGGCGATATTTCGTATCCGATTTACATCACGCACTATCCGCTCATCTACACCTACACGGCCTGGGTCGCGACGCACAAAGTGCCCTTGCGCGACGGCTGGCCCGTGGCGGCGCTGGTCTTTCTGGCCGCCGTTGCCATTGCCTACGCTTGCTTGAAATGGTACGATGAGCCGGTGCGGGAGTGGTTGAAGAAGAGGGTGTTAGCGAAATGATATTTAACGGGTGCTAAAATTAAGTGCTAGCACTGACGTATGCACGAAAGATTTTAGTGTGATTTGCAACCAAAACTGTATTACTCTACTAAAATCATCTTAAGTCAAAATGAAAATCTTTTTCTTATTCGCGCTCCTTGTTTTTGTTGTTTTTAAATCACAAGGTCAAGAGATTGTAAATGACCCAAAGGGTAATTATATTTTTGGTGTCCCTCAAGTTAAGATTCAATCTCAAATATCCTCCAACAATATTGGTGTTTCAGTTCCTTTAAGACGTTTCTACAAAAAGCTTTATTACGTTATTGATGATAATAATGATAAGGTGTATACTATGGCGAAGTCAAAGCTGCTTTTTGTTAAGGCAAATGTTGTTAATAATTCTAAGTCTACACTGTTATTTGATTCCAAAACCAACGTTTCCCCTGCTTTGGAATTGGGTTTATCATGGGGCTTTGATTCGTTGATGTGCCCTTCAATAAAATCTGGAACGTATAAAACTTATTCTATATCGGCTTTTGCAGAGTACCAGAATTTTAATTATTATAATACTACAACTAAATCTTTTTATGAAAGAAAAACTAATAGAATAAGTCCTGGAATTAAAGGTAATTTTACTTTCTTCAAGGGTACAACGTTTGCTATTTCTTTTTCAGGACTGTACCAAAATTCAATTGTGACTGATAAATTAACTTCATATCAGAAAAGAGCAAATTCGTTTTATTTTGATGATAATATTGCTGCTAATGGAACAAATGAGGGCTATATATCACCAGTTGAGCCTACTCAGAATCTTAGACTGTCGGTAGCTACCCCCGTGTTTATGATAAGCGGTAGTGATAATGATAGACTGCCATTTGCTTTTGTTCCATATTATTATTGCCTTTTGACCAGTGGCGAAGATTTGCATAATGCAGGTATAATTCTGAGCTTCATAGGCAAGAGGTTTAGAGAATTTGACCGAAATAGCAATGGTTCTATCAAAAAAGATGCTCGATACGAATTCGCTCAAGCCTTAAATATTGGGTATAATATTATTGGGGCCGGCTCCAAAGACCCTAATTATTTTTTTGTTTCTGGAACATTCAATTTATCAAATGTTAAAGCCAAGCCCAAAGTAATTAAGCCTGAGTCTACAGAGTGAATAGAACCTGGTGTATTGTTGTCTTGATAGAAAGCTAATTCCTACCACACCCCCATTCCACCATCCTCCCGCCACCTTGCGCAAATCGTGAAGATTCGTGCTAACATCCTAGAATAAAGGGAAGCAAAAAAGTCGGACTTTGGGGTGCCAAATGCGCCCCGCGCAACCCCCACGGCCCAGGCCTGCCAAGCGGCGGGTTTTCTCGCGCAGCCGGCGCGGGAGCCGGAGGGGGAAGGCCCTGACTATGAACCGAAAACACCTGCTTTTTTCCCTGCTGCTACTGCTGGTGGGCCCGGCTTCGGGCCGGCCTGCGGCACCGGCCGCCGTGCAGCTGGCGCACCTGCGCTGCGAATTGCTGACTAATCCGGAGGGCATCGACGCCACCGCCCCGCGCCTGAGCTGGGAGCTGAGCAGCCCGGCGCGCGGCCTGACGCAAACGGCCTATCAGCTGCTGGTGGCCTCGACGCCCGAGAAGCTGGCCGCCGACGAGGGCGACTTGTGGAACTCGGGCAAGGTCGGCGGCGGGCAGTCGGGGCTGGTGGCCTACGGGGGCGCGCCGCTGCGCAGCCGCACCCGCTGCTACTGGAAGGTGCGGACGTGGACCAACCAGGGCGAATCGGGGTGGAGCGCGCCGGCCCGCTGGAGCATGGGGTTGCTGAACTACCTCGACTGGAAAGGCCGCTGGATTGGCCTCGACCACGCCTTTGCCTGGGACAAGGAGGAGTCGCACGCGCGGCTGTCGGCGCGGTATTTCCGCAAGGAGTTTACCGCCGCCAAAGTGGTGACGCAGGCCACGGCCTCCATCATCGGGCTGGGGCTGTACGAGCTGTACCTGAACGGGCAGCGCGTGGGCGACCAGGTGCTCGCGCCCGGCCCCACCGACTACACCCAGGGCGTGAAGTACAACACCTTCGACGTGACGGCGCTGCTGCGGCCGGGGGCCAACGCCGTGGGCGCGGTGCTCGGCAACGGCCGCTTCTACGCCATGCGACAAAACTATAAGCCGTACAAAATCAAGACCTTCGGCTACCCTAAGCTGCTGATGCAGCTGGACGTGACCTACGCCGACGGCAGCCACGAGGTCATCAAAACCGACGAAACCTGGCAGGCCACCGCCGACGGCCCCATCCGCACCAACAACGAGTACGACGGCGAGGAATACGACGCCACCAAGGAAATGCCGGGCTGGGCCACGGCTGGCTTCGACGCCAAAAACTGGCTGAAAACCGAGCTGGTGCAGGAGCCCGGCGGCGCCTACGAGGCCCAGATGAACGAGAACATGAAGGTGATGGAAACCCTGAAGCCGGTGGCCCTCAAGCCCCTGGGCGGCGGCAAGTTCATCCTCGACATGGGCCAGAACCTGGCTGGCTGGCTGCGGCTGCGCGCCACCGGCCGGCGGGGCGACAAAATCACGCTGCGCTTTGCCGAAACCCTGCAAGCCAGCGGCGAGCTGTACGTGGCCAACCTGCGCGATGCCCGCGTGACCGACGTGTACACGCTGCGCGGCGGCGGGCGCGAAACCTGGGAGCCGACCTTCGTTTTCCACGGCTTCCGGTACGTCGAAATCAGTGGCTACCCCGGTACGCCCACGCTGGCCGATTTCGACGGGCGTGTGGTGTACGACGACATGGCCACGACCGGCGAGTTTGTGACTTCCAACGCCACCATCAACCAGATTTACCGCAACGCCTACTGGGGCATTCGGAGCAACTACAAGGGCATGCCCATCGACTGCCCGCAGCGCAACGAGCGGCAGCCCTGGCTCGGCGACCGCACCACCGGGGCCTACGGCGAGAGCTTCGTATTTGATAATTCGCGCCTGTATGCCAAGTGGCTGGACGACATCGCGCAGGCCCAAAAAGCCGACGGCAGCATCCCCGACGTGGCCCCCGCCTTCTGGCGCTACTACGGCGACAACGTGACCTGGCCCGGCACCTACCTCACCATCGCCGACATGCTCTACCAGCAATTCGGCGACGCGCAGCCCATCGCCAGGCACTACGACTCGATGCGCCGTTGGCTGGCCTACATGCGCGCCAACTACATGACCGACAATAACATTGTCACCAAAGACAAGTACGGCGACTGGTGCGTGCCGCCCGAATCGGCCAAGCTGATTCACTCGCAAGACCCCGCCCGCAACACCAGCGGCGAGGTCATTGCCACCAGCACTTACTACCACATGCTCACGCTGATGCAGCGCTTCGCCACCGTGCTCGGCAAGCCCGCCGATGCGCAGGAATACGCCGCCCTGGGAGCCAAAATCAAGGACGCGTTCAACCAGAAATTCCTGAACGCCCAAACTGCCCAGTACAGCAACAACACCGTGACGGCCAACTTGCTACCCCTGGCCTACGGCCTGACGCCGGACGCCGAGCGCGGCAAGGTTTTCCAGAACATCACGCAGAAAATCCTAGTCGAAAACACGGGCCACATCAGCACCGGCGTTATCGGCACGCAGTGGCTCATGCGCGGCCTCACCGCCGAGGGCCGCCCCGACATTGCCTACAAACTAGCCACCAACCGCGACTACCCGAGCTGGGGCTACATGGCCGCCAACGGCGCCACCACCATCTGGGAGCTCTGGAACGGCAACACCGCCGACCCCGCCATGAACTCCCAAAACCACGTGATGCTGCTCGGCGACCTGCTGATTTGGTACTACGAGGATTTGGCCGGCATCAAGGCCGCCGCGCCGGGCTTTTCGCAGTTGGAAATGAAGCCGGCAATGATTGACGGCTTGACGTCGGTGAAAGCATCTTATAAATCGGTGCATGGCGAAATCCGCAGCAGCTGGCAGCGCGAGGCCAAGCGCTTCACCTGGAATATCACGGTGCCGGGCAACGTGAAGGCGCTGGTGTATCTGCCCGCGAAGGACGCCAAGGACGTGACGGAAGGCGGGAAAAAGGCTTCGTCGGCGGAGGGCGTGAAGTTCGTGCGGATGGACGGGGATAGGGCGGTGTTTGAGATTGGGTCGGGGGAGTATGCGTTTGTGACGAAGATGCCCTGACGGGTCACCTCACCCCCGGCCCCTCTCCTGCGGAGAGGGGAGCCTGACGATTGGAATGACTGATTTAAAAATGTTCACTAACTCTAGCTTTTGTCTTTAACTAACTGAGTGACTTCCGCGCCGCCGTGGCTCCCCTCTCCGCGGGAGAGGGGCCGGGGGTGAGGTGACCCGGTCGGGCAAGCTGCAATCGTATGAAAAACACCCTAATAGCATTCGTTTTAACCGCCCTCAGCACCAGCTGCGCCGTAGCGCAAAAAGCCGCCGCGCCCTGGAAGCAAGGCATCATCACCGACGAATTTATCTTCGAAAAAGCGCCCTTCCCCGAGAGCCACGCCGCCACCATCGTGGAAACGCCGAAGGGCCTCGTGGCTTCGTGGTTTGGCGGCACCAAGGAGCGCAACCCCGACGTGGGCATCTGGGTGAGCCGGCAGGAAAACGGCAAGTGGACCGCCCCCGTGGAAGTAGCTAACGGCGTGCAGAGCGAAACCCTACGCTACCCCACCTGGAACCCGGTGCTGTACCAGGTGCCGGGCGGCGAGTTGCAGCTGTATTATAAAATCGGCCCGAAACCTTCGGAATGGACGGGTTGGATGCGGACCTCCCCGGACAATGGCCTGACGTGGTCGGCGGCGCGGGCGCTGCCGGAGGGCTTTATCGGGCCGGTGAAAAACAAGCCGGTGCTGCTGAAAAACGGCACGCTGCTGTCGCCCACCAGCACCGAGGGCAGCGGCGGCTGGCTGGTGCATTTCGAGGCCTCGCCCGATTTTGGCAAGACCTGGACCAAGACCGAGCCCGTGCCCAACGGCGCGACCCAGGGCGCGATTCAGCCCAGCATTTTATTCCACAAGGATGGCCGCCTGCAAGCCCTCTGCCGCAGCCGCGACCGCGCCATTCTGGAAACATGGTCGACGGACCAGGGCAAAACCTGGTCGCCGCTGGCCAAAACCACCCTGCCCAACAACAACTCCGGCACTGATGCTGTGACGCTAAAAGACGGCCGCCAGCTGCTGGTCTACAACCACGTCCTACCGCCCGGTACCCTCGCCAAAGGCCCCCGCACCCCGCTCAATGTGGCCGTCTCGAAGGATGGCAAAGAGTGGTACGCGGTGGCCATTCTGGAAGACTCGCCCATCAGCCAGTACTCGTACCCGTCAGTGATTCAGACCAAGGACGGGCTGGTGCATTTCGTGTACACCTGGCGCCGCCAGCGCATCAAGCACGCCGTGCTCGACCCGAAAAAGATGCAGCTGGTGAAGATTGAAAACGGCATCTGGCCAGCCATGAAAGGCTACAAAGCGCCGGAAGGCACGGCGGAGATTACGAAGGATTGAGCTTGGCTCGTTCAACGGGGCGCCTCACCCCCCGGCCCCCTCTCCGAAAAGGAGAGGGGGTGCCTAACGACTGCTGGACTAAGGCTAAGACTAAAAACTAGAGCTAGTTCCCCCTCTCCTTTTCGGAGAGGGGGCTAGGGGGTGAGGCGCCCCCGTTAGCCCTGCACCCAAAACACCAACAGCATTCCCACCCATGTCTAGAATCTTACGCCTGCTCCTAGGTTCCCTATTGCTAACTAACGCCGCGCAGGCTCAAACACCAAATTCCGACGACCAGTACCGCCTGCCGCTGCAAACGGTGCTCGATGAGATTCAGCAGCGCTACGGCGTGAAAATCAGGCCCGACGCCGCGATGGTGAAGGATAAGTACGTGACCTACGCCGAGTGGCGCTTCCGCCCCGATGTGGACGAAACGCTGCGTAGCGTGTTGGCCCCCTTCGATTACCAGGCGTCGAAAACCGGCGATAAAACCTACAAGCTCAAGACCTTCCAATACCACCTCAAAACACCCGAGGAAGGTGCGGCCCAGCTAGCGCAGCTAGCCAGCCAGTACCACGACGTGGCTAGCTGGGAAAAGCGCAAAGCCGAACTGCGCAGTTGCATGTGGTCGGCGCTACGGCTGTCACCCATGCCGGCCAAGCCGACCAGCAAGCCCATTATTACCAACAAGCGGCAATTCGATGGTTATACCGTGGAAAACGTGGCCATCGAAACGCTGCCGGGCTACTACATGACCGGCTCGATTTACAAACCGCTCAAAGCCAAGGGCAAAGTCCCCGTCATCATCAGTCCCGACGGGCACTTTGGCGACGGCCGATACCGGGCCGACGCCCAATTGCGCTGCGCCACGCTGGCCCGCATGGGCGCGATGGTGTACAGCTACGACCTCTTCGCCTGGGGCGAGTCGCTGCTCCAATTCAAGGGCGAGGACCACCGCCGCAGCCTCGCCATGACGGTGCAGGCCCTCAACGGCGAGCGGGCGCTGGACTACCTGCTGTCGCTGAAAGAGGCCGACAAAACCCGCGTGGCCATCACCGGGGGCTCGGGCGGCGGCAGCCAGACGATGCTGCTCACGGCCCTCGACGACCGCATCAAAGTGAGTGTGCCGGTAGTAATGCTCTCGACCTACCATAGCGGTGGCTGTCCCTGCGAAAGCGGCCAGCCCGTGCACCTCTGCGGCAACGGCACCAACAACGCCGAAATTGCCGCCATGGCCGCCCCGCGCCCTCAACTCGCCATCACCGACGGCGGCGACTGGACCGCCCAGACGCCCGAAGTTGCCTATCCCTATTTGCAGAAAATCTACGACTACTACGGCAAGCCCGACCTCGTGCAAAACGTGCACCTGCCCCAGGAAAAGCACGATTACGGCCCTTCGAAGCGGCAGGCGATGTATGAGTTTCTGGCTAAAAACCTGGGCCTGAACCTGGCCGCCGCCGAGGACAAATCCGGCAAGCTGGACGAGTCGCACGTGACGGTGGAGAAGGAAGAGGCGCAACGGGTTTTCGGGCCTAAAGGGGAGGGCCTGCCGGCCAATGCGCTGCATAGCTTCGACGCCTTGCAAGCGGTTTTCGCCAAATCGGTGACGCCCTGATGTAGCGTGGACTTTGTAGTCCGCGCACGAGCGCAGCGAGTATCGACGCCTGCGCCGGTTGAATTCCAAACAAATCCCTCATGTGCAGCTGACGATACGCGCTGCGCTCGTGCGCGGACTACAAAGTCCACGCTACTTCTCGCCCGCATGGCTTATCGCCTTTTAACACTTCTCGCCCTCAACTTACTCGCCGCCGTGCCCGCCCGCGCCGCCGACATCTGGGTGGCGCCCACCGGCTCCGACCGCAACCCCGGCACCCAGGCGCAACCGCTGGCCACCGTTGCCGCTGCCCTGCGCCAGGTGCGCGACTTGCGCCGCCTGCATGACCCCAGCGTGGAAACCGGCGCGCACATCTGGGTGCGTGGGGGAGAATATCAACTGTACGAGCCTGTTTTCCTGCGGCCCGAAGATGCAGGCACCGCCACCAGCCCCACGCTGATTGAAGCCGCGCCGGGCGAGCAGCCGGTGCTGAGCGGGGGCGTATCGGTGCGCGGGTGGCGCAAGCTGACGGCCGCCCCGATTGGCTTGCCCAAGGCCGCGCAAGGCCAGTTATGGGTAGCCGATGCGCCGTTGTTTGGCGGCCGGCGGCTGGATTTTCGCCAGCTATGGGTGAATGGCCGCAAGGCCACCCGCGCCCGCACGCCCAACAACGACAACCTGCCCCGCCTGCTGACCTGGGACACTGAGAAGCGCGAAACCACCATCCCGGCCGCCGCGCTGAGCGGCGTCAAGCAGCCCGGCCAGCTGGAAATGGTGCTGCACCAGATGTGGGCTGTGAACGTGCTGCGCGTGAAAACCCTGACTGTGCAGGGCGACAAAGCCCGCGTAACCTTTCAGGAGCCCGAAAGCCAAGTGCAGTTTGAGCACCCCTGGCCGCGCCCCATCATCAACGGCAAAAACGGCAGCTCGGCATTCTACCTGACCAACGCCATGGAGCTGCTCGACCAGCCCGGCGAGTGGTTCTACGACGCGCCGCGCGGGCAAGTGTACTACTGGCCCCGCCCTGGCGAAAACCTGGCCACCGCCCAGGCAGTAGCGCCCGCGCTGGAAACGGTGGTGCGGGTAGCCGGCACCCTCGACCAGCCAGTGAGCTACGTGCAGTTTAAAGGCCTGACGTTTGCCTACACCACGTGGCTGCGACCCTCGGAAAAAGGCCACGTGCCCCTGCAAGCGGGCATGTATCTGCTGGATGGCTACTCGCTGGCCAAGCCCGGCACACCCGACAAGGCCGGCCTCGAAAACCAGGCCTGGATTGGCCGGCCACCGGCGGGGGTGGAGGTGCAGGGGGCACATCACACGCGCTTCGAGCGCTGCCGGTTTCTGCACATGGGCGCCACGGCGCTCGATTTCCAAAACGGCACTCACGATGATGTAATCACCGGCTGCATCTTCCGCGACGTGGCCGTGAATGGCATTCAGCTGGGCAAGTTTTCCGACGAAGGCGTGGAAACGCACCTGCCCTACAACCCGAAAGACGAGCGGGAAATCTGCACCAATGAATTGCTGGAAAACAACTTCGTCACCGACTGCGGGAATGAGGACTGGGGCGCGGTGGGCATCGCGGCGGGCTTCGTGCGGGGCTCCACCATCCGGCACAACGAAGTGGCGCAGGTGCCCTACACCGGCATCAGCCTGGGCTGGGGCTGGACCAAAACGGCCAACTGCATGCGCGGTAATAAGGTGCTGGCCAACTATATCCACCACTACGCCCAGCACACCTACGACGTGGCCGGCGTGTACACGCTCTCGGCCCAGCCGGGCACGGTCATTAGCGAAAACCGCGTCGATGAAATCGGCCGCGCGCCCTACGTGCACGACCCTGACCACTGGTTCTATCTATACCTCGACGAGGGCTCGTCCAACATCACGGTGCAGGACAACTGGTGCCCGGCCGAGAAATTTCTGGCTAATGCCAACGGGCCGGGCAACTTCTGGAAAAACAACGGGCCAATGGTGAGCGAGGCGATAAAGCAGGCGGCGGGGCTGGAAGCGGGGTATCAGGATTTGAAAAAATAGAAAATATATGGAAATGAACTACTTGCTTGAAGCATCCCTCGCGTCAACCTCACCCCCCCGGCCCCCCTCTCCTGCGGAGAGGAGGGAGCCTGACGAACTTCTGCGCTTGCTGCCGAATGGCTCCCCTCTCCGCGGGAGAGGGGCCGGGGGTGAGGTGACCCGTCAGGTTGCCGCCGCGCTGCTGTTGCTTCTCCTCGCTTTCCCCGCCGCCGCCCAGAAAGCCACCTGGATTTGGTATCCCGGCGACTACGAAATCTGGCTGGGCAACCAGATGCAGAACCGCCGCACCGAGCGCGGTACGTTCTTCCCGGTGTTCTGGCGGATGGACAGTCACTACGTCCTCATTGATTTCCATAAGGACTTCGACCTCGCGCAGCCCGAAGAAGTGGAACTGCGCGCCGAGGGCCAGTACAACGTGAAGCTCGACGGTAAGCCGTTGACCGGCGCGCCCACGCGCCTGACGGTGCCGGCCGGCCGGCATCGGCTAAACATCAAAGTCTACAACCAGGCCACGCCGCCCACTGTGTTCGTGCGCGGCAAAACCATTGCTTCGGATGCGTCGTGGCTGGTGACCTACGAGGACAAGGAATGGATTGACGCCTCGGGCAAAACCTCCGACCAGTCGGGCACCACCTGGCTGCAGGCGGGCGCCTGGAATTTTGACTCGCCCGAGGCGTTGCCCTCGGCTTTCCGGCTGCCGACGCAGGTGCGCCGAGCGGCCCGCGTGGAGCGTACGCCGCAAGGGATGCTGGTCGATTTTGGGCGCGAAACGTTTGGCTACATTAAGCTGCATGGGGTGAAAGGCAAGGGGCAGGTGGCGGTGTATTTCGGCGAATCGAAAGAGGAGGCACAGTCGCCCGAAACCTGCGAAACGCTGGAATACCTGGCCGTAAACCAGCCGCAGAAGGGCGACCAGACTACCACCCTGTCGAAGGCGTTTCGCTACGTGAACATCCGGCCGGAGGCGGGCGTGAGCCTCGATTCGGTGTCGATGCTCTACGAGTTTGCGCCGGTGACGGAGCGGGGCAAGTTCCGCTGTTCCGACGACCAGCTGAATAAAATCTGGGACGTGGCGGCTTACACCATGCACCTCAATACGCGGGAGTTTTTCATCGACGGCATCAAGCGCGACCGGTGGGTGTGGTCGGGCGACGCCTACCAGAGCTATTTGATGAACTACTACCTGTATTTCGACACGCCGACCGTGAACCGCACGCAGTTTGCCCTGCGCGGCAAAGACCCTGTGACCAGCCACATCAACACCATCATGGACTACAGCTTCTACTGGTTCATCAGCGTGTACGATGCCTACCAGTACACCGGCGATAAGGCCCAGGTGCAGCAGCTCTACCCCCGCATGCAGAGCCTGATGGACTATTGCCTCGGCCGCCGCAATAAGGATGGCCTGATGGAAGGCCTGGCCGGCGACTGGATTTTCATTGACTGGGCCGACGGGCTGAGCAAAAAGGGCGAAGTGAGCTTCGAGCAGCTGCTGCTCTGCCGCAGCCTCGAAAGCATGGCGTTGTGCGCCAAGCTGGTCGATGACCAGGCCGGCGCGCACAAATACCAGCAGCTCGCTACTGACCTCAAAGCCAAAATTTTCGCCACCTACTGGAATGCCGGCAAAGGCGCACTGGTGCACAGCCGCGTAGCCGGCCAGCCCACCGACAACGTGACGCGCTACGCCAACATGTTCGCCATCTTCTTCGACTACTTCAGCCCCGAGCAGGAGCAACAGGTGAAAAAATCGGTGCTGCTGAACCCGCAGGTGCCCAAAATCACGACGCCCTACATGCGTTTCTACGAGCTGGAAGCCCTGTGCGCGCTGGGCGAGCAGCCCTACGTGCTCAAGGAAATGAAGGCCTACTGGGGCGGCATGCTGAATGAAGGCGCGACTTCCTTCTGGGAAGAATACGACCCCACCAAAAAGGGCGCCGAGCACCTGGCCATGTACGGCCGACCCTTCGGCAAGAGCCTCTGCCACGCCTGGGGCGCCAGTCCGATTTACCTACTCGGCAAGTACTACCTCGGTGTGAAGCCCCTCACGCCCGGCTACGCCACCTACGAAATCGTGCCCAACCTCGGTGGCCTGGCCTGGATGGAAGGCACCGTGCCCACGCCGCAGGGCGACATCACGTTGCGCGCTACTGCCAAGGAAATCAAAGTGAAAGGAGCCGTGGGCACCGGCACGCTGCGCTTCCAAAGCAAGTCGAAACCCAGCTGCAAAGGCGGCAAAATTGTGGCCAAAGGCAGCGGCCAATATGAGCTGACGCTGGAGAAGGGGCGCGAGTACATGATGAGTTATCAGGCCGTCGGCAAATGAGGAATTTCGCAGAAGTTGAGCACGATGTAGAGACGCATACTTGCGTCTCATCGCCCGCGCCGTCGAAACGGTTTTGTTCAACGACGAGACGCAAGTATGCGTCTCTACACCGCGTGTCAATCAGTTGCTTAGCGGCGCTTTTGCTGCTGGTGTGGCCGGTAATTTCCGCCTGCGCGCAAGCCGGCGAAAAGATGTCCGTAGTCGAAATTACCGGCCCCGGAAAAGCGGCGGTTTCAGCGGAAAATCTAACCGCGTTGTGTCGAAAGTACGGCGTGCCGAATTCCGGAATCTATTGCTGGCAAAACCACCTCATTGCCTACGGAAAAACGAAGAATATCCGCGCCGTAAAAACGAATCTGGCGGCTATTTATCCCGGCGCGAAAGTGAAATTTTACGATGCGCCATTCTATAAATTTGACCGGCATTATTGCGCCGATAAAACCACGGCCCAGCAGTGGAATAACATCATCCTGACCGCCAATCTGGTCAACGACCCGAAAAAGCAGCAGGAATACCTGAGCCACCACGCCACGCAGTTTCAAAAGTGGCCGGAAGTGGCACAGGGGTTCTGTAATGCCAGCTTTCAGCAGCTGCTGGTGTTTCGGCAGGGACGGCAGCTGATGCTGGTTATCAGCATTCCGCACGGCGCGAGTCTGGATGAATTGAACCCCAAAACCTCGCTGAACAACCCGCGCGTGGACGACTGGAATGCGCTGATGAAGCAGTACCAGGAAGGCTTGCCCGGCACCAAGGCGGGCGAGGTTTGGGTGTTTTTACAGCCGGTTGGAGCACGGCCGAAAGTGCCGGTGAAAAAATAGAAAGAACGTCATGCTGAGCGCAGCCGAAGCATCTCGCGTGCAGCAGCAATCAACGCCGTTGCAACGAAGCGGTAGAGATGCTTCGACTCCGCTCCGCTGCGCTCAGCATGACGGCCTTGTTTAAGTGGCCGCTAGCCGGTTGCTGCTAGCAATTCATAACTCAAAACTCAAAATTCACAACTCAAAAAATGCTCACTCTCGGAATCCTCGGCCTCGGCGAAGGCCGCAGCACCATGTCGGCCGCCCTGAACAGCCCGAAATGGACGCTTAAAACCATCTGCGACCGCAACGAAGACCTGTGCCGCCACCGCGCCGAGGAATTCAACTTCCACCACTACACCACGCAGTACCAGGACCTACTCGACGACCCCGAAATCGACGCCGTGGCCATCTACACGCCCGACCACCTGCACGCCGAACACGTGGCGCAGGCGCTGCGGGCCGGCAAGCACGTGGTCTGCACCAAGCCGTTTATTGACGATTTGGCGAAGGCGCAGGAGTTGATTCAGCTGAGTGAGGAATCGGGTAAAAAGCTGTTCGTGGGTCAAAGCTCGCGGTTCTTCGAGCCCATGAAGCGCCAGCGCGCTGATTACGAGGCCGGCCTTATTGGCGAGCTGATTACCATCGAAGCCTACTACCACGCCGACCACCGCTGGTTTCTGGAAAAAGGCTGGTCGCTGGAAAATGCCTTCAAATGGCTCTACGGCGGCCTAAGCCACCCGGTGGATTTTATCCGCTGGTATCTGCCTAATATTGAGGAGGTGATGGGCTACGGCATGCTGAGCAGCAACGGCGCCAAGGGCGGCCTCAAGCACCAGGATACCATGCACTTCATCTTCAAAAGCACCGATGGCCGCGTAGCCCGCGTGAGCGGCTGCTACACCGGCCCCGTGCAGCCCGTGACGCGCGACTCGGAGATGAGCTGCATCCTGCGCGGCACCGAGGGTGCCAGCCAGGGCGACTACATGGACCTGCGCTACGCCATCACCGACCGCACTGGCGAGGAGCGCATCATCACCTGGGAGCACAAGCTGAAGCACTATTTCCGCTTCGAGGGCAAGAGCCACCACGCCGGCGAATACCAGAATTACCTGGAGTATTTCGCCGATTCCATCGAGCAGGATTTTGCGGCGTATCCGGATATCCGCGAGGGCATCGGCACGGTGGCGCTGCTGCAGGCCATGGACCGCTCGCTGAGCACCGGCCAGCCGGTGAAAGTGCGGGATATTCTGGCCGAGCACGGGCTTTCGCTTGATTGAAGAACGAACAGCAAAAAGGCCGTCATGCTGAGCGGAGCGCAGCGTAGTCGAAGCAACTCTACCGCTTCGTTGCAACGGCATTGATTACTGCTGCACGCGAGATGCTTCGACTGCGCTGCGCTCCGCTCAGCATGACGGCCCTTTTAAATCAAAATCCCACCCCCAAAACCCTTCGCTCGCATGGGCAACAACCTACTCGGTCACCTTACCACGCTCGACTACGCCATTGTCGCGGCCTACGTCGTTATTCTGGTGGTTATTGGCTACCGGGCCAGCGCCTCGCAGCGGCAGCGGCCCGAAGAATCTATCTTTCTGGCCAACAAGTCGTTGGGCTGGGCCAGCATCGGGTTCAACATGTGGGGCACCAACGTGGGGCCGTCGATGCTGCTGGCGTTTGCGAGCATCGGGTACAGCACGGGCATTGTGGCGGTGAATTTTGAGTGGTATGCCTTCGTGTTTTTGTTTTTGCTGGCGGTGGTGTTTGCGCCGCGCTATTTGGCGGCCAACGTGAGCACCATGCCGGGCTTCATGGGGCGGCAGTACGGCGACTCGACGCAGAATATTCTGGCCTGGTATGCGCTGATTAAAATCCTGATTTCGTGGCTGTCGCTGGGCCTGTTTGCGGGCGGCTTTCTGGTGCGCCAGATTCTGGGGATTCCGATGTGGCAGTCGGTGATTGTGTTGGTGCTGTTTGCGGGGTTTTTCGCCTTCGCGGGCGGGCTCAAGGCCATTGCCAAGGTCAACGTTTTCCAGATGATTCTGCTCATTGCCGTGTCGCTCACGCTCACCGTGATTGGGGTGCTGAAAGTGGGTGGGCTAAGCGCGGTGTACCACGGCGTGCCCGGCCACTACTGGAACCTGCTGCACCCGGCCTCCGACCCGAAGTACCCGTGGTACGCCATTCTGCTGGGCTACCCGGTGTCGGCGGTGGCGTTTTTCTGCACCGACCAGGCCATGGTGCAGTCCGTGCTCGGGGCCCGCAACCTGGAGCAGGGCCAGCTGGGCGTCAATTTCATCGGCTGGCTCAAAATCCTGTCGCTGCCGCTGTTCATCGGCACCGGCATCCTGTGCTACGAGCTGTTTCCGCACCTTAAAGACCCCAGCGAGGCCTACATGACGATGGTCACCAGCCTGTTTCCGGCAGGCATGAAGGGCCTGGTTATCGTGGTGCTCATTGCGGTGCTGGTGGGCACCATCAGCTCCTCGCTCAACTCGCTGAGCACCGTGTTCACGATGGACGTGTACGCCCGCAACATCAACCCCAACGCCAGCAACCAGCAAATCAAGGCCGTGGGGCGGCTGTCCATCCTGGTCGGTTGCGGGTTCGCCATCGTGGTGGCGCTGGCCATCGACAGCGTGAAGGGCCTGAATCTGTTCGATATTTTCCAGGCGGTGCTGGGGTTCATCGCGCCGCCGCTGGCCGTGGTGTTCCTGCTCTCGGTGTTCTGGCGGCGCACCACGCAGCGCGCCGTCAATGCGATTTTGTCTGTGGGCTCGGCCTTCAGCTTGGGCGTGGGTGTGGTGTATCTGTGGGTGCTGCCGTCAGCGAAATACAGCTTCTGGCCGCACTACCTTGTGCTGTCGTTCTGCATTTTCGCAGTGCTGTTCCTAGCCGCCATTTTGATTTCACTGACCGACCCGGCCGGCCAGGCGCGGCGGCAGGCCGTGGATTACGGCGTGCTGGCCCGGCCCACGCGGCGCGTGCGGCTGCTGTGGGCCACGCTGGCCGTGGTAATGGTGGGGCTGTACGTGGTGTTCAATGGACATTAGCAGGCCGTACTGATACTAATTCGGTTGCTGTTGCTTTAGAATTTGGGGCCAATGTTCCTTGATGAAACGAACCGCATTTTTAGTCCGTGGTACACTGTCAAGCGCGAGGTACTGAGTTAACATATCATCCATCGCCGCGATGGTATCTGGCATGTGTAAGTGTGGTGGGTGTTCCCGCAGCCAAAGCGGAGCATTTGCCGTTTCGGCGGTTGCGCCACAGTTCACTAGCGCATCAAGCGCAATCAGGCTGAGCGGCCGCCTAGCCATTAGCCAGCGTTTTGCACGGTCCCACGTAATGCCCAAGGCAGCGCTTGCAAAACCGTAGTTTGAAGAAACAACCGTGATGTTACGGCAATGGGTTTCCATCCAATCCAATGGACCATTGCCATTAAAATAGCACAGGCAGGTAATCTGTTGAGCCAGTGCTTTTTCATCAAGCTTATTGAGCGCACCCAATACAAAGCTTTCTGCTTCCTGATTAGGAAAGCAAGCAGCTACCGCCTCGGCAAAAAGCAACTCGTTGAAACCTTCATAATTATTCAATTGAAATTTAACCCAGGCATAGGCATGAGGTCCCAGGGAATGTGCAGCTATTTCCAAGCACTTCGGCAATAAAAAAGGATTAAGCGCAATTTTGGCATCAAGCTGTTGAAGTACGGTCAGAGGCTCAAATGATTGAAGGTAAGGAGTAACCGAGGGAGGATACCACCATTTAACCAAAGCATAATCAACTAATCGATTAACGTTGTTGCTGAGCGTTGAAAGCGCTGGGAAAACAAGTTTTGCATCCTCTTCAACAGGCTCTTGTGCTGCATAGGCTTTTCCGCAGTCGTCATAAAAGTCATCATGCAATTCGTATTCATGGCCATGTAGCGCCACCAAATTGAAATACTCCAACGGCCGTAAAGAATAGTGAAGCAGACGATGATAACATGCGTGGCAAAGTCGGTAGGGAATAACCGATTCGTTGAGCCGCTCCACTAAAGCAACTGGCTTGATTCGACAAGCTTCGCAGCGTGATGACATTTTGCGAATTGAAATAAAATCGACTGATAAATATGGCTCTTGATGTGTGAATCGCAAGCAGTATTTATTGATGGGAAATGACGTACTGCCGATGTTGCGTGCTAGTAAATCTAATTCGTGCTGACTACCACATCGGCCCGGCGCGACTCGGGTAGCACCTTTAGCAGCTCCAGTTTTCCGTTTTTTACCACGCCTTCCACGGTGGTTTGGTAGGGGGCGTGAAGCTTGAAATGTACGTCCCACTGCTTCGGCCAGGCGGGGAGTAGGATGATTTTGTGGCCGTCGGTTTGCAGCAGCATTTCCTGGAGGCCCAGCATGCCGGAGCCGCCCCAGTTGTGGTCGGGGGCCCAGTCGTAGCCCGGCCCCCAGAAGGCGGGGAAGCGGCGGCCGGAGTCCTGGAGTTTCTTCACCGTCAGCTCGGCGGCTTCGTCGGTGAGGCCGAGGCGGGCGGCGAAGATGTTGTGCTGCTTCCAGCCCACGTGGCTGCGGAAGCGCTGCACGTCAGCATCATACCGATACGTGTTGCGGGCGGTGTCGAGGCCGGGTTTGCCCACGCCGTAGCGGCCCCAGGGGAACACCGGGTAGAGCTGCGGGCTTTCGGTGTTGTTGATGCGCTCCCAGCTTTGGGCGGGCGCGATGGTGGGGCGGCCCTGGCTTTGGTGGAAGCTGATGGCGGGCAGGCGGCCCAGCTGGGCGGCCCAGTGCTGGCGCTGGTCGGCGGTACCGTAAGGCGGCGGCAGGGCCAGCAGGCGCGTGAGCACGGTACGCAGGCCGGTGATGGTGGCGGTGGAATTGTAGGCCATCTTGTACGTCTCGGCCCCCGAGCCGGGGTAGAGCACGAGGTGGCCGGCGCCGTCGAGGGCTTTGGCGCCGCGCTGGCGGGCCAGGTACTGGTAATGCTCGTCGAAGAAGGCGACGCAGCTTTCCACGAAGGGCAGGTAGGCGGCCACGTCGTGGCCGGCGTAGCGCTCAGTTTCGAGCATCATCAGGCAGAATTCCAGCACGGTGTCCCACTCGTATTCCAGCCAGGCATTGTATTCCATGCCTTTGTCGAAGTCGGCGGGGCGCTTCCAGTTATACTCGGCGGGGTTAGGCAGGCCGAAGTTTTCGAGCTGCTCGGTGAAGCTCGCGCCGGGGTGCCGCCAGTAGGTCTGGCTGCGCAGCTCGGCGTTTTTGAGCAGGCGTAGGTAGAAGTCGAATTGCGGTTTCAGCAGGTCGAAGTCGCCGTTTTTCAGCATGGGCCAGTACACGAGGCGCTGGTTTTGGGCGGTGTGGGTGCCGCCGCCCCAGTTGCGGAAATCGGGCGTGAACTTGAGCGTAGAGTCCGTCAGCACCGGGTCGTAGGTGAAGAGGCCGCCGTTGAACTTGGTGGGCCACTGGCCGAAAGCGTTGCAGCCCAGCATGTAGCGCATCATCTGGTAGTTGCGGCCCGCCTGCCACTCCGGGGCATTAGCCGCTGCCTGGCCGGGCTGGATGTGGATGAAGCTGCGCTGCCAGTAGTCGCGCCACCAGGCCAGGGTGCGCTGGCGGGTAGCCTTGGGGCTTTGCTGCGCGGCGGCCAGCGTCTGGTGCAACTGCTGCTGCCACTGGCTCGCTACGGGCGTGGTGGCCGTGTGCAGCGCTATGGTGAGGGCGTGCGTGCGGGCCGGGGCGCGGCTTTTCAGCTTCCAGCCGTGGTAGGGCGTGTTGAGGTACCGGCCGGTGGTGGTGCCGGCCGGCTGCATGTTGCGGCCCTGCATCGCGCCGCCGAAAATCAGCTGCTTGAGCGGGTTGTACAACTGCGCTTTCACCGCTTCCAAACCCTGCTGCCGCACCGCCACGTCGAACACGGTTTGCGGCCGGTTTTGGTGGTAAAACTCCACGCTCGTAAACCTCACGGGACTCCTTTGGGGCGGCCTCTCTCCCGCGGAGAGGGGAGCCTGACGAAAAGCCATGCTGTCGCGCCGGGTAACCACGTCGCCCTGCGGGGCCCATTTGTAGGAGTTCTGGTTGTTTTCCTTGCCCTTGGTGGCGTGGTCGGCGAAGCGCCAGGTTTCGTAGGTGGCCTCGGCGCTCAGCTTCTCGCTGCCTGAGATTTCCACGTGAATATTGGGCTTGAACACCTCGACCCAGATGTGCACCTGGGCCGTGGATTTGCCCACGGTGCCGGTCAGCGTCACGTCGCCGGTTTGTAGCGTCAATTCCTGCTGGAACGTGCCGTGCTCGAACGGGTTGGGCGTGAGATGCAGGCGCACGCGGCCCAGCTTTAGCAGGGAGTTATTCTCATCAAAGGTGCCGCTGCGGGCTATGTAAAATAGGATGTCGCCACCTTCACTCCACACGTTCAGGCCGATGTCGCCGCCGCCGCAGGGCATGGATTCGCCGGCGTTGCGGCTGGGACTGGTCCAGGTGATGTTGTTGGTGGCGAGTTCGGTTTGGGCTTTGCTGGTTAGTGGCAGAAGAAACGCGGCGGCCCAGACGATTAACCTCACCCCCCGGCCCCCTCTCCCGCGGAGAGGGGGAGCCTGACGCAGGAATCGTTGAACGCACCCCCTCTCCGCGGGAGAGGGGGCCGGCCCCGGAGGGGTCTCGTGAGGTCCACGGCTGCTCATTGCGCCCAATCGTCCGTGCGGAACGACGATACCGGCAGCCCTTCGTTGCTGAACAGCGTGGCTCGCGTGAAGTCCTGAAACGCGTAGCGCACCGCCAACGGCACCTTCACCACCTCGGCCGAGACGTTGATGACGCTGCCCGCGATGGTGGCTTTGGCCGGGTACCACTTCTGGTCGGCTCCAGCGATTTCGAAGCCGGTCAGCTCCTGGCCGAAGCTGGTCATGCCCATCGGGCTGTTCTTGAAGCGCACGGTGGCCGTGTTGTCCTTCACCGTCAACGACTCGTAGGTCGGGCTCAGCGCGCCGAAGCCTTTGCGGCCGTAGGTCTGGGCCAGGGCCAGCAGGGCCAGGCGCTGGCCGCCCGGCTCCTTGCGCATGGGGTGGATGCTGGTTTCCTCGCCCACGTCGAGCAGCACGGCCATGGCGGTGTTGGGCACTTGGTCCTGCAGCTTGCGCTGGGTGTCACGGATGAAGGCCGAATTGTATTTGCCGCCCTTGTTTTTGGAGGTGCGGGTGTAGTCGAACGGCGCAATCTGGGCGTAGTAGAACGGGAAGTCGCCCTCGCCCCACTGCATGCGCCACTGCTTCACCATGGCCGCAAACAGCTTTTCGTACTCGTCGGGCCGGTCGTAGTTCGATTCGCCCTGGTACCAGATGGCTCCCTTAATGCCGTAGCCCTCAATGGGATGTAGCATGCCATTGTACAGCGTAGTAGCCGTGCGGCTCTGCAGCTTGATGGTGTCGCCCTTGGCCGGAATCTTCACGCCCGCAAACTGCCGGAGCGTTTCCGCATCCATCCACGCCTCAATGAACGAGCCGCTGTAGCTGCAATGCAGCAGCCCCACCGGCACCTGCAGCTGCTCCTGCAACAGCCGCCCGAAGTAGTAGGCCGTGGCGCTGAAATTGCTCACCGCCTCGGGCTCGGCCACGCGCCAGGGCGAGGGCTTGCTGTTCTCCTGCACCTCCGTAACCGACGAGCGGGGCACGGTATAGAGCCGCAGCTGGTCGTTTTTCGAGTGCAGAACAGCCTCGTTCGAGCCCAGCACCGGCTGGCCTTTGAAGCCCTTCATCGGCATCTCCATATTCGACTGCCCGCCGCAGAGCCAGACCTCGCCCACCAGCACATTTTTGAGCTGCACGGCCGGGCCGTCGCCGCTAATGCTCAGCGTGTAAGGCGTGTAGCTGGCGACGGGCGTCTTCACCTTCACCTTCCACTTGCCGGCCGCGTCGGCCTGGGCGGTGTATTTCTGCTTGCCCCAACTCGGGCTGACGCTGATGGTGCTGCCCGCCTTGGCCCAGCCCCACACTGGGCAGTCGGCCTGCTGTTGCAGCACCAGGTTGTCGGTGAACAGCGAGGCCAGGCGCAGCTGGGCGCGGCTGAGGAAGGGGAGGAGGAGGAAGAGAAGAAAGGCTTTCGTATTCATTGGTCGTTCTGGCGGGTTTACCTCACCCCCCGCCCCTCTCCTTGGGGAGAGGGGAGCTACGGTGGCGCGAGCGTAGCGCGGACTTTTAGTCCGCGCATGGGTCAAAAAATAACTACTCGCGGACTAAAAGTCCGCGCTACAATTCGTCAGGCTCCCCTCTCCCCGAGGAGAGGGGCCGGGGGTGAGGTCCTACCTCTTTACCGGTAGCCACACTTCCATGTCGTGCAGGCCGCGGTTGCCCCAGGCGTAATACGGCACCAGCTTGAAGGGCACGGTGGCGGGCTGGTCTTTGGAAAGTGGGTGGTAGAGCTGGCCCGCGTAGGCCGCATTGTCGGCGAAGGTGGTCTGGCCTTCCAGCCACACCACGTCGGAGCCGGCGATGGTGGTGTGGCGGGGCGTGAGGACGGTTTTGGCATCCAGAATCAGGCCGGTGAGGGGCTTGCCGGCAGGCAGGTCGCTGGCTTCTAGGCAGTAGACCACCGGGCCGCGCCGCACGGCTACCTGGTTGCGGGTTTCTTCCACCAAGGCGTTGGCTTCCAGGAGCTGCGCGGGCATCGGGAGCTGCAGCTCTACTCTGTCGCCGGCTTTCCAGCGGCGGTTGATTTCGGCGTACTGGCCGGGCGTGAGGGGGACGGCCACGGGCTGGCCGTTCACCAGCAGCGTCGCGCCTGCGCTCCAGCCGGGCACCCGGAAAAACATCGAAAAGGGCTTTTTCGGGGCGGTTTGCAGGGTCACTTTCACGCTGCCATCCCAGGGATAGTTGGTTTCCTGGGTGAGCTTGAGAGGCGAGCCGTCTTTGAGTTTCGTATTGAGGTTGTTGCCGCCGTAGAGGTTCAGCCACAGGCCTTTGTCCGAAATATTATACAAGTAATTATTGACCTCCGAAATGGTGCGGACCATATTGGGCGGGCAGCAGTTGGAGAGGCTGATGTAGTCGACCCGCTCCTTCGACCAGCGCTGCGCGAACGGCAAAGCCGTGGAATACGCCAGCGGATTGGTGTACAGAAAGCGCTGCCCATCGAGGCTGATGCCGGATAATACGCTGTTGTAGAGGGCGGTTTCCATCACGTCGGCGTACTTGGCGTCGCCCGTTATTTGCAGCATGCGCCAGTTCCAGAGCACGTTGCCGATGTTGGCGCAGGTTTCGCCGTGGGCCGTGAGGTTGGGCAGCTGGTAGTCGCGGCCGTAGGCCTGGTGGATTTTCTGCACCGTGTCGGGCTTGTAGGCCGTGCCGTCGGGCGACACGCCATCGTACAGCGCTCCGCAGGCCCCGGTCACGTACATTTTGTGCTGCGTCACGTCGTCCCACATCTTGTCCAAGGTGGTTAGCAGGGTCTTATCGCCGGTTTCGGCGTACACGTCGGCCGCGCCGGCGAAGAGGTAGTTGGCGCGCACGGCGTGGCCGCCGGCCTTCTGCATCTGGCGGAACGGCACCCGGTCCTGGTTGTCGTCGGTGCCAATGTCGGCGGCCAACCCGCGGATGTTGATGAGGCTTTCGGCCAGCTCCAGGTAGCGCGGGTCGCGGGTGGTGCGGTACATTTCCACCACGCCCATGTAGTGCGCGGGGCAAATGGCGTTGCGCGCCAGTTCGGGCGAGGCCGTTTTGTAGAAATTATACAGGTAATCGGTGGCCTTTTTGGCCGCGTTGAGCAGCGTGGTTTTGCCGGTGGCGCGGTAGTGCACGCAGCCGGCGGTCATCAGATGCCCCAGATTATACGTCTCGAAATTCAGCCGATTCTTGAAAGCCGCCTTCTGGCCGGGGTTATTCAGCTCCGCGATGGTGCTCTGGGTGCTGAGGTAGCCATCGGGTCGCTGCACCTTTACAATCAACGCAATGGCCTCGTCCAGCTGCTTATCCAGCTTGGGGTCGTGCGTCACGGCGTAGGATGCTGACAGCGCTTCCAGCAGCTTAAAAAAGTCGCCATCGTGAAACGGCGGGCCCTTGTGCTCGCCTTTTTCCAACCCAGCCGCAATTTCGAAGTTCTTGTACGCGTGGTTCCGGTCAGAGTGATAGAGCGTCCACATGGTCGGAATCATCGACTTCTGGCACACGTCGAACCGCTCGGCCCAGAAGCCGGTGGTCCATTGCACGCTGCCCATGTCCACGCTGCTGAGCTTGGCGTGGGTGCTGGCGGTGGTGTTGACGAGGGCACGTTGCTGGGCGAAGGCGGGGGCGGCAATGGTGAGGGCCAGGGCGGTGAGGACGCGGGCCAGGCGGGTCACCTCACCCCCCCGGCCCCCCTCTCCCGCGGAGAGGGGGGAGCCAGACGACGGGTTGCGTCCCCTTACGTTAGGCTCCCCCTCTCCGCGGGAGAGGGGGCCGGGGGGTGAGGTGACCAATGCCAGGTAACTAAACAAGTTTTTCATAATCAATTACTTTTCAGATAAAACAGAAAGAACCACCGGCCCCAACAGGCCGGCCGGCAACAACGGCTTGCCAGCGGCAGGCGACGGCGCGGTGGTCCACGTCCGGCGCTGGTCGGCGGGCAGGGCCTGGTCGCCGATGAGGCGGTTGGCCCAGGTGTTGGTAACGCGGATGCGGAGCTGGTTGTCCCCTTTTTTCAGGGCATCGGTGACGTCGAGGCGGTAGGGGGCCGTCCAGGCAATGCCGACGGGCTGGCCGTTGAGCTGTACTTCGGCCAGGTTGGCGATTTGGCCGAGGTCGAGGTAGATGCGGTGCGGCTTACCCTTCGTCGGCTTCCAGTTGAACGTTTGGCTGTACTCGGCCGTGCCGGAGTAGTGGCGGATGGCCGCGTCAGCGTTTTTGCTCCAATCGGTCAGCTGCGGAAAATCGACGGGCTGGGCCGGCCCACCGGCTTTCTCATCAAAACGCACCTGCCACGCGCCGCTAAGCGTTTGCACGGGTTTTGCCTCCCGCCAGTTCGGGCCAGTGTGGGCGCTGGGCTGCGCCGTTGGCTGCCGAAACACCACGAAAATGGAGCCGTTGCGGTCGAGGTGAAGCGGCAAGATGGTGCGGCCGTTTTCGGTTTTCCAATCGGTGGCCGGGCGGGTTTCGCCGGTCACGGCGTCCCACAGCTCCGGCTGGCGGCCGGCCACGCGCAGGCTCAGGTCGATGGTGCGGGCGCTGTCGAGCTGGTTGGAAATGAAGTAGATGTCGAACTGCGAATCAGCGCGGTGCGTCCAGGCAATGCCGTTGGCGCGCTGGCCGTTGGAGGGATTATTAGCTAAAACATCCGGTGCTAAGCCGAAGGGGGCGAAAGTGGTGGCGCGGTAGGGTCCAAAGAAAAGTCGGACCGCATGCTCTCGAAGAATCGTTGTATCAGACAGCAATTTTACCATGTGCTGCGCCGCTTCATCTGCCGCTGGGTAGCCACTTAGAGAGGGCGAGCGGTTTGGCTTACGGTCAAGAATTATGGTGGCTCCATCTTCGGCCAACTCTTGCAGTTTCTGCGCTACTTCGGGCGACATCGTGGTGCTATCGGGGCTCATTTTGCGCGCCCCCGGCACCACTAGCAGGCCGTAGCTGGCCCCGCCCGGCAGCACGATGCGGCCGTTTTCCACCTTCGCCAGCCGCAGCAGCGCGTCCTTGTTGAAGGAGTCGTACTGGTAGCCGTGCAGCGGGTCTACCAGCATATCGGCGGTTTCCATGTTGGCCGAGGCCGATACCTTTTCCGGCTGCTCGCGCATGGGCAGGCCGAGGTTGGCGAGGCGTTTTTGCTCGGCGGCCACGGCTTGCGGGCCGACGATGCCGGGCAGGTCGTGCACCAGCCGGTTGGGCAGGATGGCGCGGCGCGGCGTTTCCTCGCCGGTGAACACCGCCACATCTACCACGGGGCGGCCGAGCTGCAGTAGCGCCTGGCAGCGGCGGGCGTAATCGACCCAGGCGCGGCCGGGTTTCCACCAGGTTTGGTCGCGCTGGAAGAAGAGGCCGATGCCGCTCAGCGTCATGCCCGGCCGGCGGTCGAGCCAGGGGTTGTGCACGAATACGTGATATACCAGGCGGTTGACGCCCAGCGCGTAGTTGCGGTCCTGCAGGGCCTTGAGCATACCGGGGTGCTCGTCCCAGGCCAGTTTTAGCTCGGTGAAGGCTTCGGCCTGCACGATGTTTTTGCCGTAGATGTGCGCGCCCGAAATGGCGTCGAGCATGTCGTTGGGCTTGTCGTGGGTGGGGCTGCGGAGCCAGAATTCACCCATCGGCACGTCGGCGTTTTGGTAGTGCAGCAGGCCGTCGCTCACCATGGTGGGCGCAATGGCTTCGGCCGAAAACGTGCAGCCTTTGGCGTGCGCCAGGTCGCGCAGCGTCACGTAGAATTTGTCGTTCACCAGCTCCGCAATGGTCTGGCGCACATCGAATAACACGCGCTCTGATACGTCGGCGCTTTGCAGCGGCACGCCCGCCAGCACCGGCAGGTAGGGCAGCAAATCGTAGCCGCGCCGTGCCCGAAACTCAGTAGCAAAATTCCCCGACCAGTTCTGCGAGCCGCACTCCCAGCTATCGACGTGGAACACCTTGAGCACCCGCGCCGCCAGTTCCGGCCCGCCCTGCCGCACGGCCTCGCCAAACCACTTATCGAATTGCAGGCCAACGGCTTCGGGGTTGAACTTGTCGCATTCCAGCCCGCGCCCGCCGCCGCCGGTGGTGTTGATTTGGCCGGTGCTGGTGTGGCCCATCCGCAGGATGGTCCAGCGGCCGGGCGGCGCGGTCCAGGTCAGGCGGCCGGTGCCGTCGAGCTGGTCGGTGAGGTTGACGACGCGGCCCAGCGGCACGCATTGCGCGTCGGGTAGTTGCGTGGTGGTAGTGCGCTCGCTCACGCGCCACACGTCGCCGTTTTTGCCCTCGAACTGGTGAATGCGCGCCTCGCCGGAAAGCTGGATTTCCGACACTTTCAGGCTCTGCTTCCATTTGGCCGCATCCAAGTCCTCCGCGCCCGGCTCCGAGCCGGCAGGGTCGTAGGTGAAGCGGAAAAACCGGGCCGTGGTGGCGGGCAGCGCGTGGGTCACGGCGCTGCTGTCCTGCCAGCCGCTGCGGGGCGGCTGCAGGCGCGTGAGGGGCCGGAAGGTGCGGCCGTCGTCGCTCACGGATACCAGCAGGCGGTTGGCCTGGTAGTTATAGCCGTTGGAGCGGATGCGGAGGCTGCGGCAGGTAAACGGCTGGTCGAACGCGTATTGAATCCAGCCCGGCTCGCTGGTTTTGAAGCCTTTTCGGTTGCCCTGGGTCGCTAGCAGGTCGAGGTTTTCGCCGGTCAGGCTGCTGGTTATCTGAGGTTTGCTGCTAGCTGTGGAAACGCCGCTGCCGATGGGCGTGGGGTAGGCGTACACGGCAATGTCGCGGTAGTAGCCCTGCACCGCCGGCGGCCGGGGCAGCGTCAGACTCAGCTTTTTGCCGCCCGTCACCAGCGTTTGGGCCGATACGACGTGCTGCATCGACAGCTCGGGCGTAATCCACGGCCCGCCCGCCAGCGCGAAGCCGTCGCTCACGTGCATGGCCAGCTTCAGCCCCAGCCGGTCGGCTTCCTGCATGGCGTGCTTCACCATCGCCCACCACTGCGGCGACAATTGCCGCGCCGGCGGCGAGATGGCCGGCGGGTTCTCCACGTCCTTTATCGGCATCAGGTACGCCCCGCCGATGCCGGCTTCCTTCATGGCCGCCAAGTCGGCGGTGATGCCTTCCGGGGTCACGGCCCCGTTCATCCAGTACCAGAACACCCACGGCCGCGCCGCCTCGGGCGGGTTCTTGAAGGCGGACTCCAAATCGGCCGCTTGCTGGGCGCACGCTGGGGCCGGCAGCAGGCCGAGAAGCGGCAGCGCAAGCAGCAGGAGCGACTGAGGGAGCAAGCGGGTTTTCATGGACAGGTTTTGAATGTGAATTTTTAGAACGTCATGCTGAGCGCAGTCGAGGCATCTCGCTCGCATCGTTGCAACGGCATTGGATACCGCCGCACGCGAGATGCCTCGGCTGCGCTCGGCATGACGTTTTGCAATCTGTATCTACACCAGCCGCCCGCGCACCCGGTACCCGTACAGCCCGAAGGCCAGCACCACCACGAAGCATACCAGCGGCACCACGTAACCGGCCTGAATGACATCGCCGCGCAGGTCGATGACCGTGCCCATGAGGTAGGGCATGATGGCCCCGCCCACAATCGACATCACCAGCCACGACGAGCCGGGCTTGGTGTCGTCGCCCAGACCAGTGATGCCCAGCGCGAAAATCGTGGGGAACATAATCGACATGAAGAAGCCCAGCCCCCCCAGCGCGTAGATGACCGATGCGCCGTCGCCGAACATGGCCACGCCGCACAAGGCGATGGCCGCAACCGCGTAAATGCTCAGCAGCCGCTGCGAAGGCACGTACTTGAGCAGCGCCGTGCCCACGAAGCGCCCCACCGTGAACAGCAAGCCGTACAGCCCCAGGTAGTAGCCGGCCGTCTTCTCATCGAAGCCGCCGCCTTGCTTGGCCGCCCGAATGAAAAAGCTCGTGACGCATACCTGCGCCCCCACGTAGAAAAACTGGGCCATCACGGCCCAGGTCAGGTGCCGGTGCCGCAATACCGAGAAGAAGCCGCCGCCCGTGCTGGGCTCGTCCTGCTCGGCGCGCACTTCGGGCAGCGCCACGAAGTAAAACAGCGCCGCCACCAGCAGCAACACGCCGCCCAGCACCATATAGGGCAGCTTCACCGCCGCCGCCTCGCCGTTGAGGTAGGCCACGCGCGTGGCTTCCGACATGGCCGCCAGCTGCGCGGGGCTGTATTCCTTGCCCGACAAAATAAACCAGGTGCCCACCACCGGCGCCACCATCGCCGCCAGGCCATTGAACGAAGCCGCCAGGTTGAGCCGGCTCGTGGCGCCCTCGGGTGGCCCCAGCACGGCGGCGTAAGGGTTGGCCGCCGTTTCCAGCGTCGTCAGCCCACAGCCGATGATGAACAAGGCCGTGAGAAACAGCCCGTAGGACCGCGCCCCGGCGGCCGGCACAAACAGAAACGCGCCCGCCGCAAAAGTGACCAACCCAATGATGATGCTGTTCTTATACCCAAACCGCTTGAGCAGCATCCCGGCCGGAATGGCCATCAGGAAGTACGCCAGAAACACGGCCGTATCCACCAGCGTCGACTGCCGGTTATCGAGCTGGCAGGCCTTTTTGAGGTGCGGAATCAGGATGGAATCCAGGTTGTGCGCCATGCCCCACAGAAAGAACACGCAGGTAACCAGGATGAACGGAAACAGGTAGCGCTGGCTGCCGCCGCTGCCTTCGGCAATGGGCGCGGGCGCGGTGGGGTTGGGGGCAAGGGCCATTGGGTGGGATATTTAAAGGATTGTAACTGAATAAGAACGTCATGCTGAGCGCAGCCGAAGCATCTCTACCGCTTCGCCTGACGAAACCTCACCCCCTGACCCCCTCTCCTGCGGAGAGGGGGCACCGGTTATGCGTGGTTCAGATTCGTCAGGCTCCCCTCTCCCTAAGGAGAGGGGCCGGGGGTGAGGTTCCGGCGTCCGCTCACTCCCGCAGCTTCACTACCAGCAGGTGGTCGCAGGCCAGCACCACTTCGCCGTGCTCGTTGAATACTTCCACGTGCTCCGTTACGGTGCCGTAGCCGGGGTTTTTGTGGCCGGCTTTCTCCGAAATCGTGACTTCGGAATGGATGGTGTTGCCGATGAAGACGGGCTTGATGAAGCGCAGCCGGTCGTAGCCCTTGGAGAAGGCTTCGGGGTTGATTTCGGAAGCGGTGAGGCCGATGCCGATGCTGAAAATCATGGTGCCGTGCGCGATGCGCTGGCCGAAGGGCTGGGTTTTGCACCAATCCGCGTCGAGGTGGTGGGGGAAGAAGTCGCCCGTGTGCCCAGCGTGCACCACAAAGTCGGTTTCGGTGATGGTGCGGCCGAGGGTGACGCGCTTTTCGCCGAGGGTGTAGTCTTCGAAAAAGGTGGATTTGAAGTACATAAGAAGTAGCTT
>NZ_BAAGWC010000004.1:227455-251232 GCF_054780555.1 Hymenobacter daeguensis
GCTTTTCGCCGAGGGTGTAGTCTTCGAAAAAGGTGGATTTGAAGTACATAAGAAGTAGCTTGGACTTTGTAGTCCGAGCGCGAGCGCAGCGAGCATCTGCGTAGGCGTGGTTTAGAATAATTTACCGTGGCGCAGATGCTCGCTGCGCTCGCGCTCGGACTACAAAGTCCAAGCTACTGTTTGCCGTCGCTTGAGGCGTAGGCCGCTTCCACCACGGCCATTGTTTTGATTACATCCTCCACACTGGTGGGCAGCACGTCCGTTTCGCCATTCACGAAGCGCATGAGGCTGCCCATCGTGCCCATGAAGGCATCCGGAAACCAGGAGCCTTCGAGCGGCACGGTGTGCCAGGCGGGCGGCTTGCCCTCGCGCAGGAAGCAGTATTCAAACTTGTCGGGTACGCCGTGGGGGTAGTTCATCAGCAAGCCCATGCGGGCTTTGATGGCGCCTTTCGTGCCTTCCCATTTGATGAAGCTCTCTTGGTTTTCGGGGCCAAAGGAATGGTCGTGGTTGGTGTTGATGACGGCGTGCAGCGTGTCGCCATAATCGAAAAGAATGGTGGAGCGTGACGAAGACAGCGCCTTGGCCGGGTGGCGCAGCGTCTTGGCCAACACGCGGCTGGGCTCACCCAGGAAGCTGCGTATCAGGTCGATGTAGTGGATGCTGTGGTACTGGATTTCGAGACGCGGGTGCACCATCACGTGCGGGAAAAGCTCCCACGGCGTTTCCAGCGTCACGCGCACTTCCATATCGTACAGCTCGCCGATGAGGCCCTGGCGCAGCATCTCGCGGGCGGCGGCCACGTAGGGCGCAAAGCGCAGCTGGCAGTTGATGGCGGCGGCCAGGTGCTTGCGGCGGCACACTTCCAGAATCTCCTGGCTCTGCCAGAAATAGTCACCCATCGGCTTCTGGATGAGCACGCCGGCGCCGTCGGGCAGTTGGTTCAGCGTTTCCACGAACTGCTCGGGCATGATGGTGATGTCGTACACGGCATCGGCAGGGGCGTGGGCCACGGCCTCGGCCACCGAATCGTACACGTGCGGGATGCCCCAGGCGGCGGCCAGCTTCTCGGCGCGGGCGCGGGTGCGGTTGGTGATGCCCACCACCTCGAAACCAGCCTTGCGGTAAGCCGGCAAATGCGCGTCGTGCACAATGCCGCCCGCCCCGATGATGACGATGGGCCGCGGCCGCTGCGGCAGCACGGGCAGGTAGGGAATCTCGTGGTTTTCCAGCTTAAACATGGTCGAGGGCGTTGATTTTTTGCTGGCCGGCGGCGAGTAGTTCGGCCACCGGCGCATCGGTGTTAATGGCTTCGAGCACCACCTCATCAATAATGGCCGCGATGCGCGCCCAACTGGTGTTGCGGGGCAGGGTTTCGGCCTGTTGGTGCAGCAGCTCCAGCTTGTGGTAGTAGGGCACGAGGGCGTTGATTTCGGTGTCGTGCCAGGTCGAAATCCGGCAGCCGATGCCGCCTTCCAGCGTGAGCAGCTTGTCGTTTTCGGGGCGGGTGGCGTAGCGCAGAAACGCATACGCCACGGCTTTGTGCCGGCTGCCCGCGCCGATGGCGTAGAGCCAGTACACGTTCAGCGAAGCCGAGCGGCCGCCAGGCCCTTCGCCGCGGGGAATGGGGGCAATATCGACCCGGCCGCGCACGGCGGAGGTGGCCTCCACCTCGCACACGGCCGCGAAGCCGAACCAGTTTATCATCATGGCCGCCTCGCCGCGCATAAAGGCCTGGCCGGCGGCCACCGATTCGTACTGCCTGGTGGCGGGGTGCACGGCGTCGGTGTCGCGCAGCAGCTGGCGGTAGTAGGCGAGGCCCTCGGCCGCGGCGGGGGAGTTGATATTTACCCGATTTTGGCCGTCCACCAGTTGGCCGCCGCGCGTCCAGAGCTGCAGGCAAAAATCGAAGACGGTGTTGTGGCCATCGGGATAGCCGGCGGCTACCAGGCCGTAGCGGTTTTCGGCCGGGCGATGGAAGAAGCGGGCCACGGCCTGGAACTCCGCCCAGGTTTGGGGCGGGCGCAGGTCGCGGCCGTGCTGCTGCCGGAAGGCGGCCTGCTCGGCAGGATTTTCGAATAAGTCGCGGCGGTAAATCAGGCATTCCGGGCCGTCGTGGAAGGGCAGGCCCAGCACGGCGGCGCCGTATTGCTGCATAGCGAGCAGCGACGGGCTCCAGCCCTGCGGAAAATCGGCGGGCGGGTTTTCGTTGAGATAGGGCGTCAGGTTTTCGAGGGCGGCGGCGGCGTGGGCTTCGGCCAGCCAGTCGGTGTTGATGTGGGCGACGTCCCAGGTGCCGTTTTGCAGGCCCCGGTCGGTGAGCAGACTGGTGTGCAGCTCGTGCAAATCCATCGGCACCATTTCTACCGCCAGCTGGCAGCCGGTCTCCTGGCAAAAGCCGGCCCACAGCTTCGCCATGGCACTTTCGAACGGGCCAAACTGGCGCACGGCAATGCGGAAAACGGCGGGCTCAGGCGTCATGGCGGGCAGTTTGCAGGGTGGCGATTTCGGCCAGGATGGTGGTGTTGTCCTGGCCCAGCTTGGGCGAGCCGATGGGCGAGGTCAGCAGCGAGCCATCGAAGCGGATGGGGCAGCGGGTGGTGCGGTAGGGGTAGCCGTCGCTCATGGTCACTTCCTGCACCATGTTCAGCGCCGCGAAGCCTTCGTGGGCCAGCAGCTTATCCCAACTCAGCACGTTGGCGCACCAGATATCGGCGGGCTCTAGGATGGCCAGCCAAGCTTCGGTGGTGTCGGTTTTCAAATGCTCGGCCAGCGTGGCTTTTATTTCGTCGCGCTGGGTGAACGCCTGCGCGGGCTCGGGGTAATGCAGCAGCGGCTCGCAGCCTAGCAGCCGGCCCAACACCGGAATCGAGCCCATGGACAGCGCCAGGAATCCGTTGCTGGTCTGGTAGATACCGTAGGGCGCGCCGAGGTAGGCGTGGGCGTTGTTGTGCCGGGTGCGCTGGGGCAGCACGCCGCCGTCGTTGAAGAAGGTGGTGAGGGTTTCGAACTGAAAATCGAAGGCCGATTCCAGCATACTCACCTGCACGAGCCCGCCCGCGCCGCTGCGGCGCACCAGGCAGGCCAGCAGCCCTTGGGCGAGGTGCGCGCCGGCCAGCATGTCCACGATGGACAGGCCCATGGGCACGGGGCCGGCATCGGCGTTGCCGCTCAGCCAGGTCAGACCCGATACGGATTGCAGCAGCAGGTCCTGGCCGGGCTTGTCGCGCCAGGGGCCTTCGGAGCCGTAGCCGGATATCTCGCCGTACACCACGTTGGGGTTCAGGGCTTTCACACTGGTGTAATCGAAGCCGAGGCGCTCCATCACGCCGGGGCGGTAGTTGTGCATCACCACATCGGCGCGCCGGATTAGCTCGCGCACCTGGGCTTTGTCGTCCTCGTTTTTGAGGTCGACGGCGAAGCTCTCCTTGTTGCGGTTGATGGCGTGAAACACCGACGACTCGCCGTTCATAATGACGTTCGAGGTGTAGAGGTGCCGGCAGATGTCGCCCGTCTCGGGCCGCTCAATTTTGATGACGCGGGCGCCCATATCGGCCAGGCGCAGCGCAGCGGAGGGGCCGGAGAGGAACTGGCTGAAATCGACGACCAGGAGGTTTTCCAACGGTCTGCCTAACGAAACCTCACCCCCTGACCCCCTCTCCAAAAAAGAGGGGGCACCGGATTTGCTTTTGGCGAATTCAACGTAAGAATCGTCCTCACGAGCCGGTGCCCCCTCTTTTTTGGAGAGGGGGTCAGGGGGTGAGGTTGACGCGGAGGCCGAACCCAGCCCAAACTCCTCCTTAATATCCTCGGTATCCTGCCCCGGTTTCGGCGCGGCCTTATCCGAATACAGCTTCTCGCCATCAATGCGAATGGGACAGCGCGTGGTCGGCAGCTGCTGGCCGTCAGTCAGGGTCACAAATTGCTGCATGCCCAGCGCCTGATAACCAGGGCTGGCGGTGGCTTGCTGGTAGTTCAGCACCTCGGCGCACCAGATGCCCAGCGGTTCCAGCGTGGTCAGCCAGGTGGCGGTGGGCTTTTCGCGGAGAGCGGTAGCGAGGCGCTCGGCGATGTCGTCGCGGCCGTCGAACCAGGAGCTGGCGGTGGGGTAGGCGTCCAGGATGCCCAGATTCAGCGTCGCGTCGAGCTTATCGAGGTTGCCCATGGCCAGGGCCAGGTAGCCGTCCTGGGTCCGGTAAATGCCGTAGGGCGCGCTGAGGTAGGCGTGGGCGGTGCCGCGGGCCGCGCCGCGCTGGGGCAGCTGGCCGCCGTCGTTCAGGTGCGTGGTGAGCAGTTCAAACTGCATGTCGAGCACCGATTCGAGCAGGCTTACTTCGACCAGTGCGCCCTGGCCGGTTTTGCTGCGCCGGAGCAGCGCGGCCAGCAGGCCCTGCGCGAAGTGCGAGCCGCAGATAATGTCGGCCACCGCGATGCCGAAGGGCGTCGGGCTGTCGTCCTGCGTGCCCGACAAATAAGTGAGGCCCGACAAGGACTGAATCAGCAAATCCTGCCCCGGCTTGGTGGCCCAGGGGCCGGTGGGGCCGTAGCCCGTCACCACGCCGTAGATGAGGCGCGGGTTGAGGGCGCGCACGGCGGCGTAGTCGAGGCCGATTTTCTCCATGATGCCGGGCCGGAAATTGTGGGTCATCACGTCGGCCCGGGCCAGCAACTGCTTCACCTGGGCGAGGTCATCCGGGTTTTTGAGGTCGGCGGCGTAGGATTCCTTGTTGCGGTTGATGGTATGAAAAACCAGGCTGCTGTCTTCCACAAATAGGTTTTTGATGGCAATCTGCCGGCCGGCCTCGCCGGAGCCCGGCCGCTCAATCTTGATGACGCGCGCGCCCAAATCGGCCAGCCGCAGGCCCGCGGAAGGCGCGGCCAGAAACTGACTGAACTCGATGACTAACAGGCCGGAGAGGGGGAGGGACATGGTGGGTTTCTTTTACTAATCGTCATGCTGAGCGGAGCGCAGCGGAGTCGAAGCATCTCTACCGCTTCATTGCAGGTGTCAGGAGTTAGTTCACCGGTAGAGATGCTTCGACTCCGCTCCGCTGCGCTCAGCATGACGGTTTAAATGGTGCGTTTTCACGCCATCGTTCTCGATTTCAAATACAACTCGTTCAACTCACCCAGCAGCTTCTTTTCGTCGCCGCCGTTCATCAGGTATTGGCGTACGGGCTCGCCGGCGTGGTCCTGGAAAAACATGTGCCCGTGGTAGCGGGGGCGCAGGAAGGCGCGCTGCAGGGCCGGCAGCGTGTCTAGGAAATAGTTGCTGGAGTTGGCGTTAACGTGGGCATCCTGCCAGGCGGCGAGGTGGCCGGGCTGGCCGCCGTTGTCGAAATACAGCGTCTGCTGGCAGGCGGGCGAGGCCACGAATTCGGCGTAGCGCACGGCGGTTTCGACCTCGGCGCACTGGGCCGAAATGGCCAGGCCGGTGCCGCCAAGCGTGCTGCGCAGGCGGGTGCCGCCGGGCGTCAGGCTTACCATGTCGTGGAAGTGCAGCAGGCGGCGGGCGTAGCCGCGGCGGGCGTAGTTGGAGTAGCCGTAGGCGAAGGGGCAGTAGGCCAGCTCATCGGTCTGCGTCATGGCCTCGTACACCTGAATGGGGTTGCGCTGGAAACAGGCCGGGTCGACGCGACGGGCCAGCTCGCGGAATAGCTGCAGGGCCTGCACGCCAATAGCTTCGCTCACCACTTCGTCCTCGCGCTGGCACGGGTCTTCGCCCAATGAGCAGCAGAACATGTAGAAGCTCATCAGCGTGTCGATGGGGATGAGCGCGAAGGCCACCAGGCCGCGGTCGGCCAGGGCCAGCAGGTCGGCAAAGGTTTCGGGAAGTTGTAGGCCGTGCCGGGCCAGCAGGTCGGGGCGACTGGCGGCTACGGGCGTGGCGGCGTCGATGGGCAGGGCCCACTGGTTGCCGTTGAAGCTATAGCTCTCGAAGGAGTGGCCCACGGTATTGGCCTGCTGGTCGGCCAGGAATTCGGCGGGCAGGTGCTCGTCCAGCGGCAAAATGGAGCCGGTGCGCGCCGCGAAGCCGGCCCACGGGTGGTCAATCACCAGCAGGTCGAACCGCTCGGCCAGCTGCTGAATCGACTCATCGGCAAACTGTTGGAGGGAGCGTTTTTCCCAGGTGATGCGCACGTTGGGGTTCAATTCCGAAAAGCGCTGGGCTGTGGCGGCCATGGGCACGAAGCCCCGGCTGTGGTTCCAGGTGATGCCTTTGAGGTGGATGGGTTCGGTGGGCATTTTTGATGTTTGTTTATATCTGAAACGGTCATGCTGAGCGGAGCGCAGCGAAGTCGAAGCATCTCTACCGCTTCGTCTAACGGGTCACCTCACCCCCGACCCCGGTTCGCTTAAAGCGCGAAGCCCGCGGAGAGGGGAGCCACGGCGGCGCGGTAGAGATGCTTCGGCTGCGCTCAGCATGACGTTCTTTTTATTCAGCATGACGTTCTGGTTTGCTATCAAATCGAACACTATTCGCTACCGCCGCCGCGTCCTTTTTGCCGCTGATGGGCAGCAGATAGAAGCTGTAGCGGTAGGATTTCGCGGGCAATTGATACTTGTCAATCGGGGCGGCCTGGGCGTCCCAGCTGGTGTTGCCGCCGACGCCCATTTGGGCGAGGTCGATGTTGAGGGTGGTGAAGCCGGCGGGTTTCAGCTTGTTAGTGTGGCGGGCGGCCTGGATGTTCTGCTCGGTGTAGGGCCAGGCGCTCATGCTCAGCAGGCTGTCGGCCACCACCAGCAGGCCGGTTTTTTGCGGGTCGGTGAGCTGCATCCAGCGCACGTCGGTGCGGTTGGCGTACTCCATGGGCACCACGTAGGAATCGGCAAACGTGCTGAGTGGCTGGGTGTAAATACCCGCGTCGAAGCCGTAGCGGCGGTCGATGTAGTTTTCCAGCGGGCCCCGGCCGTAGTAGCTGATTTGCGGCGCCGTCTGGCGAATGCCGCACTGCATGCCGATGCGCGGGATGTTGGGCAGGCCGGCGGCGGGTGTGAGGTGGTAATCTACCTTCAGGGTGCCATCGCCGTTCAGCGTGTAGGTCACGCGCACAGTGGTTTGGCCGTCGATGAGGCCATAGGTGCTGGTGAGGCTGGGGCGGGATGCGTTGCGTTGGTCGAGGGTGAGGCTTTGCAGCTTGGGCGCGGCCGTGAACCACTCCTTCAGCTTCTTATCGGCCTTCCAGCCGCGCCGGTCGTTGTCGGTGAGGGGGCGGGTGAAGTGGGGCAGGAGCGGGGCAGCCAACTGCTCGGCCCCGCGGTAGCGGTAGGACGTGAGCGCGCCGCTGGCCTTGTCGATGGTCACCTGAAAGTCCTTGCCGCTCAACTGGTAAGCCGCTGCCTCATTGCTAACCGCCACGGCCGGCTGCTTGGCTGCAACAGGTTTCGGCTGGGCCAGGCTGGTGAGGGCCAACTGGTTGGTGGCGACTTCGTGGCCCGCGTCGGCCCAGGCGGTGGCTTGGGGCAGCGTGAAGGATATGTTGGCCAGATACTCTGCGCCGGGCTTCAGCTTCGGCAGGTAGTTTTGGAGGGAAATAACCGTGTCGCGCCCGGCGACCAGCCGCAGCCGGGGCAGCGGCCGGGTGCTGATGATGCGGCCGTTTTCGCGCAGAATCAGGGTGGCGGCGTAGGCGTCGGCGTTGAGCAGGGCGGCACGGTTTTGTACCCGCACGCGGGCCTGGGTGGCGTCGGCCAGGGTGCATTCCAGCGGCTGGTACACGCGCTTGCACTCGTAGATGGCGGCGTGCGGCTGGCCCTCCGAATCCACGATGCCTTTGATGGTGAAGTCGTCGTAATACTTCTCCTGGAAGTCGCCGCCGTAGGCGTAAAACGCGGTGCCGGTGGAGTCCTTTTTCAGCAGGCCCTGGTCCTTGAATTCCCAAATGCAGCCGCCGATGATGCGCTTCGTGCTACGCCAGATGTCCCAGAATTCCTTCATGTTACCGGTAGCGTTGCCCATGGAGTGGGCGTATTCGCAGAAGAAAATCGGGCGGTTGTCGCCGTTTTGCTGGCCCGCGAGCAGCTCGGCCGTGAACAGGCCGGGGTACATGCGGCTCACCATGTCCACGTAGGCCTGGTCGCGGGGCACCTGGATGCGGTAGGCGTGGTTTTTGGGGTAGTTCGGGTCGCTGGGGTCGAGGTAGCCGGGCAGGTGCGGGTCGCCCATGGCGGGCTCGTAGTGGATAGGCCGGGTGATGTCGAAATCGTGCAGCCAAGCGGCCATGGCGGCGTGGTTGGGGCCGCGGCCGGACTCGTTGCCGAGGCTCCAGAAGATGACGCTGGGGTGGTTTTTGTCGCGCAGGGCCATCCGCATGCTGCGCTCCTGGTAGGCGGAGGTCCAGGCCGGGTCGTTGCTGAGTTTGGAGCCGAGGCCGTGGGTTTCGAGGTTGGCTTCGTCGATGACGAGGATGCCGTACTCGTCGCAGAGGTCGTAGAAATACGGGTCGTTGGGGTAGTGGCTGGTGCGGATGCAGTTGAAATTGAACTGCTTGAGCGTGCGCACGTCCTGCCGGATGTCGTCGCGGCTCACGGCCATGCCCTTGGTGGGGTGGTGGTCGTGGCGGTTCACGCCGTAGAGGTAAGTGAGCCGGCCGTTAATCAGCAGCTTGCCGTTACCCTTGGAAAACTCGATGGTGCGGAAGCCCACTTTGCAGCTCTTGGCCTCCAGCACCGCGCCGGTTTTGTCGGTGAGCGTAAGCACCAGCGTGTAGAGGTTGGGGGCCTCGTCGCTCCACTTCAGCGGGTTGCGGATGGTGGTTTCGAGCAGGCCGAATTTCGCGTTGTCGAGGCGCGGGTACTTTTCGTTCAGGATGCCGTCGGCCGTGATTTGCAACGACTTATCCAATACCGGCTGGCCCTGCTTGTCGTAGAGCTGCGCCGCCACCTGATAGCCGGCAAGGTCCTGGTTGCCGGTCAGGTTTTCGAGGCGCGGGCGGATGCTCAGCACGGCATCTTTGTAGTCCTTGTCGAGCTTGGCCTGCCAGTGAAAGTCGGCAATGCGCAGCTTGGGCTCGGCCAGCAGCAGCACTTCGCGGAAGATGCCGCTCAGCCGCCAGTGGTCCTGGTCTTCGAGGTAGCTGCCATCGGACCAGCGCATTACCTGCACCGACACCACGTTTTCGCCCGGCTGCACGTAGGCCGTCACGTTGAACTCTGAGGGCAGGCAGCTGTCCTCCCCGTAGCCCAAGAACTTCCCGTTCACCCACACCTTAAACGCCGAGCTGACGCCGCCAAAATGCAGCGTCACGTTCTGATTCTGCCAGCCGGCCGGCACCGTGAAGCTGCGCTGGTAGGAGCCCACGCCGTTATAATCCTGCGGCACAAACGGCGGGTCGACGGGCCGAAACGGGTACTTGGCGCTCTTGTAAATGGGCAGGTCGTAGCCGTTCATCTCCCAGTTCGATGGCACGGCCAGCTGCTTCCAGCCACTCACCCGGCTTTTGTAGAAGTCCCTGGGCGCATCGGCGGGCTTAATGGCGAATTTGAAATCCCACAAGCCATTGAGCGACAGCAGGCGCGAGGTTTTGTCGCGGTCGCCGGCCAGGGCATCTTTTTCGGTGAGAAAGGAGTAAGCCGTGGCCCGCGACCGGTCGCGGTTGATTTCGGTGACTTGCGGAATCTGGTAGCCATCGGCCTCCGCGCCGGGGTAGATGGCGGGGGCGTGCGAGACGTTGGGGAAGAAGTAGACGCTGGCTTCCTGGGCGCGTGATAGTAGAGGCAAGAGGAGCAGGGCCGCCCAGACGGCGCACCTCACCCCCCGGCCCCCTCTCCCGCGGAGAGGGGGAGCCTGACGACTCTTTAGGAGTTGAAAAAAAAGTAGGTTGAATCTATACATTGGTTTCGAAATCAGTTCTTTGCTGAACGCTTGGCTCCCCCTCTCCGCGGGAGAGGGGGCCGGGGGGTGAGGTTACCCGTCAGGTCCGCACTTTCCAGCACCACGCTTGCCCCTTGCAGCCCCGCCGCCTCGGCCCGCACGGTAATGGCGCCGGCTCGCTCCTTCGTCTGAATAATGGCCAGCGCCAGCCCATTGTAGGCCTTGCGCTCCGGCGATTTGAAGGATTCCAGACTAGCTTGGTACCCGTTATCTACGCCCGCCACAAAGCCCGGGCCGCTCACCGAAAATTTCACCAGATTGGCCGCGTCGGGCACCAGGTTACCGGCCGCGTCCAGCACGCGCACGGTGAGGAACGACAGGTCTTTGCCATCGGCGCGCAGCTGGGTGCGGTCGGCCGTTAGCTCGATTTTGGCGGCGCTACCGGCAGTTTTGATGGTGCTGGTGAGGACGGTTTGGCCGCCTTTCCGCGAGATGGCTTGCAGGGTGCCGGGAGCGTAAGGGACGCGCCACATCACGTGCAGGTCGTCGGGGGATTTCTTTTTGATGCCCAGCGACTTGCCATTGAGGAACAGCTCTACCTCGTCGGCCTGGCTGAAGTAGGCCCACACGTCCACGAGCTGGCCGGGCGTCCAGTTCCAGTGGGGCAGCAGGTGCAGCACGGGCTTGGTGGTCCACTCGCTTTGGTAGAGGTAGTAGGCGTCTTTGGGGAAGCCGGCCAGGTCGATGACCCCGAAGTAGGAGCTGCGGGCGGGCCAGGGGTAGGGCAGCGGCTCGCCCAGGTAGTCGAAGCCGCTCCAGACGAACGCGCCGGTCATAAACTGGCTGTTTTTTACGGCGCGCCAGGCGGCTTCGTGGGTGGCGCCCCAGTAGGGCCGGGCGTTGTCGTAGCTGCTGGCCGTGAGGTCGGGGTTGCCGGTGGTGAGCTTGGTTTTGCCATCGAGCGGCCAGATGCGGATGCTGTCGGAAGGCAGGTCGTAATGGCCGCGCGTTTCGAAGGCGGCGGCAATTTCCGTGGCCAGGAATTTCTGGCCGGGAAAATTACGGGGCAGCTGGGGGTAGTCGGCGTGCTTGTAGTTGAAGCTCAGCACGTCGAGCACGCCGGACTGGCTGATGAAGTTCTTGGCCGGCTCCTGCTCGGTCAGGGCCGAGGTGACGGGCCGCGTCGGGTCGAGGCGCTTCACGGTGGCCGTCAGCTCGCGGGTGAGGCGGGTGCCGGTGCTGTCGAACTGCTCGCGGATTTCGTTGCCGATGCTCCACAGAAACACGCTCGGATGGTTGCGGTCGCGCCGAATCTGGTCCTCCAAATCGCGCTGGTGCCACTGCTTGAAATCGAGGTGGTAGTCCTGCGAGTTCTTCTTTTTCACCCACATATCAAACGCCTCATCCAGCACCAGAAAGCCCATCTGGTCGCACAAGTCCAGCAGCTCCGGCGCAGGCGGGTTGTGGGCGGTGCGGATGGCGTTGCAGCCCATCTTTTGCAACATTTCCAGCTGCCGCTCCATCGCCCGCACGTTCACGGCCGCGCCCAGCGCGCCCAAATCATGGTGCTGGCACACGCCCTGGATGCGCAGCGGCTGCCCGTTCAGCAGGAAGCCTTTTTGGGCATCGAACACGCAGGTACGCACGCCCAGCGGCGTTTCAACTTCATCCTCCACCGTTTTCCCGGCGAGAATCGTGGTTCGCACGCGGTACAGATACGGCTTCGTCACCGACCACCGCTGCGGCTTCGGCAGGTTCAGCGTTTGCGAAATAGTAGCGGAAGTGCCGGCCAGCCGCACACCCGATTTCACCTGCCGCGCCACTTCCTGACCGGTTTTATCCAGCAGCACGGTTTCCACGGTCACGGTTTTGGGGGTGCCGGTGGCGTTGCGCAATTGCGTTTGCATGGCTACCGTGGCGGCCCTGGCGCTCACCTGCGGCGTGCTCACGAAGGTGCCCCACTCGCCCACGGCCACCTGGTGGGTGGTCACCAGCCGCACGTTGCGGTAGATGCCCGAGCCGGTGTACCAGCGCGAGTCCGGCTGGGCCGAATTGTCGACCCGCACGGCCAGCACGTTGGGCTGACCGGCGGGCCGCAGGTAGGGCGTCAGCTCGTAGCGAAAGGAGATGTAGCCGTTGGGCCGCTGGCCCAGCGAGTGGCCATTCAGCCACACTTCGCTGTGCTTATACACGCCATCGAACTCGATATAAACGTTTTTCCCCTGAACAGCCGGCATCGTAAACGTCTTGCGGTACCAGCCGATGCCGGTGGGCAGGCCGCCGCCCTCGGGCTTGGCGGGGTTCTTCTCGTCGAATTTGCCCTCGATGCTCCAGTCGTGCGGGAGCGTGAGGCTGCGCCAGCCGACATCCTTGAAATCGGTGTCTTTGGCGTTGGCTTCGTCGCCGAGGTAGAATTTCCAGCCCTTGTTGAAGTCCACGACTACCCGCGCAGCCGGCCGCGCGCCCACAGACGCAGTGGATGCGCTGAGCAGCAGGAAAAGCAGGAGGAAGAGGCGAGGCATTGGGTGGGATGTAGCGCGGACTTTTAGTCCGCGAATGGAAGCGTTGAACTCGCGGACTGAAAGTCCGCGCTACTTGGTTTTCGGTTTCTTCACCGGCGGTGCAATGAAGGCCACGGTGCTCTTGCCAAGGTCCTTCGAGGTGGCCACCGCGATGCCGCGCTGGTCAGCTTTGTTCACGGCGCAGTAATAGTGGTATACCACGCCTTTGTATTTGAGCACGAAGGACTTGTGGGCGAACAGCTCGTCGTAGGGCTCCGAGGGCTCAATCAGGTTGGCACCGGTCCAGTCGGTCCAGTGGGTGAGGTCGTAGGAGCAGGCGAAGCGGTTCACGGCGCCCTTCACGCCGGGGTAGAAGGCCCCGAAGTAGAACATGACCCACAGGCCGTTGTCCATCTTTTGCAGGTAGGCATCGCCGGTGATGCCGGTGTGGTGGTTCAGCACAGGGTTACGCAGGTAGCGCGTCCAGTGCGTCATGTCGTCGCTCACGGCCATGCCGATGCGCTCGGCGCCGCGCTTGGCGTTGAGGCTGTCGCCGTTGGCGTTGTAGTACATCACGAAGGGGTGGCCGGTGAGCTTGGCCTTGTCCCACACCACCGAGCTTTTGTAGATGGTGTGGTTTTCCCACCAGCGCACGTCTTTATCGTCGGGGCGCAGCACGGGCTGGGGCAGGCGCTGCCAGGTGGGCAGGGTGGTGGGGTCCTTGTCGGTCGAGGCCAGGCTGATGGACAGCACGCCCTTCTCGTAGCCCCGCGAGTTGCCGCCGAAGTACGACAGCCAGTACCGGCCCTGGTAGGGCTGCCACTCGTAGCTGCCGCCCCACTTGGGGTCTTGCAGGGCCACGTAGCCGGCTTTCTGGTTAGTGTCCCAGTCGGTGGTGTCGGTGAAAGCCAGGATTTTGCCCTTGGTTTCCCACTTCAGCAGGTCCTTGCTCTGGGCCAGCCAGGTTTCGTAGCCGCGCCCGTCGAAAATGATGTACGTCATCCACCACTGCCCGTTTTTGCGGAACACGGTGGGGCAGTCCATCTTTTTCTGGTTGTCGTTGGTGACGAGCACGAGGCCGTACTTGTGGGGCGTTTTCACCTCCTCGTACACCTGCTGCATCGCGGCGGCGGGCACCTCTTTGGGCAGGGGTTTCTGCGCGTGGGCGAGAGTCGTGATGAGAAGCAAGGCGAGGAGGAGCCATGCGCTCCGCTTGGTGTTGACCTCACCCCCCGGCCCCCTCTCCTGCGGAGAGGGGGAGCTGGACGTCAGCAAACGCAGAAGTTCGACTGGCTCCCCTCTCCGCAGGAGAGGGGCCGGGGGTGAGGTGACCCGGCCACGCAAAGCCGGTGCCCCCTCTTTTTTGGAGAGGGGGGCAGGGGGTGAGGTCGACGCCAGGCGGAGCTTGATATTCATAGCAAAACTTCAAAATGATACGTCCCCGACCCCGCCCGCACCCGCGCCCGGCCCTCCGCGAAGCCCAGCGGCTGCAGCTCCGGGTGCTGCGCCAGCGGCTGGCCGCCTTCCGTGATGCGCGCCGAAGCAGCGGCCGGCAGGTAGATGGTGGCCGTGGTGTTGGCCGGAATGGTCACAATCAGCGTGAAGCCGGTTGTTGACTTCTGCCAGTCGCTCGCAATCAGCCCGTAGGGCGACTGGTGCGTGGCCCGAGCGCTGCGCACGCCGCTCACCGGCTCGGGCCGGATGTCGATTTTATCGAAGGCCACCGACCCATCAGCCGGCCGAATCCCCGCCAGGCCGCCGTAAAACCATTCCTGCAAATGCCCGAGCATCAGGTGGTTGTTCGACACCGTGGGCAGCGCGGCCCACGACTCGGTGAGGGCCGTGGCGCCGTGGGCCAGCTGGTAGCCGTAGCCGGGCACGTCGGCCCGGTTGTTCATGGCAAAAATGACGTCGGAGCGGCCCGCGTCTTCCAGCACGCGCAGCAGGTAGCGGTAGCCGATGTCGCCGGCCGTCAGGGCGTTGTCGCGGCTGCGGATGTCCTGCACGATGTTCTCGATTACCGCCGCCTTGTCGGCCGGCGCTACCAAGCCCATGTACACGGCCATGGCGTTGGCGGCCTGGCTGCCGGTGGCGTACTGCCGGGTCTGGGGGTTGAAGAACTTGGCGTTGAAAGCGGTTTTCACTTCCGCGCCCAGCTGCTCGTAGGCCGTGGCATCGGCGGTTTTGCCCAGCAGGCGGGCAATGCCGGCCAGCAGCGTAAGGTCGTAATAGTAAGTGGCCGTGCCGGTTACGCCCATCGGCGTGAGCTGCGAGGTGCCCGGTGGCTTGGGGCCGAGGTCGTACCAGTCGCCCAGGCCCTGCGCGAGCAGGTGCCCGCTCGCCTTCGTGCCAAGGTAGGCCACGTAGCGCTGCATCATGGCATAATTATCGGCCAGCACCTGCCGGTCGCCGTACCACTGGTACACGTACCAGGGCAGGATGATGCTGGCGCTGCCCCACTCCGGCGAGTCGCGGAACATGTCGCCGCCCCACTCAAACTTCACGTACTCGGGCGCGATTTCCGGCACCAGCCCCTCGGCCGTTTGCGAGGCGCGCATGTCGGCCATGGTTTTGCGGCAGAGCGTGGCAATGTCGTAGCGGTAGCGCATCGACGCGCCCATCAGGTGGGTTTCTTCCAGCCAGCCCAGCTTTTCGCGGTGCGGGCAGTCGGTAAACACGCTGGCCAGGTTGCTTTTGATGGACCAGTCAATCAGTGCATTGGTGCGGTTGAACAAGTCGTTGGAGCACGCAAACTCGCCCACGCTCGCCGCCGCGTTGCGGGTGTGCAGGGCGGTGAGGCTCAGGATTTCGGGCCGGTTCTGCGGGTTGCTTTCGCCCTTCGGCACGCCGCCTTCCACCTGCGCATAGCGAAAGCCGGAGTAGGTGAAGCGCGGCCGCCAGGTTTCCACGCCGCTGCCTTTCAGGATGTAGGTGAAGTAGAAGCCGCGCCCCATGTTTTTCTGGGTGATGGTGCCGTCGGCGGCCAGCAGCTCGGCCGGGGCAAGGCGGACCGTGTCGCCGCGCCGGCCCTGCACCCGCAGCTCGATGATGCCCGAGGCGTTCTGCCCGAAGTCGTATACCCACTTGCCCGCCTGGGCCTGGGTAGTGCTTTTCGCTTGAAAAGTGTCGAAAACCTGCAGCGGCTCCTGCTGCTGCGCCACCCGCTCCGCCGGCCCATCCACGGCGATGACGGGCCGCCATTTCTGCGCGTCGAAACCCGTCGTGGCCCAGCCGGCCTGCTCCAGCGTGGCGTTGTAGTCCTCACCGCCGTAAATGCTGCTGAAGGTAATCGGCCCGGCGGCGGTGCGCCAGCTCAGGTCGCTCACCACATCCTGGCGCGAGCCGTCGGGGTAGGTGAGGGCCAGCCGGCAAATCAGCTTCGGGTAGCCGAAGGCCGACTTGAGCTTGCGGTAGCGCTCCTTCACCGGCGGCACGTAGTAGAAGCCGTTGCCGAGCATGACGCCCAGCGCATTCGCGCCGCTTTTAACCTGGTTGGTCACGTCGAAAGTCACGTACTGCGCCTGCCGGTCGTACTTCGTCCAGCCGGGGTCGAGGAAGTGGTGGCCGACTTTCCGGCCGTTCAGCACGGCTTCAAACTGGCCCAGGCCGCTGATAAACAGCGTGGCCTGCGTCGGCTGCTTTTTGGCGGTGAACTGCTTCCGCAGCAGGGGCAGGGTGTTGTTGCCGTTGTAGGTGTCCTTGCGGCCGTCAACGGGCAGCACGGTCACGCGCTCGGCGGGCAACTGGTCGTAGGCTATCCAGGCGGCCCCTTGCCAGTCGGCGGGCGCGAGCAGGCCCATCTGCCACTCCGCCGGCTGGCTCCATGCGGAGGCGTTGCCGTGGTTGTCCCAGGTTTTTACCTTCCAATAATAAGGCTGAGCCGGCTGCAGGGCCCGGCCCGCATAGCGCACCTGGATGGACGCGCTGGAAGCCGTTTTGCCGGAATCCCAGACGTTGCCCAGGTTCTTATCAAGGCTTGCGCGGCTGTCGGCTACCAGCACCTGGTAGGCGGTCTGGCGCACGTTGCGGCGGTCGGTGCGCAACTCCCAGCTGAGCGCCGGCGTGCGGGTTTGCACGCCCAGCGGCTGGGGCTGGTACTCGCATTTCAGGTTGGCCACGGCCAGTTGCTGCGCGGCGGCCGGATGATAAATCAGTACAAAAAGAACCGCTTGAAAAATGAAAAGCCGCCGGGCGCTGAAGTGAAAGGACGGACGGGTTTTCATTGACCTGGTGTTCAGTTAACTCCTTTATTTAAGCGAAAGGGGCCAGCTAATTTGCCTGTTGCGGAGAGCGGCCGGGCAGAATGTCCGGCCTGGATGAGAATATCCCGACGGAATGGAAATTTCCACTGCGCAGGGCTGCCAACAAATGTAGAATTTCTGATAACCGGCCCCGTGCTACTCTTTGGCAACTTCTTATAGGATGTTAGCATAGCGTCGGCCCCGGGGGCTGGCGGCCGAAATCCATCCGCGCCACCTGCTACCTTGCCGCCTCATTCGCCCCGATTTTTCGGCTCACCCAACTGCCCGCTTTATGCCCACCGGCACCATTCTGCTCATCGACGACGAAGCCATGCTGCGCCAGGCCGTGGCCCGCACCCTGGAGCTGGAAGGCTACCTCGTGCGCCAGGCCCCCGACGCCATGCGCGGCCTCGAAATGCTGCGCGAATACGCTTCGGAAATCCTCGTCGTGCTCAGCGACGTGAAGCTGCCCGACGGCCGCGGCCTCGACCTGCTGCCCCGCTACAAGGCCCTCGCCCCCCTGGCTGAAGTGGTGCTGATGACCGCCTACGGCACCATTGCCGACGGCGTGCGCGCCATGAAAGAAGGCGCCTTCGACTACCTGACCAAGGGCGACGCCGACGACCAGCTGGCGGTGGTGGTGGAGCGCGCCGCCGAAAAAGCCCGCCTGCAGCGCCGCGTGGCCGATTTGGAGAAGAAAGTGGGCGCCCAGTACAGCTTCGACTCGATGATTGGGCACTCAGCCGCGCTGGAGCAGGCCAAGCGCCTGGCCCAGCGCGCCGCCCCCACCGACAGCACCGTGCTGCTCGAAGGCCCCACCGGCGCGGGCAAGGAGCTGTTTGCCCAGGCCATCCACCAGGCCAGCCCGCGCCGCAGCAAGCCCTTCGTGGCCGTGAACTGCTCGGCCTTTCCGAAGGATTTGCTCGAGTCGGAGCTGTTTGGCTACCGCAAAGGGGCCTTCACGGGGGCGCTGGCCGACAAGAAAGGGCTGCTGGAAGAAGCCAGCGGCGGCACCATCTTTCTGGATGAGATTGGGGAGCTGGAGCTGAACGTGCAGGCCAAGTTCCTGCGGGTGCTCGAGACGCGGCAGTTTACCAAGCTCGGCGACACCCGCCCCACCAGCGTGGACGTGCGCATTGTGGCCGCCACCAACCGCAACCTGCGCGAGGAAGCCGAAGCCGGCCACTTCCGCTCCGACCTCTACTACCGCCTGGCCGTGTTCACGGTGCCCGTGCCGGGCCTGAACGAGCGGCGCGACGACGTGCCCGCCCTGGCCGACTACTTCCTGCAGTTTTTCGCCGCCAAGCTGCGCCGCCGCCTGCGCGGCCTGGAGCCCGAGGTGCTGGCCCAGCTGCGCGCCCACGACTGGCGCGGCAACGTGCGCGAGCTGAAGAACGTGCTGGAGCGCGCCGCCATCCTGGCCGACGGCGACACCCTGACCGTGGACGACCTGCCACCGGAATTCCACCACTTTCTGCCTGCGCCCGGCCTCGACGAGGCCACCGACCGCACCCTGCGCACCCAGGAGAAACGCCAGATTCGGCAGGTGCTGCTCGACACCGGCGGCAACAAGATGGAAGCCGCCCGTCAGCTCGGCATCGGCACGAAGACGCTGTACCGCAAGATTCAGGAGTACGGGCTGTAGGCGGGTGCCGGGAACCTCACCCCCGGCCCCTCTCCAAAAGAGAGGGGAGCCTGACGCCTCGTAGCACATGCTTCAGCTTGTGCATCGTTGCGCGGCTCCTAACGGGCACAAGCTAAAGCATGTGCTACAGGACTTCACGAACCGGTGCCCCCTCTCCGCAGGAGAGGAGGGCAGGGGGTGAGGTTGACGCCGGCCAAGCTGATAAAGTAGCCACCCCGGCCGGCACCTGAACCGCTGCCGATACTCAAGAAACCGGGTTATTCTGACCGCCGCACCGGGTCAGAATGACCCGGTTTTCTGCGTTCGGGGGTTTCTGGATTTGAGTAAATAAAAAATTTATTCGCTGTAGATAAATGAGTTGCGGAATAATAACGGGCCTGACGGGAAGCCGGAACAGGTTTGGCGAGGGGGCTGGCACACCCCAACAATCAACTGCCCTATGGCTCCCTTGCTGCTCATCCCCCTCCTCTCCGCCGCCGGCCTCGGCTGCTTCTGGCTCTTCTACAAATCGGTCGATTTTTTCGACCACATCTAACCCCGCCATCGCCATGATGCTCGCCCTGCTTTTGCTCTCCGTCGCCACGTTCGGCTACCTGTGCTACGTGCTGCTGAAACCGGAGAAATTCTGATTTGAACTCCCCGGAACGGTCATGCTGAGCGCAGTCGAAGCATCTCTACCGCTATACTAATTCAATCAACCCAACGAAGCGGTAGAGATGCTTCGACAAGCTCAGCATGACGTTCTGAGCTTCTTAATTCCCCAATCCCCATGAACAAAGAACTCCTCGGCATCCTGCTCATTTTCGGGAGCACGGTGCTGCTGGCACTGCCGCTGGGCCGCTTTCTGGCCACCATTTACCGCGGCGACAAGAGCTGGACCGATTTCCTGGCGCCCCTCGAGCGGCTGCTGTTCCGCGCCGGCGGCATCGATGCCAAGCGCGGCATGACCTGGCAGCAGCACCTGGTAGCGCTGCTCACCATCAACCTGGCCTGGTTTGTCTGGGCCATGCTGGTGTTCTGCTTCCAGGGCAGCCTGCCGCTCAACCCCGACCACAACCCCAACATGACGCCCGACCAGGCCTTCAACACGGCCATCTCGTTTCTGGTGAACTGCAACCTGCAGCACTATTCGGGCGAGTCGGGCGCCACGTACTTCTCGCAGCTGTTCGCCATCACCTTCCTGCAGTTCGTAACGGCCGCCACCGGCATGGCCGCCTGCGTGGTCGTGTTCAACGCCCTCAAGGAAGGCACCACCGAGAAGCTGGGCAACTTCTACGACTACTTCGTGAAGAGCATCACCCGCGTGCTGCTGCCCATTGCCACGGTGGTGGCCCTGGTGCTGGTGTTCCAGGGCACGCCCATGAACTGGACCGGCAAGGCCCCCATCGTGACCGTGCAGGGCGACTCCGTGAACGTGAGCCGCGGCCCCGCCGCCGCCATGATTGCCATCAAGGAGCTGGGCACCAACGGCGGCGGCTTCTTCGGGGCCAACTCGGCCCACCCGCTCGAAAACCCCACCTACCTCACCAATGCCGTCGAGAACTTCGCCCTGGTGCTCATTCCGCTGGCCATGGTGTTTGCCTTCGGCTACTACCTGAAGCGGCCCAAGCTCTCCTACATGGTGTTTGGGGTGATGACGGTGGGCTTCCTGATGCTGCTGGCGCCCACGGTGTACTACGAGATGCACGGCAACCCTGCCATTACCCACCTGGGCGCCGACCAGCGCCTGGGGGCCATGGAGGGCAAGGAAGTGCGCCTCGGCGCGGCGGCCTCGGCCTACTGGGGCATCACCAACACCATCATTTCCTGCGGCTCCGTCAACTCCATGCACGATTCGCACATGCCCATCTCGGGCATGGCCGAGCTGCTGGGCATGATGACCAACGCCTTCTACGGCGGGGTAGGGGTGGGCTTCCTCAACTTCTTCGTCTTCGTCATCATCGCCGTGTTCATCTCGGGCCTGATGGTGGGGCGGACGCCGGAATTGCTGGGTAAGAAAATCGAGGCCCGCGAGATGAAAATTGCCATCATTGTGGCCCTGCTGCACCCGCTGCTGATTCTGGCCGGCACGGCCATGTCGGCCCATATCTACGCCGGCAACCCCACCGAGTACGCCGGCTGGCTGGCCAACCCCGGCTACCACGGCTTCAGCGAAATGCTCTACGAATTCACTTCCTCGGCCGCCAACAACGGCTCGGGCTTCGAGGGCCTCGGCGACAACACGCCCTGGTGGAATATCTCGACTGGCATCGTGATGATACTGGCCCGCTACCTGCCCATCATCGGCCCGGTGGCTATTGCCGGCCTGCTGGCCCGCAAAAAGTACATCCCCGAAAGCGCCGGCACCCTGCGCGTCGATACCGCCACCTTCGGCGTGATGGTCTTCTTCGTGATTTGGATTATCGCCGCGCTGGCCTTCTTCCCCGCCCTGGCCCTGGGCCCGCTGGCCGAGCATTTCACGCTGTACTAACGTCACCTCACCCCCCGGCCCCCTCTCCTGCGGAGAGGGGGAGCCAGACGACTTTTTAAAAGAATCCTTCTCTGCTTTTAAGCATCATCGAGCCTCCGTGGCTCCCCCTCTCCGCAGGAGAGGGGGCCGGGGGGTGAGGTGAACGCCCGCACAATGGCAACCCAATCCCAATCCCTCTTTCAACCCGCGCTGGTGCGTGAAGCCGTCGGCCAGGCCTTCGTGAAGCTCGACCCGCGCACCATGTTCCGCAACCCGGTGATGTTCACCGTAGAAATCGGCACGGTGGTGATGTTCTTCGTCACCCTAGGCCTGCTCTTCCGGCCCGATGCGGCGCAGGGCAGCTTCGGCTACAACTTCACGGTGTTCGTGGTGCTGTTCCTCACACTGCTGTTCGCCAACTTCGCCGAGGCCATTGCCGAGGCCCGCGGCAAAGCCCAGGCCGACTCGCTCCGCAAAACCCGCCAGGACACGCCCGCCAACGTGCGCCAGCCCGACGGCTCGATGACGGCCGTATCGTCGGCCCAGCTCCAGAAGGGGCAGGTTTTCGTGGTCGAAGCCGGGGAGATTATTCCCACCGACGGCGAGATTATCGAAGGACTGGCCACGATTGACGAGTCGGCCATCACCGGCGAGTCGGCCCCGGTTATCCGGGAGGCGGGCGGCGATAAATCGTCCGTCACGGGCGGCACCAAGGTGCTCTCCGACCGCATCGTGGTGCAGGTGACCACCGCCCCCGGCGAGTCGTTTCTCGACAAGATGATTGCGCTGGTGGAAGGCGCGTCGCGGCAGAAAACGCCCAACGAAATTGCCCTCACCATCCTGCTGGCCGGGTTTACGCTGGTGTTCGTGATTGTGTGCGTGACGCTGCAGCCCTTCGCCGAGTACTCGAAAACGCCCATTGCGGTGGCCTCCTTCATCGCCCTGTTCGTGTGCCTGATTCCGACCACCATCGGCGGGCTGCTCTCGGCCATCGGCATTGCGGGCATGGACCGCGCCCTGCGCGCCAACGTCATCACCAAAAGCGGCAAAGCCGTGGAAACGGCCGGCGACGTCGACGTGCTGCTGCTCGACAAAACCGGCACCATCACCATCGGCAACCGCAAAGCCACGCACTTCTGGCCCGCCCCGGGCGTGCCCATGCAGGAGTTCATCGAGCAGGCCACCGTCAGCTCCCTCACCGATGAAACGCCCGAGGGCAAAAGCATTGTGGAACTGGCGCGCGACAACAAGGTGGACCCCGCCCAACTGCAGGCCCGCCTCAACGGCGCCGAGCTCATCAAGTTCACGGCCGAAACCCGCTCGTCGGGCGTGACGCTGGCCAGCGGCACCCGCATCCGCAAGGGCGCGGCCGACGCCATGCGCCGCCTGGCCGAAGCCGCCGGCCAGGCCTACCCCGGCGAAGTGGCCGAGCGCGTGCAAACCGTGGCCAAAAACGGTGGCACCCCGCTGGTGCTGAGCGAAAACGACCGGGTACTCGGCGTGGTCGAGCTGCAGGACATCATCAAGCCCGGCATTCAGGAACGGTTCGAGCGCCTGCGGGCCATGGGCATCAAAACCGTGATGGTGACTGGCGACAACCCCCTCACCGCCAAGTTCATCGCCGAAAAAGCCGGCGTCGACGACTTCATCGCCGAAGCCAAGCCCGAGGACAAAATGCAGTACATCCGCGCCGAGCAGCAGCAGGGTAAGCTGGTGGCCATGATGGGCGACGGCACCAACGACGCCCCCGCCCTCGCCCAGGCCGACGTGGGAGTAGCCATGAACTCGGGCACGCAGGCCGCCAAGGAAGCCGGCAACATGGTCGACCTCGACAACGACCCCACCAAGCTCATCGAAGTGGTCGAAATCGGCAAGCAGCTGCTCATGACGCGCGGCACGCTCACTACCTTCTCCATCGCCAACGACGTGGCCAAGTACTTCGCCATCGTGCCGGCACTGTTCATGGTGGCCATCCCGGCCCTGGGCGCGCTCAACATCATGGGCCTGAAGTCGCCGCAGTCGGCCATTCTCTCGGCCGTGATTTTCAACGCCATCATCATCCCGGCCCTGGTGCCGCTGGCACTGAAAGGCGTGGCCTACAAGCCGGTGGGTGCCTCCGCGCTGCTGCGCCGCAACCTGCTGATTTATGGCCTCGGCGGGGTGGTGGTGCCCTTTATCGGGATTAAGATTATTGACCTGCTGGTGGGGGCGTTTTTGTAGCCGGCACTGGCTGGCGCGCGTCTGCGACGCGTGCCGGCTGGGTTCGAGCCTCCGGCTCGGGTACCGCAGCCATTCCCACTCATCAGCATTATCTAATTCCTGCAGCCATCGCAGGCGTCATCCCAACCCGAGCCACCGGCTCGAACCCAGCCGGCACGCGTCGCAGACGCGCGCCAGCCGTTAACCAACCCAATTCCATGAAATCCCAACTTATTTCCGCCCTTCGCCTCACGCTTGCCATGCTGGTGCTGTGCTGCGTGCTCTATCCGGCTCTGATTACCGCCGCCGCCCAGCTCGCGCCCGGCCACGGCGAGGGCGAGCAAATCGTGAAAAACGGCCGCGTGGTGGGCTTCGCCAACGTGGGCCAGAAGTTCGACAAGCCCGAATACTTCAACTCGCGCCCCTCGGCCGCCGACTACCACGCCGACGCCAGCTCCGGCTCCAACAAAGGCCCCAGCAACCCCGAGTATCTGGCTGTGGTGAAAGCCCGCCTCGACACCTTTCTGCTGCAAAACCCCGGCGTGAAAGCCGCCGACGTACCCGCCGAGCTCATCACGGCCAGCGGCTCGGGCCTCGACCCGCACCTTTCGCCGGCCGCCGCGCTGGTGCAGGTGCCCCGCGTGGCCGCCGCCCGCCAGCTCGATGTGGCCCGCGTGCGCGCCTTGGTGCAGCAGCAAACTGAGCCCGGTACCCTCGGCCCCGACCACGTGAACGTGCTTCGGCTGAACCTGGCGCTCGATGCCCTGGCAGCCAAATAGCTTCTTTTGCACAAAATTCTCCCGATGAAATCTTCCGCTTTCCTGCTGCTGGCGGCGCTGCCGCTGGCCGCCGCTGCCCAAACCACGCCTACCACCCCCGACCCGGCCCTGGCTGTGCCGCCGCCCGCCGCCCCGGCGCCGCCGGCGGC
>NZ_BAAGWC010000005.1:0-136636 GCF_054780555.1 Hymenobacter daeguensis
GTCGTGTCCTTTCTCGCTTTTTGGCATGTGGCCGCCGCCCTCGATTGGCTCCGCTGATAATTGTCCTCACGCTCTAGTCGGATTCGGCAGAGCAGTGCTCGAAAAGCAGAAGGCCCGTACTCGCCGAGTACGGGCCTTCTGCTTTGCTTCGCATGCACCGCCGCCGACGATTGAGGGCGAAAGAATGCGCTCTTATCCGTCCAAATCGGCGAAAACCGGCGGTTCAGCCAAGCCAGTGGCTTTGCAGCACCAGATTCGGATTGGGACACAGGGCTGCCCAGGTTTCGCGCTCGCTGGGCCGGGCCACGCCGGGGAAGTCGCCCTCGCGGCCCTGCATATCGGCGATGAGCTGAAAGTGCAGGTGCGCCGGCCAGTCGCCGTTTTCCGGATAGGGGCCCACGGTGGCGAAGGCCTCGCCTTTCGCCAGCCGCTGGCCCACGCACAGGTTGCGCCATTCGCGGCGGCTGAGGTGGCCGTAGAGGCTGTAGAAAATGGTGCCCTCTAGCTCGTGCTGCAGAATGACGGTGGGGCCGTAGTCGCCGAAATTGTCGTTGTCGGCCAGGCTGTGCACGGTGGCCGGGAGCGGGGCCAGCACCGGCGTGCCGGCCGGCAGCCACACATCCACGCCGAGGTGCAGGGAGCGGGCTTCTTCGGCTTCAACAAGCCCGAAATGGGCGCTGCGGCGGTAGATGACCCGGTTTTCGAGGTAGCCGCCCACGCCGATGCCGGCGTTTTGACTGGCCAGCAGTTCATTGACCAGCTGCTCGAACGCGGCCGTGTCGCGCAGGTCGGCGGTGGCCACTACGGGGTTGGCGGCCGAGAAATCGAGGCGGGCCACATTCGGCCCGTTGAGGTCGACGGGCAGCACGGGGCCAAATTCGGCCTGGTGTTGTTGCAGGAGGTTGGAGAGGAGCAAAGCGGAATGGACGAAAAATGAAGCCGGGCCGGGCTGAACCCATTCCGGTAAAAGATATTGGCCCGGCAGCAGAATGTGCCGGCGGCGCGACCCGGGCAGCCGCGGCGGCAAGTTACCTTTGTGGCCGATGTAACGGCGGCGGCCGGGAGGTCGCCGGTTCATTTTTTTGTCATTTGCCCGTTTGGGAGCCCGCCGCTGGTCGGAAATCCGTAGGCTCCCCAAATTCCATTTCCGTACCCCACGCATGAGTTACCACACCCTTACCGTAGTTGAGCTGACCCAGGAAACCGATGATTCCGTGACCATTCACCTGGAGCGGCCCGACCGGGCACCCATTGCCAGCCGCCCCGGCCAGTTTCTCACGCTCATCATTCCCTGCGGCCCCAACGGTAAGAAAGAGCGCCGGGCCTACTCGCTCAGCAGCATTCCGCAGGAAGCCCCGCGCCTGTCCGTGACCGTGAAGCGCGTGCCCGGCGGCCTGGTGAGCAACTATTTGCTTGACACTGTGAAGGTGGGCCAGCAGATGGAGGTGATGGAGCCGCTCGGCAACTTCACCCTCAGCCCCAGCCCCAAAGCCGCCCGCTCGCTGGTGCTCATCGGGGCCGGCTCGGGCATCACGCCGCTCATGTCCATGCTCAAGGCCGTGCTCAGCACCGAGCCGCAAAGCCACGTCTTGCTGATTTACGGCAACCGCAACGAGGACTCGGTTATCTTTCAGAAGCAGCTCAATGACCTGGAAGCCAGCTCCAACGGCCACCTGCAAGTGGAGCACGTGTACAGCCAGCCGCTGCGCCCCGGCGGCGCGCACCGCCACACCGGCCGCGTAAACCGCACCATGCTGCTGCGCATTCTGGAGCAGCGCCACCAGTTTCCGGCCGAGCAGGCCGAATACTTCATGTGCGGCCCCGAAGGCCTGATGACCGAAGCCAAGGCCGCCCTGGAGCTGCTGGGCGTGCCCGAGGCCCGGGTGCGCCGCGAAAGCTTCGTGGCCACCTCCGAAAATGCCGAGCTCACGGCCGCCCAGCCCATGGGCCACGGCGACGTATCCACCAGCCCCGACGACAACGTGAAAGACACCCGCACCGTCACCATTCAATACGAAGGCAGCGAGTACATCATCGAAGTGCCCGCCAAGGAAACCATTCTCGAAACGGCGCTCGACCAGGACATCGACCTGCCGTATTCCTGCCAGGCCGGCCTTTGCACGGCTTGCCGGGGCAAGTGCCTCAGCGGCAAGGTGCACCTCGATGAGCGCGAAGGCCTGTCCGACTCGGAGCTGAAGCAGGGCTACATCCTCACCTGCGTGGCCCACCCGATGACCGACGACGTGGTGATTGAGATTGGCTAAGCGCCCCGGGCGGGCGGCAGGGCCGCCCGCCCGAACTTATTTTTCAGCCCCTTCGATTGTTGTTGCGTAGCACAGAAGCCGCGCCATCCACTTTCGACTATCCTTGTACCATGATGCACATTGCTGAACCTACCGCCGAGTCGGCTACCGATACCAGCCGCCCGCCGCGCCACTATCTGCCCGAAGATTTCCTGGTGTCCGACTGGGCCGCCATTGAGCCGTTTTTTCAGGAGCTGCAAGCCCGCCCGCTCAGCTCGGCGGCGGAGCTGGAGCGCTGGCTGCTCGACCGCTCCGAGCTGGAATCGGTGCTGAGCGAGGATTTGGCCTGGCGCTACATTCACATGACCTGCGACACGCAGGACCCGGCCCGCTCGGAGGCCTTCCAGTATTTCGTGAACGAAGTGGAGCCGCAGGTAGCGCCCTACGACCACGCCCTCAACGAGAAAATGCTGGCTTCGGAGTACCTCACCGGCCTCGATGAGCGCCGCTACGGCGTGTTCCTGCGCTCGGTGCGCCGGGCCTCGGAAATCTACCGGGCCGAGAACATTCCGCTCAAAACCGACATCAGCACCAAGCAGCAGCAATACGCCGCCACGGTGGGCGCCATGAACGTGAGCATCGACGGCCAGGAGCTGACCCTGCCCCAGGCCGCCGACCGCCTCAAGAACCCCGACCGCGCCGTGCGCGAAGCTGCCTACCGCGCCATTCAGGCCCGCCGCCTGCAGGATGCCCAGCCGCTCGACCAGCTCTTCACCGAGCTGGTGGGCCTGCGCCACCAAGTGGCGCTGAACGCCGGCTTCGAGAACTTCCGCGATTACATGTTTGCCGCCCTGGGCCGGTTCGACTACACGCCGCAGGACTGCTTCAACTTCCACGCCGCCATCCGCGAAACGGTGGTGCCGCTGATTGACGACTTCGACCTGGAGCGCCGCCAGGACCTGAACCTGCCCGCCCTGCGCCCCTGGGACCTCGATGTGGACCCCAGCGGCCAGCCGCCGCTGCGCCCCTTCGGCACCGGCGCGGAGCTGCTGGAAAAAACCATCACCGTCTTCCAGAACCTCGATTCCTACCTCGGCGACTGCCTGCGGACCATGCGCCAGATGGGCCACCTCGACCTGGAAAGCCGCAAGGGCAAGGCTCCCGGCGGCTACAACTACCCGCTGGACGAAACCGGCGTGCCGTTCATCTTTATGAATGCCACGAGCAGCCTGCGCGACGTGGTGACCATGCTGCACGAAGGCGGCCACGCCGTGCACAGCTTCCTCACGCGGGGCCTGCCGCTGGGCGCCGACAAGCACCCGCCGTCCGAAGTGGCCGAGCTGGCCTCGATGAGCATGGAGCTGATGAGCATGGACCAGTGGCACGTCTTCTTCCCCGATGCGGAGGACCTGCGCCGGGCCAAGAAAACCCACCTCGAAAGCGTGCTCGAAACCTTTCCGTGGGTGGCCACCATCGACAAATTTCAGCACTGGGTGTACGAGCACCCCACGCACACCGAAGCCGAGCGCCATGCGCGCTGGGTGGAAATATTCGACGAGTTCAACCAGCGCACCGTGGACTGGACCGGGCTGGAAGCCTACAAGCCCTACCTCTGGCAAAAGCAGCTGCACCTCTACGAGGTGCCGTTCTACTACATCGAGTACGCCATGGCCCAGCTCGGGGCCATTGCCGTGTGGCGCAACTTCCGCCAGAACCCGGCCGAGGGCCTGGCCGCCTATAAGCGGGCGCTGGCGCTGGGCTACACTGCGCCCATCGGCCAGATTTACGCCGCCGCCGGCATCCGCTTCGATTTCAGCACCGAGTACCTGCGCACCCTGGCCGACTTCGTGCGCGGGGAGATGAATGCGTTGTAGGCTTTGCCCGTGATACCCGAAACGGCGGCTGGCAGCATTGCCGGCCGCCGTTTTGCGTAGAGGCGAATGCTAATTGATGCCGCTGCCGAGGGTTTTGCGTAAGCCGTCTTTCAGCAGGGGGAAATGAAACAGCGCGTCGCGCAGACGGGCCCGGTATTCGGCGGGTTTCGATGCGTAGCCGGTTTCGACCAGGCGTGCGAAGCGGGGCAGGGTGCAGGCACTGTTCACTTCGAGGCGCGGCAGCCGCCGCCGGTCGTCGCCGGGCGTGGCCCGGCCGCTGTGCACCGAAAAGCCAGCCGCGTAGCCCAGCTGTGGCAGCCGGGCCAGTGCGTGGCGGCTATAGCTGCCGTAGGGAAAGGCGTAGAGGTGCGGCGCCCGGCCCAGCCGCTCGGCAATGCAGCGGCGGCTCTCCTGCATTTCGGCCAGCAGCTCCCGGGCCGACAAACCGGCGTGGGGCTGGTGCCGGTGGCTGTGGGCCTGAATATCCCAGCCCATGGCTTGCAGCGCGGCCACTTCGGCCCAGGTCAGGGGCCGGTCGGTGGCAGGAGCGGAGCGGGCAACGTCCGGCGCGCCCGAAAAATCGGGGGCATCCACAAAGCCCGTAGTCAGGAAAAGCGTAGCCGAAAAGCCATACCGATGCAGCAGCGGAGCTGCCCGGGTGAGCAGCGACAAATAGCCGTCATCGAACGTGAAAGCCACGGTTTTAGGCGCTGGCCGCTGCAAGTCCAGGCGGTGGCAAAGCTCGGTGGCCGTTATGCCTGCATACCCTTGCGCCCGGAGCCAGGCCAGCTGCTGCTCAAACAGGGAGCAGTGCAGGTGCAGCGGGTGCAGGCCGGGCGCGGGTGCTTCGGCCAGGGCGTGGTACATCAGGACCGGTATGGCGGGCTGGCTCATGGGGCTTTGGCCGTGGGCTGGGGAGCGGCTTTGCGGGTGGGGGCCCACGCGTGTACGCCCCGGCCCAGCACCACCGCCAGGGTCGATTTGGTAACCAGGATAATCAGCCGCAGGCTGGAAAAAAGCAGCAGGTACGACCGAGCGGGTGCTCCAATGAGGCGCAGGCCGATGGCCCCGTACATCGCAAACATGCCCACGATGGCCAGCCACACCCCGGCGCTCACCAAGCTCTGCCGCGGGAAACAATACGCCAGTACCGCATAGGCCACGGCAGCCAGAAACAGCACGGACCGGGGCGGCTGCAACAGGTCGCAGGCCAGGTCCAGCCTGGCCGGGCTGGCTTGCCGCAGGCCCTGCAGCAGCACGGGCAGGCCGTGGGTGCGCAGCAGGTGGTAGTAGCCGGCCAGCCACCGGGCGCGCTGCTGGCCAAAGTCCGGGGTTTCGGCCACCACCTCATAGCCCAGGCGGGCCGTGGGGCAGTAGTCAATCCGGACGTTGCGCTGGGTGAGAAAAACCTTCCACTCCTTGTCTTCGGCCAGCGACACAATGGGCAGCGCCATCAACTCCAGAAAAACAGCCCGCCGCATGGAGCAGCCCAGGCCAAAAATAAGATTGTCGAGCCCCAGTAGCTTGCGCGGGCCGGCCAGCACCCATTGCCGCAGGGCTTCGGCAGCGGCATCGAGCACGGTGATGTTGGAAGCAAACGCATTGCTCACGCTGCGAAAGGCCTGTACCACCGGGGCGGCCCTGCGCCGGGCATACACGCCGTCCAGCGCGGCCAGAAATCCTGGGGCCAGCACGCAGTCGGCATCAATGATGCACACCACCGTATCGGCCACCGTGCTGTGGCTCAGCACCTGCCGGGCCCCAAAGCGCAGGGCCTGCATCTTGTCCGACGGCTCGTGGGTGAAGCGCTCCAGGCAGGCAAAGCCTTCGGCGGCCACGATGGTGGCCGTTTTATCGGTGCAGTTATCGGCTATTACCACCACCTCAACCAGCGCCGGCGGGTAGTGCAGCCGCCGAATGCTGGCCAGCAGCTGCGGCAGCAGCCGCTCCTCGTTGTGGGCCGGCACCAGCAGGGTAAAATGCGTGGCAGCGGCCGGCCGGCTTTCCGCAGGCCGGGGCTGAAACAGGCGCCTGATGCGCGGATAAAAAAGCAGGAATGCCGCCAGTGACGTCGCGATGTAGAGGCAGGCCGCCAGCGCGTATGCCTGAGCCACGTACCAGCAGGCTAGAAGAATGTGCGTAATAACGCTTTGCAAATCAGCAGGTAGATGAAGCAATGTGTTAATAGTTATGTCAACGCACACTGGCGGGCTGGTTGGCGCAGGACCCGATTGCTCCGCGCCGAAGGCTGCAGGCAATAAATTAATTTCTGGTATTAAAAATGATAAATAAAATAAATATAAATCTATTATTACGCCTGACTGCTTTTATTCGGTAAACAATGGCTGGCACTCGTTCAATCACCAGCCCGGCGAGCATAAAAAAAGCGGCCGGCAATAATGCCGGCCGCTTTTTGGTCAGGTATTAGTCAGAAAAAAATCAGGAATTTCCGCCGGGTTTTGTAGTGCCGGTCGTGGGAGTGCCGCACTGGCCTTTGGGCTTGGGGTCGTGGTCTTTGCGGCATTGGCAGGAGGCCAGCGTGAGGCCGGCCAGCAGCAGCGCCGGCACGAGCCGACGAAAAAAAGTAGGAGTTGAACGCATGGGCTTGGGCATTAAGTGATGGAGACGAGAAACACTCCTGAAATGTACACAAAAATGCCCGAACCCCATGCTTGCCAGCCAAATGGCTCTGCCGCCCTGCCTGGCTGACAAGGCTTAGTTCTGCAGCTCAAACAGCGGCAGGGGCTTCTGCCCGGCGTATTTGCCGCCCAGGGTTTGCAACTCGGCCTGGTGCAGCTTGAGGTACTCGTTGTATTGCTTGGCGGCGCGGTCGTACTGCACCCGGTAGCCCACCACGCCGGCATCAATCTGCTGGATGCCTTCCACGAAGTTGCGGGCGTTTTCGGTGGGGGCATTGCCGTTGGGGGCGGCCACGGGGTAGAGGGCGCGCAGCAGCGAGTCCTGGGCCGCGTCGTACCGGTCGATGAGCGGCGAGCTGGCCATCGTTTCCTGGTTGTAGCGCAGGGGCTTGAGGCGGGCGTTGGCGCGCTCCAGGCCGGGCAGCTGGGTTTGGTCGGTGCCGGGCTGGGCCTTGAGCTCGCGCAGCAGCAGGCGCACGATGCCGATTTTCTGGTCGTCGCTGGCAATCATGTTGCGCCATTTGCTGTCAACCGAGTCGCGCAGCACGTCGAGCTGGGCTTTCACGGCCGAGGCCGAAGCGGGGTTGAGAGCGGCCGTTTTGGCCCCGTCGCGCTTGCAGGAGGCGGCGCTGCCGGCCAGCACCAGCAGCACGGCAAGGAAGGATTTAAGCGAAATCATCACGTTGGAGCGCATAAGGCAGAAAAAATGTGTGAATAAACAAAGCTACGGGCGCGGCCACGAACTAAAATGCCCGGCACGCTGCTTGCCGCTAACGCATGAGCCCCGCTATTCTTGCGGGAGCGCAAGGAAGGGTGAATTCAGCCAGCCGCCGCTCCCGGCCGCTTTCCGGGCCGCCGGCCTGCGGATATGTATATAGCGGAATACTATGGGGCGAGGGACTGACTGCCACCCGGTTAGAAGCCGGAAGGACGGGCAGGATAATCTATCAGTAACAAACCGAAACGTTCTTTTCGCGTATCTTTGCTATTGCATAGCCATTTTGTACGCCCAATTTTTATGAACAAACAATACTTTCTGCTCTCCGCCGCGCTGCTGCTGACGGGAGCTGCCCGGGCCCAGCAGGGCACGGAGCTCTTCTTTTCCGAATACGACGAAGGAGCCCACCAGTCGGGCGTAAACTACGGCGGCACCACGAATTCGACCGGTAACGAGCGGGCCCTGGAAATCTATAACCCGACCAACAACGTGGTCAACCTCGCGCCATACTCGGTGCGCCGCTATTCCAACGGCAGCACCACGCCGGTCGACGAAGAGCGTTTGATGCGCACCACCGGGGCCAATACCCTGAACGCGCGCGGCGTGTTTGTGTATGCCAACGGCGAAGCTACGCTGCCGTCCATCCGCTCGGCGGCCAGCCAGTTTGGCGTTACGTCCTACGGCACGCTGGGCCCCAACTACATCAGCGGCGGCGGCGCGCCTACCGGCAACGTAAGCTATTTCAACGGCGACGACGCGGTGGCCCTCATCCGCTACCCCAGCGGCACGGCCGGCCAGGGCCCGGGCGTGATTGTGGACCTGGTTGGTTCTATTGGCGAGCAGCCTTTGCTGGCCTCGGGCGGCACGGGCGGCAACTGGAGCGGCTTCAACCCAGCCGATGACACGGGCACGCCCGTGGTGCACGTGTACGTTTCGTCGGCTAACCAGAGCCTGGTGCGCCGGCCCAACGTTTCGGGCGGCATCCGCACCAACCCCGGCCCCCAGAACGTGCCCAACACCAACCCCCCGGTGCGCAGCACGGCTGCCAACGCATACAACATTGCCGATGAGTGGTCGGTGTATAGCTACGCTTTCCCTCCCGGCACCACGGGCAGCGGCTCGGTAGGAGCGCAGCTCTACGACCAGCTGGGCAACCACAACGACTACACCGGCCCCCACGGCACTTACCAAACCACCATCACGGCTACGCTGGGCAAGTTCGATGCGAACATCAGCGTATATCCCAACCCCGCCCACGGCACCGCCACGGTGGAGATTAAAGATGCCAAAGTTGGTTTTGTGAGTGTGCGCAACAGCCTCGGTCAGAACATCAGCGCCCAGGCCAAAGGCCAGGGCCAGGAAAAGCTCACGCTGGACGTATCGACCCTGAAGCCCGGCCTGTACTTCGTAGAGATTTACAGCGCCGACGGCCAGACCAAAATCTACAAAACCCTGATGGTGCAATAATCGGCCATCAGCTGAGTCTATAGTAAGGAGGGAAGCAATTCCCTCCTTTTTTTATGGGCGTATTTTTGCGCCGAATGGCTGCCAGCCGGAAGCACCGCCCGACCTGCCCGTCCGGCCTTTCTGCTTCCGGCTACTGCAGAGCCATTAATCATTAACCACTGACCATCAAGCACTAATAAATGGCTGACCTGACGCCCCTCACCGCCATAGGCGAATTCGCCCTCATTCGCCGCCTGCAGGCGGGCATCCGCACGCGCCAGCCCGGCACGGTGCTGGGCATTGGCGACGATGCGGCCATCATTCATCCCACGCCCGGCACCGAGCAGGTGATGACGACTGACCTGCTGGTCGAGGGCATTCATTTCGATTTATCGTTTTGCCCGCTGCGGCACCTGGGCTACAAGGCCGTGGCCGTAAACGTATCGGACGTGGCAGCCATGAATGCCCTGCCCACGCAGCTGGTGGTGGGCATTTCGGCCGGTTCGCGCTTCACCGTGGAGGCCATTGAGGAGCTTTACGCCGGCATGCGCCTGGCCTGCGAGGCCTACAACGTGGACCTGGTGGGCGGCGACACTACCGCCAGCCGGGGCGGCCTCACGCTGGCCATCACGGTGCTGGGCGAAGCACCGGCTGGCACCCTGGCCCGGCGCAGCGGCGGCCAGCCTACCGACCTACTTTGTGTGAGCGGCGACCTGGGCGGAGCCTTCCTGGGCCTGCAGGTGCTGGAGCGCGAGAAGCAAGCCTTCCTGGCCGACCCCGATACCCAGCCCGAGCTGGCCAACTACGAATACGTGGTGCAGCGCCAGCTGCGCCCCGAAGCCCGCCTCGACATCGTGCACGAGCTGCGCGAGCTGGGCGTGCAGCCCACCAGCATGATTGACATTTCCGACGGGCTGGCCTCGGAGGTGCTGCACCTGTGCACGGCCAGCGGCACGGGGGCCCGCGTCTTCACCGAGTTTCTGCCCCTGGCCAATCCCTCGCTGGAAGCAGCGGCCGAGTTCAACCTCGACCCCATTACCTGCGCACTGAATGGCGGCGAGGACTACGAGCTGCTGTTTACCGTGCCCGTTACGGACCACGAGAAGATTAAAAACCACCCCGATATCACCATCATCGGCCACCTGACTACCAAAGACGATGGGGCCAACCTGGTGACCAAAGCCGGGCAGGCCGTACCGCTGCAGGCGCAGGGCTGGACGAGTTTTTAGGGCGTTTGGGGGGCTGGGAAAACCTTATTTAAGCGCTACCGTTAGGGAGAGCCAACGAGAATAACCGGCGGGATGGCACGCTAATTGTCTTCCGTTCCGCATTGCAGGGATTTTTTCTCTTCCACTTTTCGCTAACTAGCCATGAATAAGCTTCCGTTTTTCTTCGCTTTCCTCATCTTGCTGAGCACCGTGTTTGGTGCTTCCACTGCGAAAGCCCAATGGAGCCCGCAGGCCAAGGGCGCCGTGATTGGCGGCCTGGGCGGGGCGGCGGCCGGGGCCATCATCAACAAGCGCAACCGGGCCGTGGGCGGCGTGGTGGGCGGCGTGGCTGGTGGGGCCATCGGGTACGGCGTGGGCAAGCACATCGACAATAAGCGCAAGCAGCGCGCCGCTGCCGCCGCCGCCGCTGCCCGCGAGGCTGCCTACCGCCGCGAGCTGGCCCAGGCCCGTAAGCAGCAGGCTACCGTGGTGACGAAAACCCAAACCGTAACCACGCCGGCCAATGCCCTGACGGCCAGCGCCATCTCGGCCTACGATGCGCCGATGCCCGCTCCGGCCAGCTCGGCTTTCCTGGCAAATCCGCACTATGGCGACGCTTCGAAGCCGTACTCGACGGAGGAGTACCGCCGCAAGAGCTGGTAAGCACCGGATTGCGTAACATTTCTGAACCCTGGGCGTTTGCGCCCGGGGTTCAGTTCTTAAGTGGGTGAGGCTGCTCGCTCCATTTCCTTCACCAATACCCCGGATTTATGAAATCCCTCCTTTGCAGTTTGTTTGTGGCCGTCGCCCTGAGCTCGTGCTCGAAAAGTGGCGAAGAAGCCAATGTTCAGAAACTCGACCAGGACTTTATCGGCGCCTGGAACAGCCGCGACTCCGGCAAGGTCACGGGCATGATGGCCGACGACGTGGCCTTCGTGCAGGGCAATGCCCACTGGAAAGGCAAAGACGAAGTAGGACAGAAGTGGGTGAGTGCCACCATTGCCACCATCAGCAACCTGAAAACCAGCGTGACCAGCACCGGCACCGATGCCAATAGCGCCTACGAGGCCGGCACGTTCTCGGTGGACGTGGCACCCGCCGGCCCCGGCCAGCCGGCCGGCTTCGGCGAGGGCAACTACATTTTCCTCTGGAAAAAAGCGGCCGATAATACCTGGAAGCTGAGCTACGCGCAGCTGGAGGATTTGCCGGTGCAACGCCGGAATTAGATAGCCCCGCGCTGATTTGCCGGTTAGCCCCAGCGGGGCGGCATGGCGGTAGAAACAGCAGGCGCTAAAGTTTCAAAAGCCCCGGCGGGGCGACACTCGTTCAACGAATGTCGCCCCGCCGGGGCTTTGCCGTTTCTAAAGGCGGTATTACTACCGCTATGCCGCCCCGCCGGGGCTGTCGTCCTAATCCTCCGGGTAGGGCACGAACACGAAATTCGTGAACTCCTCATCGAGCACGAAGAGGCAGCAGAACTCGTCGGCATCCTTGTAAGTGGCTTTGAAGGCTTTGACCCCATCAACGTCGATGATGCCTTGCTGCACGAAGAGCTCCAGGTAGCTGGCGAAGACGTGCCATTCCAGGTTCAGTTCGTCGGCGTTGACGAGGAGGCCGCCGAGGGGCACTTCCTGCTTGGCAAAGACGAAAATGGGGTATTGGCTGAAGTCGCCCTTACGAATCTGGGAAGAGGCTTCGGAAAGCGTGTCGCACACCTTCACGAAATCCTTGGTGATGGTGCCGAGGTATTTGCCGTTGAGTTCGGGGTCGTTGAAGTAGTCCATTTTAATTAACTTCTACGAATACATCAGAGTTTTCAACGCGCTCAAGTTCAGTTCCAATTGGATAGTCTAAGTATGGAATTATTGCTCGGTCAATGTTTGCTAGTGTATTCAATTTGTAAGTGGCGGAATTATCAAGGTCGTCTAGATATTCTTGGGTTTCAAAGCCCCAAAGGAATTGCCAACCACTGTCATTATCATTAATTGGGTCATCACGACGCATGTATCCAACTGGCAAGCGCTCGATGACTACTTTGTCAGTTGCAGCACAATTGCAAGTATGAGAAATGATTTGCTCGAAGTCTTCCGAGTTGACTTTATAATTCGCCATTACAAGAAATAAAACCGTCGATAAAAACTACTTCAACTCCAGCGCCACCACATTCTCCACGTGGTGGGTGTGCGGGAACATATCCACCGGCTGCACGCGCGTCACGCGGTACGCGGCGTCGAGCAGCTCTAAGTCGCGGGCCTGGGTAGCGGGGTTGCAGCTGATGTAGACGATGCGGGGGGCGCGCAGCTCCAGGAGGCGGGCCACTACGTCGGGGTGCATGCCGGCGCGGGGCGGGTCGGTGATGAGGACGTCGGGGCGGCCGTGGTACTTGGTGAAGTCGGCGGTGAGGATGTCCTTCATATCGCCGGCGTAGAACTCGGTGTTGGTGATGTGGTTGATTTCGGCGTTGACGTGGGCGTCGGCCACGGCCTGTTCCACGTACTCGACGCCGATGACTTTGCGGGCCTGGTGGGCCACGAAGCTGGCGATGGTGCCGGCGCCGGTGTAGAGGTCGTACACGAGCTCATCGCCCTTGAGGTCGGCGAAGTCGCGGGCCACTTTGTAGAGCTGGTGGGCGCCTTCGGAGTTGGTTTGGTAGAAGGACTTGGGGCCGATGCGGAAGCGCAGGCCTTCCATTTCTTCCTCGATGTAGGGCTTGCCGCGGTAGGTGATGACGTCGAGGTCGTGGAAGGTTTCGTTGCCCTTGCTGTTGAGGACGTAGTTGAGGGAGGTGATGCCGGGGAACTTGGCGTAGAGGGCGTCGAGCAGGGGCTCGATGGACTCGTGGGGGCGGTAGCACTGCAGAATCACCATGATTTCGCCGGTACTCTGGGCGGTGCGGATGATGAGGTTGCGCAGGTTGCCGGTCTGGCGCACCATGTTGCCGAACTGGAGGCCGTGCGCGCGGCCGTAGTCGCGCACGAAGAGGCGGATTTCGTTGCTGGGCTCGGCCTGGAGGTGGCAGTGCTGCACGTCGATAATCTTATCGAAGCGGGCGGGGGTGTGGAAGCCCAGCACGTTGCGGTCGAAGCTCTGGGTGTCGTCGTCAATCTGCTCCTGGGTCAGCCAGCCGTTGTCCGAGAAGGTGTATTCGAGCTTGTTGCGGTAGTAGGTGCGCTGGGGCGAGGAGAGGATGAACGGAATCTCGGGCAGTTCCACCTTGCCGATGCGCGTGAGCTGGTCGACCACCTGCTGCTGCTTGAAGTGCAGCTGCGAGTCGTAGCCCAGGTGCTGCCACTTGCAGCCGCCGCAGGTGCCAAAGTGCTGGCAAAACGGCGTGGTGCGCAGCTCGGAATAGGTGTGAAAGTGCGTGGGGACGGCTTCGAGGAAGTTCTTTTTGGCGCGGGTAATGCGCAGGTCCACCACGTCGCCGGGGGCCACCTGCGACACGAAGATGACGAGATTGTCGAGGCGAACCAGGCATTTGCCTTCGGCCACCATGTCCTGAATCAGAATGCGGTGGAGGGCGTCGGCCGGAAGATTTTTAGAAGCTTTCGTGATTTTACGGGACATAGCGGGAGCGATAAGTCTGCAAAGGTAGACCACGGATTCGCTCGGATTATTCCGGTTTCACGGATTCTGTGGGCGCTGGCGGGCGGGCCGCCTGGCGGCCGCGTTGCAGGTTCTGGCGCAGGCTGGCCAGCACGAAGGCGTGCTCCTGGGCGATGCCGTAGGTTTCGAGGGGCTGCCAGTACCAGCGGGGGCGCAGCTGCGAGCGGTAGCTGCTGGTGCGGGTTATCAGGGTCTGGCCGCCCTGGCGATGGAAGGTGTAGCGGGCATCCTGAAAGTGAAACCAGTGCCGGCCGGTGAGGCTGTATTCGATGACGTCCATGGTCAGGCGCTCGCCGGGCTGGTAGTCGGTGATTTCGGCCACGATGCGGCCGTTGTCGAAGAGGCAGGTGCGGCGGCCGCCCACGCGCGGGGTCGTGAGCACGCACTTGTAGGGCGTGGGCAGGCCCAGGCGCAGCAGCCAGGGCTTGGGCGCGGCCAGGGTATCCATCTGCTGCACGCCCTCGAACACCTGCTGCGCCGGGAAAGGCAGGGCTACCGATGTAGTAACGGTGACCAGAGCCGGCGGGGCCGTCACGAACTTCTCCACCTGGCCCGTCACCAGCAGCACGGCCAGGGGCGTGAGCAGCACCAGCAGGCGCGGCGGGGTTTCGTTGGGCGTTTCGTGCCTGCGCCGGAAGGCCCGCTGCGCCCAGCTGCCCAGCAGCACGCACCCGGCAAAAATGGGCAGCGCCATGAACACGCACACCAGGCCCTCGAGGTGCCAGGTGAGCAGCAGGGCCATGAAAATGACCACGCCCAGAATCAGGTAGAGGGTGTTGCGCCGGCTTTGCTCCAGGGTGCCAATGGCAAAGCCGACCGCCCAGGGAAAGGCCATGAAAAAGGCCACCCCATAGCCCACGGCTTTTACCTCCAGACAGAGAAAGCCGACCAGCAGCAGCAGGGCGGTAATAAGCCAGGAGTAAGCGGAAAGCCGGTTCATGGAGCTAAAGGTCGGACAGCGGCAGGCACAAAAAAAGCCCCCCGGAACCGGGAGGCTTTTTTGATTGAAGAGCCGGCTGGCTATTTCACTACTTCGAACCAGTTTTTGATGGTGCTGCCGTTGGGCAGGGTCAGGATGTAGAAGTAATTGCCGGGGGCAATGCTGTCGTCCTGGCCGAAGGTGTTCTGGTAGTTGGTGGTTTTGTACACCTCGCGGCCCCAGCGGTTGAACACGGTGAAGGTGTTGCCGGGGTAGAGCAGGATATTGTCAATCACCAGCACGTCGTTCAGGCCGTCGTGGTTGGGCGTGATGACGTTGTACGTGTTGGTCTGGTTGGCAAACTTCACGTTGGCCTCGTTCGAGTTCGAGCGCAGCGGCGTGGCATCGGTGCTCACGGCCACCACCCGGAAGTTCTGGTCGAAGCCGGCGCTGGTGGCCGAGTTGGGGTCGGCGTTGGGCACGGTGGCTTGCAGGGTGGGGCTGTTGCCGGGCACCGTGGCCACGAGTACAGGAGCCCCGGCATCGGAGCGGCGGTAGATTTCATACTTATCCACCGTGAAGCCCTGGTAGGCATTCCAGCTCAGGGCCGTGCTGCCCTGGTCGCGGCCGCCGGGGCCGGGGGTGGCCACCGCCGTGAGGCGAATGGTGCGCGAAACCGGGCTCGACAGCAGCGTGCCGCAGCCGTTGGTGAGGTCGAGGCGGTACTCGTAGGAGTTGCCCGAGGCATCCACCGCGTTGTTGTCGGTGAAGGAGGTGGCCGAGGCGGCTACCGTGCCCACCGCAGCAAACGTGCCGGTGCCGGCTACGCGGCGCATAATCTGAATCTGGTTCGGCGTGTTGGTGCTGGCCGGGGCGCGCAGAGTGAGGATAACGCGGGCGTTGCTGGTCAGGTCAACCGAAGCCGTGGTCAGCACCACCGTCGGGTTGTCGAGCAGAATGGTGCGGGTAGCCGTAGCGCCCACGCACGAGGCCGGCGTGCCGCTGGTTTCGGCGGCGCTCACGGTGTAGGGACCGGTGGCCCCGAACTGCACCGTCGCCTGGCTGGTGCCCTGGCCGGCGGTCACGGTGCCGCCCACTACCGTCCACTGGAAGGTAGAGCCGGCCGTGGCATTGGCAATGCTGTACTGCTGCGGCGTGGCCACGTTGCACACAAAGCCCGAGCCCGAAATGGTGGGCGCGCCCGGCGTGGGGCTCACCGTGAACTGCGTGGTGTAGAGCGGGCCCACGCAGCCGGCCGTGGTGGTTTCCTGGGCCGTGAGGGTGTAGGTGCCGGGGGCGGGCAGGGTATTCAGCACGCGGGTGCTGCCGGTGCCGGCCAGCGTGGTGCCGGCCAGCTGGAACACGTAGGTCGAGCCGGTGAAGCCCCCGGGCAGGCCAAACGTTACGGGGCCGTTGGTCTGGCACACGCGCACGGGGCTGTTGATAGCCAGGTTGGTACGCGGCGAAGGATTGATGAGCACCTTCAGGGTATCGGAAACACCGCGGCAGATGCCGCCGCTGGGGTTGCTGGTTTCCGTCACCACAATTTTACCGAGGGTGGGCACCGTCACCGGGTTCCAGTTCACAGTCACCGTGTTTTGCGCGGTGCTCACCTGCGTGCCGCCGATAATCTGCCACGAATAGCTGGAGCCGTTGGCAAACACCCCGCTGATGTAGGTGTACGGGCCATCGGCCTGGCACACGGAGCGTGGCAGCGGCGCTACGGCCACGATGTCGCCGGGGCCGGTGGGCCGCACCGTTTGCAGGCGCTGGTTGATGATGATGGGCAGCGTGGTGGTATCCGAAGAGCAGCCCTGGGCGTTCAGGCGGAACACTTTCACGTAGCCGCCGGTGCTGGCCACGCCCCAGTTCACGGTAATGGCCGGGGTGCCCTGGCCGCTGGCAATGGTGCCGCCGTTAATCAGCCAGGTGTAGGCCGTGGCGGCCGGGTTCACCACCGAGTAGGCAATGCCCGTCACCGTGGGGCACACCGACGCCGGACCGGTAATGGCCTCTGCCGCCGGACGCGGGTTGATGGTGACTACCACGGTGCTCGTGCTCACGCAGCCGTTGGCCGTGGTAGCCGTGAGGGTGTAGGTCTGGGTGATGGGGGCCGTGCCGGTGTTCACGCCGGTGAGCACCGGCTGGGCGGCGGTGGCGCTGCTCAGGCTGGTGGCGGGGCTCCAGCTATAGGTATAGCCGGCCAGGGCGGTGGTGCCCAGCGTCACGCGCTTGCCATCGCAGACGGCCACGGCCGGCCCGGCGTTGGCCACGGCGGCGGGGTTCACGGTCACGGTCACGGTGCTGGTGGCCACGCAGCCGTTGGCGGTGGTCGCCGTCAGGGTGAAGACGACGGGGTTTGGCGTGGTGCCCGTGTTGGTCAGCGTGAACGTGGGGTTGGCCACGGTGGTGCTGCTCAGGCCGGTGGCCGGGCTCCAGCTGTAGGTGTAGCCCGTTACGGCAGCCGCGCCCAGGGTGGTGGGCAGGCCCGAGCACACCGAGCGGTTGGTGCCGGCCACGGCCACGGCGGCCGGGTTGATGGTCACCACCACGGTATCGCGCTGCAGGCAGCCGTTGGCCGTCGTCGCCAGCAGAATGTATTGCTGGGTGATGGCCGCGCCGGTGGTGTTGGGCAGGGTCACGGTCGGGGTCAGCACCGAGGCGCTGCTCAGGCCCGTGGCGGGTGTCCAGGCATAAGTGGTGCCGGCAATGGCCGTGCCCGTGCCGATGGTCGTCGGTACGTTCGAGCAGGTCGTTTTATCAACCCCGGCCTGCGCCACGGCGGCGGGGTTCACCGTCACGGCTACCGTGCTGGTAGCCGTGCAGCCTTGCGCGGTGGTAGCCGTGAGGGTGTAGTTGACCGTAATGGGCGCACCCGTCAGGTTGGGCAGCGTGAGGGTAGGGGTGAGGCTGGTGGCGCTGCTCAGGCCGGTGGTAGGCGTCCAGGCGTAGGTGGTGCCGGTCACGGCCGGGCCGCTGCCGATGGTTACACCCACATTGGAGCAAGTGCTGCGGGCCGGGCCCGCTACGGCCACGGCTGCCTGGTTCACCGTTACCGCCACCGTGCTGGTCGCGGTGCAGCCGTTGGCTGTGGTAGCCGTCAGCGTATAGGTGGTGGTGATGGGCGCGCCAGTGGTGTTGGTCAGGGTGATGGTCGGATTCAGCAGGGTGGGGTCGTTCAGGCCGGTGGTGGGGCTCCAGCTATACGTGGTGCCGGCCACCGCCGTGCCCGTGCCCAGCGTGGCGCTGGCGCCCGAGCAGAAGGCCACGGCCGGCCCAGCCTGGGCCACCGCCGCCGGGAAAACCGTTACGGTCACATTGGCCGAAGTCGTGCAGCCGTTGGCCGTGGTAGCGGTCAGGGTATAAGCCTGGGTGATGTTCGTCGTGCCCAGGTTGGGCAGCGTCACGGTGGGGTTCAGCACGGCCGGGTTGCTCAGGCCGGTGGTGGGCGTCCAGGCGTAGGTGGTGCCGGCCACGGCCGTGCCGCTGCCAATGGCCACGGGCACGTTCGAGCAGGTGGACTTTGCCGGACCCGCATCGGCCACTGCCGCCGGGTTAATGGTTACCACGACCGTGCCGGTGGCGGTGCAGCCGTTGGCGGTGGTAGCCGTCAGCGTGTAGGTCTGGGTAATGGGCGCGCCGGTGGTGTTGGGCAGCGTCACGGTGGGGGTCAGCACCGAAGTGCTGCTCAGGCCGGTGGCGGGGCTCCAGGCGTAGGTGGTGCCGGCCACGGCCGTGCCGCTGCCAATGGCCACGGGCACGTTCGAGCAGGTGGACTTCGCCGGGCCCGCATCGGCCACCGCCGCCGGATTAATGGTCACGACCACCGTGCTGGTAGCGGTGCATCCGTTGCCGGTGGTGGCGGTGAGGGTATAGGTCGTGGTGGTAGGTGCGCCGGTGGTGTTGGTGCCCGTCACGGTGGGGTTGAGCGTGTTGGCGTTGTTCAGGCCGGTGGTGGGGCTCCAGCTATACGTGGTGCCGGCAATGGCCGTGCCGCCGCCCAGCGTGGCGCTGGCCCCCGAGCAGAAGGTGGGCGCGGTGCCCGCGTTGGCCACGGCAGCGGGGTTGATGGTCACGGCCACGGTGCCGGTGGCCGTGCAGCCGGTAGCCGTGGTGGCCGTGAGGGTGTAGGTGGTGGTGATGGGCGCGCCGGTGGTGTTGGTGCCCGTCACGGTGGGGTTGAGGATGTTGGGGTTGCTCAGGCCGGTGGTGGGGCTCCAGCTATACGTGGTGCCGGCCACGGGCGTAGCCGTGCCGCCCAGCGGGGCCGAAGTCGTGCCCGAGCAGAAGCTGATGGCCGGGCCCACGGCGGCCACTGCCACCGGGCTGATGGTTACGGCCACCGTAGCAGTGGCCGTGCAGCCCTGGGCGTTGGTGGCCGTGAGGGTATAAGTGGTGGTGACGGGCGCGCCGGTGGTGTTGGTCTGGGTCACGGTGGGCTGGGCGGCGGTGGCGCTGCTCAGGCCGGTGGCGGGGCTCCAGCTGTAGGTGTAGCCCGGCAGGGCCGGGCTGCCCAGCGGGGCCGACGCCACGCCCGAGCAGGTCGTAACGGCCGTGCCCGCGTTGGCTACCGCCGCCGGGTTTATCGTCACCCGCACCGAGTCGATGCTAAAGCAGTTGACCCCCGAGGTAGCCGTGACACCGTAGGTGCGGACGATGGGCGTGGTGCCGGTGTTGGTCAGCGTGACAGTGGGCTGGGCCACCGTGGTGCTGCTCAACCCCGCCGCCGGAGCCCAGCTGTAGGTCACGCCCGCTACGGGAGGCGTGCCCACCGTGGGAGCGGTTGCACCCGAGCACACGCTCCGGTCGGGGCCGGCATCGGCGGTGGGCGGCGGCGTCACGGTCACCGTCACGCTCGACGACACGTTGCAGGTGCCATCGGTACCGACTACGGTATAGGTGGTGGTGGCGGTGGGCGAAACGGTAATGGTGCTGCCCGTGCCGGTCTGGCTGCCGCCGGTCCACGAGTAGGTGAGGCCGGTGGGGCCGGTTACGCTCAGCGTGGTCGAAGTGCCCCGGCAGATGCTGGGCGAAGCCGGCGTGACGGCCAGAGCCGCCAGCGGCCGGATGTCCACGGTTTTCACCACCGAGTCGGACAAGCAGCCGTAGGCCGACACGCCTTTCAGAATCAGGCTGCCCGTGCCGTTGGTGCTGGCCCAGGTCACGTTCACAGTATTGGTGCCCTGGCCGCTGTTGATGGTGCCGCCCACAATGCGCCAGCGGTAGGAAGTCGGCACGGGGCCGGAAGCGGTATACGTACGGGCCGTGGCCGGGTCGCACACCGTAATGGGCCCGGCGATGGCATCGGGGCCTGCGGCGCGGTTCACGGTAATGCGGAAGATGTCGGACGCAATGCGGCCGCCGCAGCCGTTGTCTTTCACGGTCACGCCCAGGTCGTAGGCAGTGTTTCGGCCATTGCCGCAGGTAGAGTTAAACACGAACGTGCCCGATACCGAGCCGGTGCCCGAAGCCGTGGCCGTGCCCGTCAGGTTGCCCGAGGTCACGGTGCCGGTGCTGCCGTTAAAGGTCGTGTTGAACGGGCCGCTGCCATCCAGCAGCACGCTGTTGACGGTGAGCACCAGCGGGTGGGTGGAGTTGGCCTGCGTGGCCGTAATCGGAATGCTGAGCGACTGGCCTTCCTCAATGGTGTAGTTGCGCGGAGTCGTCACCGTGGTTGGCAGCAGGGGCGGCGCGGTGGGCGGGCAGGTCGAAACCACCAGCTGCAAATCTCGTCGGGTAGTGCCGATAAGAACCTCCCGGCCGTTGATGTTGCGGTATTCCGATACGTCCACCGCCACTACATAGAGCCCGTTGGTAGTGGCGCCGTATTTGGCCGCGCCGGTGTTGGCATTGATGAGGGCAAAGTTGCCGGGACCCGTTCCGAAGGGCGTGGTGGCGCTGAATGTAGCGTTGGCGTAGGGCGTGGTCTGAAACGTGGGCGGGTTGGTGGTCGGGTTGGTCAGCTGGTTGTAGGGCGTACCGAAGGAGTACACCAGCCGGTCGCCGTCGGCATCCACCGCGTTGTTGAGCGAGATGGTGGTATCGTTCTGGCACACAATGGCCACCGCCGTGTCCGAAAACACCGGCGAGCGGTTCGGCAGCAGCGGCGGCGCCATGCTCACATAGAGCGTGAGGCTCTGGTTGCCGGAGTTGCTGAGGTTGGCAATGCCCGCGTTGCGGGCCGACAGCGTGAACACCGCGTAGTAGCCGTCGAACGACAGCGGCAGGTTCACCGTCTGCACGTACTTGCGCAGGTAAAACGGCTGGTTGGGCCCGATAACCGTACAGCCCGGCGGCACATACGGCCGAATGGGGTTGCCCAGCGGCCGGTTGTCCTGGGCCGTGAAGTTGCCCGGAATCGGCGCTCCGTTGGTCCGGTTGTAAATGTCAACCGTGACCGAGCCCGGAGGGCCCGTGATGCCGGGAGTGCTGGGATAGAGCCCGTTGCTGTAAATACTGGCCGTTATCTCGTAGCGAAACGGGGCCGAGGCCGGGCCGTTGGCATCGAGGTAGCGGTAGCTCATCTCGCCACCGAGCAAGTGGGTAGCCTGCGCCGGGCGCGCGCCCAGCACCAGTAGCGCAAACAGCAGTAGCGACCCGTAGAAGCGCCGGAGTAATAATGGGGACATACAAAAAAATGAAGGGTAGGAATTTCGGTGAACGGGGCGGGGGCCAGCGAGCCAGTTACCGACTGCCGCAATCGGGCCCGGAGGCCATTGGGCTGACAGTCAGTAACTGGCTCACAAACAATCCGCTTACTCGCGAACCACGCGGCGCGTGGCAGTCTGGCCTTTTGCATCGCGCAGGTGCAGCACGTACACGCCGGCGGGCAGGGCGCTCAGGTCAAGCTCGGCCTCGGCAGCGGGACCCAGCTGCAGGGAGGTGCGCAGCACGGTGGCTCCCAGCAGGTTCTGTACTTCGGTGGCGTAGCGGCCAGCCGCCGTGGCATCGGGCAGGCTCAGGCGCACATGGCCGTCGAGCGTGGGGTTGGGGTAGAGGCCCAGGGCCGGCAGGGCCAGCGCGCTGCGCGTGCTCAGGGGCAGGAAGCGGATTTGATAATCCTCGACCTCCGCGTTCAGAATGTTTTGCTGGCAGGCAATAGGCGACGACGTGTTTATCATCGTTTGCACGCGCATGCGGGTATTCAGGCCGGAAGTGCTGCTGCTGTTGGGCACGGTGAACGTGGCCGTAAACGAGTTGGCCGCCGCCCCGTTGGTGCTCACCCCGGTGGCCAGCAGCTCGTTCGTGTCGAAGGTGCCGTTCATGTTGAAATCCACCCACACCGACGTGCGGTGAATGACGAACAGGTTGGTCAACACCGCCAGGTTGACGGCGCTGCCGGCATTCAGCACAATGGGGTTGGCCGTGTAGTTGGCGTAGCCGCCGGTGGCATTGCCGGTGGCGTTGGTATAGGCCGGTGCGGCGTTGCTCACGGCCACGCTCGTCGTCCAGAGCGCGCTGGGCTGCTGGCCCGTGGGCCCCGTGGTGCCTATGCCGTTCGAAGCACAGTAGTTGAAGCAGGGAATCTGGATGGTCACCACATTCAGCCGCGTGATGTTGGCCGTGCCGTTGGCGTTTGTGGCCGAGAGCGACACGTTGTAGGTGCCCGCCGTGGTGTAGGTGTGCAGCGGGTTTTGCTGGGTTTGCTGCGGGCCGGTGTAGCCGTCGCCAAAGTTCCACAGCCAGGAAGTGGGCAGGTTGGTGGTAAGGTCGGTAAACTGAATGGGGTTCACGCAGGAGCCGGCCACGTAGTTGGTGCTGAAGTTGACGCTGGGCGGCAGGGTGTTGGGCCGGGCTACAATGGTGTAGTCCTCGGCCTGGCCGCTGGCGGGGCTCACGCAGGGCCCCGCCGTGTTGCCAATGGCATCGGCAATGATGCGCAGGCGCAGCGGCTGGTTGAGCGTGGTGCCGGTGGGCAGGGTGAAGGTCGCCGTGACGCCGGGCGTGGCCGTGTTCAGGCTCACGTACACCTGCTCGGCGGTGGTGAGGATGCCGTCGTTGTTTTTATCGAGGTACACCCGGATGTCGTGCGGGTTTACTCCGCCCGTTGTAATGGTCATCGGGTAGTTCACGCCGGCAATCAGCTCGGTGCGCTGCGTGCAGGTAAAATCCTGGTAGCCGGCGCTGCCGTTGGCCGAGGGGTTGTCGATGGTGTTCAGCACAAAGCGCGTGATGCCGTAGTTGGCAAAGTAGCTGGTGGTCTGGGGCGAGCAGCTGGCTGCCACCGGCACCGTGGTATTGTAGGTGACGCTGGTGGCGGCCGTGGTGTTGTTGCCGGCGGCGTTGGTGGCCCGCAGGGTCACGGCGTAGGTGCCGGCCGTGGCGTAGCAGTGGTTGGGGCTTTGCTGGGTGCTGGTCTGGCCATCGCCGAAGGTCCAGAGCCAGGAGGTCGGCAGGTTCTGGCTGGCATCGGTAAACTGCACGCAGCCGGAGCAGGTGGTCGTCACGTCGGTAGTGAAGGCCGCCACCGGCGGGCTCACGTTCGCCGACAGCGTCACGCTGTAGTCCTCGTCCTGCGAGTACACCGGCGTGGAGCACGAGGTGGGCAGGGCGCTGTTGATGTAATCGGTCGCTACGCGCATGCGTAGGCGAGTGCCCAGCGGAGCTGCCGTAGCCGCTGCCGCCGGCGGGGTAACCGTGCCGATGTGTGGGTTGGCCGGGGTGCTGCCGGCGGGGTTGATGTCTTCGTACACCAGCTCGTTGTTGCCGGTGAAGGCGCCATCGTTGTTGTAGTCAATCCAGACGCGCACGTTTTGCGTGGCAACGGCCGTGGTGCGGATGCTGATGGGGTAGCTCTGGCCCACCACCAGCGGCACGGCCGCCACCGAGCAGCTGTAGTCGTGGTAGCCGGCGGTATAGCCCGAGCGGTTGGCCAGCACAGTGGTTCCCAGCGTCACGTTGAGGATGGCCATGCCGAAAGAGCTGGCTTGCCCGCTGCTGGCCGTGCCGGGGGTGCATACTGCGTTTATGGGGCACTGGGCCAGGGCCGGCGCGGCTGCCCCCAGCGAGAGAATAGCCGCCACCAGACCCGTTGCAACGCGGGACCAAGAACGTAAGAGTGGGTTCATACGGTGTTCAGAAGGAAAGAAAGAAATGAAGATTTTGGTGGATAAATGTAAGCAGAAAATGAGGACTGCTCAGCCGCAATCGGCTGTTTGCGGAATCCAGTCGGCGACGTGCCAAACCGACTCGCTCAATCCACCTTATTTCCTTGCCTGATTCACCGAACACCGCAAAGTTTAATGCGTGCTCACAAAAATCGCACCACCCGGCCGTAAGTTTGTTTCAAGGATTTATAAAAACCCTCTCACCGGCCTGCCAGGCCATTATTTACAGTTATGCCAACTCTCACCGTGCTCATTACGGGCGGTACTTCGGGCATTGGCCGGGCCTGCGCCCTGGCCTTTGGCCGCGCCGGCTACCAGGTGGCCATCACCGGCCGCGACGAGGCCAAGCTTGCCGACACTGCCCAAGCCCTGACGGCGGCCGGCGTGGCCAACCTGGCCATCCGGGCCGATGTGGGCGATGAGGCCGCGGCCGAGTGCGCCGTGCAGCAAACCGTGGCCCGTTTCGGCGGCCTCGATGTGCTGCTGAATAACGCCGGCATCAGCATGCGGGCCCGCTTTCAGGATGCCGACCTGGAGGTTATCAAGCAGCTCATGCAAACCAACTTCTTCGGCACCGTTTTCACCACCAAATTCGCCCTGCCGCACCTGCTCAAAAGCAAGGGCAGCATTGTGGGCATCAGCAGCATTGCGGGCTACCGGGGCCTGCCGGGCCGCACGGGCTACTCGGCTTCCAAGTTTGCCATGAACGGCTTTCTGGAGTCGCTCCGCACCGAGCTGCTCGACCAGGGCGTGCACGTGCTCACCGCCGCGCCGGGCTTCACGGCCTCCAACATCCGCCAGACGGCGCTGGCCGCCGATGGCTCGGCGCAGGGCGAGTCGCCGCGCGACGAAGGCGCCATGATGAGCAGCGAAGCCGTGGCCGATGAAATCCTGAAAGCCGTGCAGCAGCGCAAGCGCACCATCGTGCTCACGGGCCAGGGCAAGCTGGTGGTGTTCCTCAACAAGCTGCTGCCCGGCCTGAGCGACAAGCTCGTGCTGAACCACTTCCGCAAAGAAGAAAAAGGCGTGGATGTGGGGTAAAAGGCAGCATGGGATGGATTATGGTCAGAAAAACGTCTGTCATCCGGAGCACAGCGAAGGACCTTCTCACGTTTGCATCTATTGATTTACTGCAAGCAGTTCAGCCGTGAGAAGGTCCTTCGCTGCGCTCCGGATGACAGCGTAAAAAAAAGGCCCGTCTGACGATTCAGACGGGCCTTTTTTACGCTCCTGCATTCCGCCTTACAGCGAAGCTTTCTGGGCCAGCTTCACGGCCTCGTACAAATCGACCACGCCGCCGGTGACGGAGAGGGTCGAGAAATCGGCTTCTTTCTCGGTGCCAGGCACGTTCACTTTGGTGTGGTGCACCTGGGCCGACTGCATGATGATGCGCTTCAAATCCGTGGCCGTGAGCTTGGGGAAGTAGGACTTGAGCACCGCCGCCACGCCGGCCGTGACGGGCGCGGCCATACTGGTGCCGCTTTCGTTGCCGTAGGTGCTGCCGGGCAGGGTGCTGTAGATGCCCACGCCGGGCGCAAACACGTCCACGCCCTTCTTGCTGTAGTTGGAGAAATCGGCGGTGAGGCCCGGGCCATCCTTCGGGCCCGAAGCGCCCACGGTGAGCAGATTGGGCACCACGCCTTTGTTGAGGTAGAACGAGGCCGGGTAGTTGTCCTCCACGTCGAGGTTGTGGTTTTCGTTGCCGGCGGCGTGCACCAGCAGCACGTTTTTGGCGGCGGCGTACTTGTAGGCGGCTTCCACGGCCGGGCGCTGGGGCGAGAACTCCTTGCCGAAGCTCATGTTGATGATGCTCGCGCCATTGTCCACGGCGTAGCGAATGGCGTTGGCAATGTCCTTGTCGCGCTCGTCGCCGTCGGGCACGGCCCGCACCATCATGATGCGCACCGGGTCGCCGGCAATGCCCTGGATGCCGAGGTTGTTATCGCGCGCGGCGGCAATGATGCCGGCCACGTGGGTGCCGTGCAGCGGGTCGGTGCCGTAGAGGTCGTTGTTGCCGTAGTTGCGCTGGTTCACATCGTTCGGGTCGTCCTTGATGATGTCGGCGCGGGGGTTAAAATTCAGGTTGAGCGAGTTGTCCAGCATGCTGCGCTCCTGCTTCACGCCGTCGTTCAGCTGCTTCAGCAGGTCGTCGGCATCCGAAGAATTGGTCTGGCGCATCATGTCCAGCATGCCGGCCACGGCGCGCTTCATGTTGGGGTCGGTAGTGTTGGCATTTTTCAGGGCCGTGGTGTCCAGCTTGTCGGTGCCGAGGGCCTGCTTCATGCTCTGCACCATCATGGTGAGGGGGCCGGCCATTTCTTCCACTTCCTTATTGCGGGCGGTTTCCTCCTTCACGCGGGCGGTGTAGGCTTTTTCGGCCTTCTGGTAGAGGGCGAAATCGGCCTTGTCGGCGGGCTTCACGGTGGCGGCGGTTTTGCCCGAGAAGCGCTTGCGGCCGGCCGCCACGATGCGCGTCATCTCCAGGGTTTCGGGGCCCACGTTGCGGCCATCGGCCCCGCCGAGGAAGTTCCAGCCGTGCACGTCGTCCACGTAGCCATTCTTGTCGTCGTCGATGCCGTTGCCGGGAATCTCCTTCGTGTTCCGCCACAGCACAGGCTTCAAATCGACGTGCGCCGTGTCGATGCCCGAGTCGATAACGGCCACCACCACGGGCGTCGGAATCAGGTTTTTCAGCAGCTCCGCATAGGCGCGATTGGCGCCGATGCCCGGCACCTGGTCGAGCTGCGGGTCTTTCAAATACCACTGGGCGGCGCTCTGGTCGCCCGCCGGCGGCGGGGTAGGCGCAACGGATTGGGCAAAGCCCACGGTAGGCAGCGCCAGAAATGCCAGCGCAACGGGCCAGCGGCGGGAGGGGGAAATCGTCATGAGCAAAATGAAGCGCCGCGACGGTGCGGCGGAAGTACGCAATAAACCAAACGGGGCACAAAGGAAGTTCGGCCACGGCAAAGACGGGCCGCGCCGGCCCGGCGTTGCGCCCAGGGCAGGGCTATGCCGGCGCAATAGCCGGCGGCCCCGCCACCACCAGCAGCAGGGCATCTTCGGCGGCGCGGGTCAGGTGCCAGTAGCGGTACAGGCCGCGATACTCCCAGGCCAGCAGGCCAAACTCGCCGAGCCGCACGGCCACCCGCGCTGCCGCCCGCGCCGGCAGGCCGGCGGCCTCGGCCAGCTGGGCCGTGTGGCGCTCAGCGTGCCGCATCAGGGCCAGCAGCATAAGGCCCTGGCGCAGCCGCCCGCGCTTGTTGCGCACCCCGTGCGTGGTCAGCAGCCAAGCTTCAATGCGGGCTTGCACGGCGGCAGGCTCCTGGCTGAGGGGAGGCGGCGGCGGCGGGTTGTCGCGCTCAAACACGCGGCGGGCAAAGGCAACGGATAAGTCGTCGGACATGGCGAACTGCTGGCAAAGGTTGGCAAATTATGGCTATATACCGGCCAAATTACTCCATCAGCTGGCATGCTAGCAAGTGCAGCTGGCTGATTCCGGTCATCATAAGGCAAAATAACCCCATCAGCAGGCTGGCTTGCTTCAACAGATGTCCGGACTTTCTCATCAGTGCACTGAACCTTCGGAACAACTGAATAAATTAATTCATCAGAGGGCCAAACCTTCAAAACACCTGCCCAAACCCGTGCATCAGCGGGCTAAGTCTTGCCTTCGCCTGCCGGTTTTGCCTGCTGAAAATGTGCCAGTACGCCCCGCGCCGCCCACGCCCCCGTGCTGAAGCAGCCCTGCAACAGATAGCCACCCGTGGGGGCTTCCCAGTCCAGCATCTCGCCGGCCACGAAGGTGCCGGGGCGGGCCCGCAGCATCAGGTGCTCGTCCACGGCCCCAAAGGCGATGCCCCCCGCCGTTGAAATGGCTTCATCGAGGGGGCGCAGGCCGGTCACGGGCAGCGGCAGGGCCGTGAGCAGCTCGGCCAAAGCGTCGGGCGCAAGCGTAGCGGCATCGGGCCGCCTCTCGCGCAGCAGCGTGGGCACGGGCGGCCCGAGGTGCAGCGTCTTTTTCAAAAACTCCGCAAACGAGGCTTTGCCGCGCGGCTGCCGCAGCTTCTGGAGCAGCGCGGCGGGCGAGAGGTCGGGCTTGAGGCTGAGGTGCAGCACGGCGCCGCCGCTGGCCAGCGCGGCCCGCAGTTGGGGCGTGAGGGCATAGGCCGGGGTGCCTTCCACGCCGTAGTCGGTCAGCATGAGCTCGCCGCGCACGGCGGGGCCGGCATTCACGCGCAGGGCAATGTTTTTGAGCGGCGCCCGGCCCACTTTCTCCCGAAAAAAGGCCGACCACGCCACTTCCGCTCCGCAGTTGGCGGGTGCGAAGGGCGTGACGGGCACCCCGATTTCCTCAAGCAGCGGCACCCAGGCCCCATCGGAGCCGGTTTTGGCCCAGCTGGCCCCGCCCAGCGCCAGCACCGTAGCGGCGGGCTCAAGCACAAAGGCCAACCCGCTGGCCTCGTCACGCAGCCGGATTCCAGCGGCCCCCGCAAAGCCCAGCCAGCGGTGCCGGGTGTGGATTTCTACGCCCAGCGCCCGCAGCCGGCCCAGCCAGGCCCGCAGCAGTTCGGCGGGCTTGTGCGCGGCCACCGGAAAGATGCGCCCGCTGGTGCCCACGAAGGTGTCGATGCCCAAATCGGCGGCCCAGGCCCGCAAATCAGCAGGGGAGAAGTGGGCCAGCAGCGTGGCAAAGCGGCTTGCCTCGGTCCCGTAGCGGCGGGCGAAGGCGGCGGCTTCCTCCGCATTGCTCAGGTTGAACCCGCCGTGCCCGGCCACCAGAAACTTGCGGCCCACGGTGGCCTGCGCCTCAAACAAGCGCACGCGCTGCCCGGCCTCAGCCAGCCGCTGGGCCGCCAGCAGCCCCGCCGGCCCGCCCCCGATGATGGCCGTGAAAGAAGAATTTGCAGCGCTGGTCGTCGTCAAAGCCGGAAGGAGTTAAGCCCCAAAAGTACCCCCGGCCCGCCCCTGCGCACGAACCCTGGCCCCGCCCGGCCGTTAATTCGCGCCATGGGTCCCTATACTATCCTCATCGGCCTGAGCCTGGCCGTCATCCTTTCCTACCTGTTCGACCTGGCCGCGCGCGCCACCAAGGTGCCCTCGGTGCTGTTGCTGCTGCTGGCCGGCATCGGCTTCAACCAGGCCGTGGCGTACTGGAACATTCCGTTCCGGCTGCCGCCGGTGCTGCTCCAGATTCTGGGCATCGTGGGCCTCATCCTCATCGTGCTCGAAGGCTCGCTCGACCTGCGCCTGACCCGCGACAAAATTCCCATCATCCGGCGCGCCGCCCTGGCGGCGGCGCTCATGCTGCTGGTGCAGGCCGGGGCCATTGCGGGCCTGCTGCACCTCTACGTGGCCGGCGCCAGCTGGCAAAGCTGCCTGGCCAATGCCGTGCCGCTGGCCGTCATCAGCAGCGCCGTGGCCATTCCCAGCGTGGCCGGCCTCACGGGCCAGAAGCAGGAGTTCATCATCTACGAAAGCACGTTTTCCGATATCATGGGCATCATGCTCTTCAACTTTGCCCTGCAGGACGACTTTGCCCAGAGCATTTCCATCGTCACGTTCGGGCGCGATGTGCTGGCCATTCTGGCGGTGGCCGTGGTGAGCACCGTGGCGCTGGCTTTTCTGCTGGGGCGGCTGCGCGGGCACATCAAGTTCTTTCTGCTTTTCGCCTTTCTGGTGCTGATGTACAGCCTGGCCAAGAAGTATCACCTGTCCTCGCTGGTGCTGGTGCTGGTGTTCGGCCTGGCCGTCAACAACGCCGACCTGTTCCTGCGCGGCCCGCGCCTGCAGCGCTGGCTGCACCCCAACCAGCTGGCCTCGGAGCTGGGCCAGCTCAAAAGCCTCACCGCCGAATCGGCCTTTCTGGTGCGCACGTTCTTCTTCCTGGCTTTCGGCTTTTCCATCACCCTGGCCAATCTCATCAGCGGCCACCTGCTGCTGCAGGGCTTGCTCATCGTGGCCGTGCTCACGCTCATCCGCTTCCTCTACCTCAAATACGTGGCCCGCACCGACCTCATCCCCGAGCTGTTCATTGCCCCCAAAGGCCTCATCACCGTGCTGCTGTTCTACAGCCTCCCCGACCATCTGCACCTCGGCGAAATCAGCGAAAACATTCTCTTTATGGTCATCCTGCTCACCGGCATCCTGATGATGCTTGGCCTGCAGCTGGCCCGCAAAACCCCGGAGCTGGGCGAGTATTAGGCCTCGCTTTCCTGGATGAGCTGCTTGCGGTAGCGCGCCAGAATGGCCGATTTCAGGATAAAGCCCAGGTAGCGGCCGTCTTCCTCGCACACGGGCAGGGCCCAGGCATCGTGCCGGTCGAGCAGGCTCAGGGTGTGGCCCAGGTCGTCGTTGGGGCCTACCACGGCCGGGGCGGGCTTCATCAGCTCGCGTACTTTGGTGGTGGCATAATGCTCGTCGTCGAACAGCGCGTCGCGCACCGAGTCGAGGCTCACCACGCCCAGCAGCCGCCCGCCCGCCGCCACCACCGGAAACAGATTGCGCGAAGCGTGCCGGAAAATATCCACCAGTTCGCCCAGCGTCGTGCTGGGCCGCACCGGAATAAAGTCGGTTTCGAGCAGCTTGCGCGGGTCGAGCTGGGCCAGCAGGCCCCGGTCGCGGTTGGCGTACACGTCCACGCCCTTGGCCGTGAGCTTGCGCGTGTACACCGAATACGGCTCGAAGTACTTGGTGATGAGGTAGGAGCTGCTGGTTACCACCATCAGCGGCACAAACAGCGCATACCCACCCGTGATTTCGGCAATGAGGAAGATGGCCGTCAGCGGTGCGTGAATCACGCCGGCCAGCGTGCCCGCCATGCCCAGCACCACAAAATGCACCTCCGGAATGTGCACCAGCCCGCTCAGGTTGATGATGCGCGCAAAGAAAAAACCAGCCAGCGCCCCCGCAAACAGCGACGAGCCAAACATGCCGCCATTGCCGCCGCCACCCACCGTGATGCTGGTCGCCACCACCTTCAGCATCATGCTGAAGAGCACCAACACCAGCAGCAGCCAGGGGTTATTGTCCTGATAAACCGAGAAAATACTGCCATCGGTGATGTGCTCGGCATGGCCGCGCAGCAGCAGCTCCACCGTGTTGTAGCCCTCCCCATACAGCGTGGGGAACAGGAAAATCAGACCGCCGAGGCAGACGCCCGCCACCAGCACCTTCCGCCAGTCCAGCCCCGGCCAGCGCTCAAAGAAATGGTCGAACCAATGATAGGTCCGAATCATATACACCGAGAAAAAAGCCGTAAACAGCCCCAGCAGCACATAAAAAGGCACCGCATCCACCGGCCAGCTGGTCGTAATCAGCACAAACGGCTGCCCGGCATACAGGGCCTTCGAAACCACCGTGGCCGTGGCCGATGAAATCAACAGCGGAATGAAATACTGCGCCGGCAGCTCCAGCAAGATGGTCTCGACCGCAAACAGCACGCCCGCAATGGGCGAGTTGAAAATGGCGGCTACCCCCGCCGCTGCGCCACAGCCCGTGAGCAGGCGCCGCCGCCGCCGGTCCAGGTGCAGCACCCGCCCCGCGTTGGAGCCAATGGCCGACCCCGTGACAGAAATCGGCGCCTCCGTACCCGCCGAGCCGCCGAACGTAACCGTGAAAAAAGCAGTAATCAGCTGCGAATACAGCTTGGAGCGCGGCACCACACTGCCTTCGCGGGCCGTGTTGTAAATAATGGGCGCAATGCCCCGCCCCAGCTGCCCGCCCAGAAAAAACTTCGTAAACAGCACCGTCAGCGCAATGCCAATCACCGGATATACCGACAGTGCAAACACCCGGTTGGGCTCCGAGATGCCCATGCGCAGCATTTCCTGCCCCCAATGCACCGCCGTTTTCAGCAGCACCGCCGCCAGCCCTGCCGCTCCTCCTACCAATATGCTCAGGATGAGCATGTACATCCGCTCGCTGATGTGGCGTGCCCGCCAAACCAGCAGCGGGCGCAACAAACGATGAACGGCGTGGTGGGGCATGGGCAATAAAAATGGCGACACCTTACCAACGCAAAATAGCGGCCACTAGATGTAAGCTCATACCATCAGGCCAGTACCATACCTAAAATGGTCTTGCGAAAAACAGCATCATTGCGCTGATTCTGAAATGCTTGGATGGCTGGCAAAGGCTCCTCCAACTACTTGGGCAATTCCACCCCCCGCACGTAGGTACGTTTCAGGTGAGCGCCCACTTGCAGCAGCTTCTCATCGTGCTCATACAGCAGGTTGCGCCACAGGCTTTGAATCAGCAGCAGCAGCCGGAGCGTCATCATCTCGGGGTCATCCACGCGCAGCTCCGTGAACGCTTGCTTCAGCAAGCTGTCGATGGGACTCATGAAGCGCTGGAAATACTTCTGCACCAGGGGTTTGCTGAATTCTTTGTCCTGTACTTTCCAGAAGTCCGGCTCATCGTGTACCAGCTTATAGGGCAGGTCGATGATTTTTTCAATCAGCATCTGCGGGTCTTTCTCCGAAAGAATGCCCCGGTTGGCTTCCACAATGCGCTGAAAGCCCTGCTTGATAAGGTACTCGAATAGCTTTTCCTTGCTCAGGAAATATTTGAAGAGCAAGGCTTCCGACACGCCCGCACTTTTGGCAATGAGCAGGGTAGAGGTATTATCGTAGCCGCGCTCACCAAAAAGCTGCAAGGCGGTTTGTTCAATTTTAGAATGACTGGTCATGGGCCAGACCGAAGGATAAAGATGAAAGCCCGCCGGGCCAGCCGCCGGGACAAAAATGATGCATGCTTAATATTGGCAAAGTAACGCCACCCAGGCGGGTTCGCACAGGCATTGCTGCGTTTACCGCCAAAAGGTACAGCCGGCCAAATCGAACGAGGTTCGACTTAGCCGGCTGTAATAGGCTGAGAAATGCGAAGTTGGCTCCTTCTAGCGCGAAGGCATCGTCATTTCCAGCGAATGTTGCCAGACGGGGTGGGAGTTCATCTGGTTAAACAGAACGTGGGAATTTGGCTGCCTTGCAAACGGGTGAGATGTTGTTCAGCAGCGATACAAAGGTAGGTAAGCTTTTTACATCTTAAATGAGTGTTAGCTCACTATCTATAAGTAAACACTCACCATGTTGATAATCAGAAAAATAATTTTCAGATTTTGTTGCAATAGCTCTGGGTCGGCTTTTGCAAAGCTACCAGCTGCTTCCTAAAGCAGGTGCTGCAAAAGGAAGTAGCGGTAGCGGACGGCGAAAAATATTAACTAACATTTGTTAGTTAAACTGGATTCGGTATCTTTGAGCCTCCTATTCCCACCTTCCGTTTCCTGTTGCATGCTCTTTCACTCGCAGACTGCGCAATTTCTGCCTCTGTCTGGCCCTGTTAATGGCTTTAGCCGAAGCATACCGATATGCTAGCTGACCCCATGGGCAAAAAACCAAACAAGCGCCAGCTTATTCTGGACGAGGCGGCCAAGCTGTTCAAGCTGAAAGGCTTCGGCGGCACCTCCATGCGCGACCTGGCGGGCGAGGTGGGCATGGAAGCCGCCAGCATGTACAACCACATCAAGTCGAAAGACGAGATTCTGGAACAGCTCTGCTTTCACGTTTCCGATACCTACATTGCCCAGCTGGCCCAGGTTGAGCAGATGCCCGGCTCGAACGGCGACAAGCTGAAAGAGCTGCTGCGCCTGCACATTCACCTCATGCTGGAGGAAGGAGCCGCCGTATCGGTGGCCAACAACGACTGGAAATACCTGACCAGCGACAAGCTGCAGCAGTTCAAGGAAGCGCGCAAGCGGTACGAGAAGGGCTTCGCGGCCTTCATCGAAAACGGCATTGCCGACGGGGAGTTTCAGCCCGTGAATGCCTCGGTGGCGCTGTTTACCATCCTGTCGGCGGTGCGGTGGGTGGAGCTGTGGTACCGGCCGGGCCGGGGCATCACGGCGCAGGAACTGGAACAGGACATCATGACCATTCTGCTGAATGGCCTGGCAAAGCATTAACCATGAGCCGCTTTCATAAAGTTAAAATCAAGCGCATTCAGCGGGAAACGCCGGATAGCGTGGTGGTGTCGCTGGACGTGCCGGCCGAGCTGCGCGAAACCTTCGCCTTCACGCAGGGCCAGTACCTAACGTTCCGGCGCGAGCACGGCGGCGAAGAGCTGCGGCGGTCCTACTCCATTTGCAGCAGCCCGCTGGAAGGGGAGTGGCAGGTGGCCATTAAGAAGGTGCCGCAGGGCCGGTTTTCGTCGCTGGCCGTGGATGCCCTGCGCGTGGGCGAGGAGCTGGACGTGATGCCGCCCGCCGGGCACTTCCACACGCCGCTGCACCCGGAACAGGCCAAGCACTACCTGTTTTTTGCGGCCGGCAGCGGCATCACCCCGGTGTTCAGCATCATCAAAACCGTGCTGCTGACCGAGCCGGGCAGCCAGGTTACGCTGGTGTATGGCAACCGGGGGCGTAACTCCATCATCTTTAAGGAAGGCATCGAAGGGCTGAAAAACCGGTTCCTGAACCGCATCAGCGTGTACCATGTGCTGAGCCGCGAGCAGGGCGAATCCGACCTGCTGTTTGGCCGCATCGACCAGGCCAAAGCCGCGCAGTTTTTGCAGAAGATAGTGCCGGCCAGCCAGGTGGACGAGTGCTTCATCTGCGGGCCGGAGGACATGATTAACGGCGTGCGCGCGGCCCTGACCGAAGCAGGCGTGGCGCCGGAAAAGATTCACTTCGAGATGTTTGGCTCGGCCAATGCCGGTGCAGCCGGAGCGGCTAAGGCCAAGCTGCCGCCGGTGGGCGAAGACGATAAGCACAGCCGCGTGACGGTGCAGCTCGACGGCAACACCCGCGTATTGGAGATGTCGTACTACGGCAACACCATTCTGGATGCGCTGCTGGAAACGGGCGTGGATGCGCCGTATTCCTGCAAAAACGGCATGTGCAGCACCTGCCGCGCCCGCGTGACGGCCGGACAGGTGGAAATGGACGTAAACTATTCGCTCTCAGATACCGAAGTAGGCAAAGGCTACGTACTTACCTGTCAGGCCCGGCCGACGACCGAAAACGTAGCGGTCGACTTCGACCAGTAGAGGAGAAGCGAAATCGGCTGCGAAGCCAGTTTCTCAATAAATTTCTTTCATTTAACTAACGATTGTTAGTTAGTATTTGTTGACAGCGCATGGAAACGTTAGAAATGACCCAGGAAGAGCAGTTTCAGGCCCGCATTGATGCCGATATGCGCATCGAGCCCAAGGACTGGATGCCCGATGCGTACCGCAAAACGCTGATTCGGCAGATTTCGCAACACGCTCACTCGGAGCTGGTGGGAATGCTGCCGGAGGGTAACTGGATTACGCGGGCCCCTTCGCTCAAGCGCAAGTCCATTCTGCTCTCCAAGGTGCAGGACGAGGCGGGCCACGGCCTGTACCTCTACAGCGCGGCCGAGACGCTGGGCACCACCCGCGACCAGATGCTGGCCGACCTGCACTCAGGCAAAGCCAAGTATTCCAGCATCTTCAACTACCCCACGCTGAGCTGGGCCGACATGGGCTGCGTGGGCTGGCTGGTGGATGGCGCGGCCATTCTGAACCAGGTGCCGCTGTGCCGCACCAGCTACGGGCCGTATGCCCGCGCCATGGTGCGCGTGTGCAAGGAGGAGAGCTTCCACCAGCGCCAGGGTTTTGAGATTATGCAGACCTTGTGCGAAGGCGCGCCCGAGCAGAAAGCCATGGCCCAGGAAGCCCTGAACCGCTGGTGGTGGCCCACACTGATGATGTTCGGCCCCAAAGACGAGGACTCGCCCAACACTGCCCAGAGCATGAACTGGCGCATCAAGCGCTTCACCAACGACGAGCTGCGCCAGAAATTCGTGGACATGATGGTGCCCCAGGCCGAATTCCTGGGCCTGACCGTGCCCGATGAAAAGGTGAAATGGAACGAAGCCCGCCAGGCCTACGACTTCGGTGAGGTGAACTGGGATGAGTTCTGGGCCGTGGTGAAGGGCAATGGCCTGTGCAACCGCGACCGCCTCGGTGCCCGCGTGAAGGCGCACGAGGAAGGCGCCTGGGTGCGCGAGGCGGCCCTGGCCCACGCGGCCAAGCGCAAGGAGCGCGAGGCGGTGGCGGCGTAAGCAACTCAAGCAGCAATTATTCAGAACGTCATGCTTCGCTGCGCTCTGCATGACGTTCTGGTTTCTAATAGCGTAAACATGAACCAATCCGAATGGCCTCTGTGGGAGGTCTTTATCCGCAGCAAGCAGGGGCTTGACCACAAGCACGTCGGCAGCCTGCACGCGGCCGACGCCGCGATGGCTATCCAGAATGCCCGCGACGTGTACACGCGCCGGCAGGAGGGCATCAGCATCTGGGTGGTGGAGTCGAAGCACGTGCATGCTTCCAACCCCGACGACGCGGAGGCTTTCTTCGACCCGGCCAATGATAAAGTGTATCGGCATCCTACTTTCTACCAGGTGCCGGATTCTATTAAACACATGTAATGCAGGGCGCTATGGAGTTTGCTTCGTCTGAAAACCCGGCTTTGGCCACCTATGCGCCGGCGGTGCGGCAGCAGCTGTTCCAGTTTGTGCTGCAGCTGGCCGATACCAGCCTGATTCTGGGCCACCGGCTGAGCGAGTGGTGCGGGCACGGCCCCATTCTGGAGCAGGATTTGGCCATGGCCAATATTGCGCTGGACCTGCTGGGCGAAACCCGCAGCCTCTACCAATACGCCGCCGAGCTGGAAGGGCAGGGGCGCACCGAGGACGACCTCGCCTACCTGCGCAGCGCCACCGAATACCGCAACCCGCTGCTGGTGGAGCAGCCCAACGGCGACTTCGCCGATACCGTGGTGCGGCAGTTTCTGTTCGATAACTTCCACTACCACTTCCTCAAGCGGCTGCTGACCAACGCCGACGAGCGGCTGGCCGCCATTGCCGAGAAGTCGCTGAAGGAAGCCACGTACCACCTGAAGTGGAGCTCAGAATGGATAATCCGCCTCGGGGATGGCACCGACGAAAGCCGCCGCCGGGTGGAAAAGTCGCTGCAGGAGCTGTGGCGCTTTTCGGGCGAGCTGACCACGCCCACGGCCCTGGAAAAGGAGCTGCAGGCTGCCGGGCTGATTCCGGATTACGCCGACACTCAGGCCGATATGGCGGCCCATGCCGAGCGGGTGCTAGCCGAAGCTACGCTGGCCGTGCCGGCGCAGGTATTCATGCTGACGGGCGGCAAAGACGGCCGCCACACCGAGCACCTGGGCTACATTCTGACCGAGCTGCAGTATATGCAGCGCACCTATCCCGGCCTGACATGGTAGCGCCCGCGCCTCCCACCGAAGCCCACATCTGGCAGCTGCTGGAAGAAGTGACCGACCCCGAAGTGCCGGTGCTCAGCATCCTGGACCTCGGCATTGTGCGGGCCGTACGCGTGGAGGGCGAGCAGATTACGGTGACCATTACGCCCACCTATTCGGGCTGCCCAGCCATGAACACCATTGCCACCGACATCCGGCTGCGGCTGCTGGCCGAAGGCTATACCAGGCTGACCATCAACAACCAGCTCAGCCCGGCCTGGACTACGGACTGGATGACCCAGGCCGGCCGCGAGAAGCTGGAAGCCTACGGCATTGCCCCGCCCATTGACGGGACGGCCAGCGGCCACGTCCTCAACCTGTTCGGGAAGGACACGGCCGTGCGCTGCCCGCTGTGCAAGTCGGACCACACGCACCTGGTCAGCCAGTTCGGCTCTACGGCGTGCAAGGCGCTGTACCAGTGCGACAACTGCCGCGAGCCGTTCGATTATTTCAAATGCCACAGTTGATAGTAGCGCGAACTGTGTAGTTCGCGTCCCCGCACGTTTAAAATCGTTCGACAACGCGAACCACACAGTTCGCGCTACTGCTTTTCCCACCCTCCCAACCAATGCCCGAAAACGACTCCCTGATTTTTTCGCTGGACAACGGCGTGGCCACTATTCGCCTCAACCGGCCCGAGGTATTCAATAGCGTGAATAAGCCGCTGGCGCTGGCCTTTCAGCAGTACCTGCGCGAATGCCAGACCAATGCCGAGGTCCGCGCAGTACTCATTACGGGGACCGGCCGGGCCTTTTGCGCCGGGCAGGATTTGGCCGAAATCACGGGGCCGGACAGCCCGGAAGTAGCGGAGATTGTTGAGAAGCATTACAACCCGCTCATCCTGCTCATTCGGGAGCTGGAAAAGCCGGTGGTGGCGGCCGTGAACGGCGTGGCCGCCGGCGCGGGCGCTAACATTGCCCTGGCCTGCGACATTGTGGTGGCCAAAGAATCGGCCTCTTTCATCCAGGCATTCAGCAAGATTGGGCTGATTCCGGACAGTGGCGGCACGTATTTCCTGCCGCGCCTCATCGGCATGCAGCGGGCCAGTGCCCTTATGATGACCGGCGACAAAGTGAGCGCCGCTGAAGCCGTGCAGATGGGCATGATTTACAAAGCCTTCGCCGACGACACCTTCGACCAAGACGTGGCCGCGCTGCTGCGCCGGCTGGCCGCCATGCCCACCAAAGGCCTGGCCTATACCAAGCAGCTGCTCAACAGCTCGTTCTCGAACGACGTGACGCAGCAGCTGCGGGCCGAGGGCGACTACCAGCTGCGCGCCGGCAACACCACCGACTACCGCGAGGGCGTCGCCGCCTTTCTCGAAAAACGCCAACCCACCTTCACCGGCCAATGAAAACCGTTGGAATAATTGGCTGCGGGGCCATGGGCGCGGGCATTGCGCAGGTGGTGGCCACCGCCGGCCACCCGGTGCGCCTGCTCGACCAGCACGCGGGTGCGCTGGAAAAGGCCGTTTCCGGCATTCAGCATAGCCTGCACAAGCTGGCCGAGAAGGGCAAAATGACCAGCGAAGCGGCAGAAGCTGCCGGCAGCCGCCTGCTCGCCACGTCCGATATGCAGGATTTTGCCGACTGCGACCTTATCATCGAAGCCATTGTCGAGGATTTGGGCGTGAAGCAGCAGCTTTTCCGCAAGCTCGAAGGCGTGGTTTCGGCCGATTGCGTGCTGTCCAGCAATACTTCGTCGCTCTCGCTGACGTCGATTGCGGCGGCCTGCGAGCGGCCGGAGCGGTTTGTAGGCATTCACTTCTTCAACCCCGCGCCAATCATGCAGCTGGTGGAGGTGATTCCGGCCGTGCAGACCCGCGCCGGGCTGGCCGAGGAAATGAAAGCGCTGGTAGCCAGCTGGAACAAGCTGCCGGTGCTCACGCAGGACACGCCGGGCTTCATCGTGAACCGCGTGGCGCGGCCGTTCTACGGCGAGGCCATTCGCATTCTGGAAGAAGGCATCGCCGACATGGCCACCATCGACTGGGCCATGACCGAGCTGGGCGGCTTCCGCATGGGCCCGTTTGCGCTGATGGACTTCATCGGCCACGACGTGAACTACCGCGTGACGGAATCCGTGTTCACCGCCTTTTTCTTCGATCCGCGCTTCAAGCCCTCGTTCTCGCAGAAGCGGCTGTTTGAGGCCGGCTACTATGGTCGCAAATCGGGCCGAGGATTCTATAATTACGCCGCTGATGCAGCTCAGCCCGAGCCAACCCGTGACGAAACCCTGGGCCGCCAGATTGTGAACCGCATCGTGGCCATGCTCATCAACGAAGCCGTGGACGCGCTGGCCCTGAACGTGGCCTCTGCCGCCGACCTGGAGCTGGCCATGACCAAGGGCGTGAACTACCCCAAGGGCCTGCTGGCCTGGGCCGACGAGCTGGGCCCCGCCGCCGTGCTGGCCACGCTGGATGCGTTGTACGACGAGTACCACGAAGACCGGTACCGCGCCAGCCCGCTGCTGCGCCGCAAGGTGCGCCAAGGTCAGCTGTTTTTGTAGAACATGCTTTAGCTTGTTCATTCTCACATCCTTTACCGGCGCAAGCGGAAGCGTGCGCTCCAAGCCATGACTCCCACCCTCGAAAATTACACCCTCGGCCGCTGGAGCACCGGCGGCAACTCGCCCCAGGAACTGCTTGATGCCAGCACCGGCGAAGTCATCGCCCTGGCGAATACCGAAGGCTTCGACTTCGCCAGCATTCTCGACTACGGCCGCCGCGTGGGCAACCCCAGGCTCCGCAAAATGACCTTCCACGAGCGGGGCCGCATGCTCAAGGCCCTGGCCTTCCATCTGCAGGAGAAGAAGGAGCTTTTTTACGAGCTGAGCTACCGCAGCGGCGCGACGCGGGCCGATTCGTGGATTGACATTGAGGGCGGCATCGGCAACCTGTTTGCCAACGCCTCGCTGCGGCGCAAGTTTCCGGACAAGCCCTTCTACGTGGAAGGCGAGCCGGTGGGGCTGAGCAAGGGCGGCACTTTTATGGCCCAGCACCTGCTGGTGCCGCGCGAGGGCGTGGCCGTGCACATCAACGCCTACAACTTCCCCATCTGGGGCATGCTGGAGAAAATTGCGGTGAACCTGCTGGCCGGCATGCCCGCCGTGGTGAAGCCCGCCGTGCCCTCGGCCTACCTCACCGAGGCCGTGGTGCGCGAAATCATTGCCTCCGGCATCCTGCCAGAAGGCGCGCTGCAGCTGGTGGTGGGCTCGGGCCACGGCCTGCTCGACCATGTTACCTATCAAGACGTTGTCACCTTCACCGGCTCGGCTGCCACCGGCCGCAAGCTGCGCGCCCACCCGCGCATTATTGAAGAGGCCGTGCCGTTTACGATGGAGGCCGACTCGCTGAATGCCGCCGTGCTGGGGCCCGATGCAAAGCCCGGTACGCCGGAATTCGACTTGTTCGTGAAGGAAATCCGCAAGGAGATGACGGCCAAGTGCGGGCAGAAATGCACCGCCATCCGCCGCGCCATCGTGCCCGCCAACCTGCTGGAAGATGTGCAGATTGCCCTGGGTAAGCTGCTGGCCCAGACCACCGTGGGCCACCCGCAGGCCGAGGGCGTGCGGATGGGCGCGCTGGCCGGCCGGGCCCAGGCCGACATTTTCCGTGACCGGGTACGCCACCTGGCGCAGAATACGCCCATCGTGTACGGCAACCTCGACGAGCTGGAGCTGCTGGGCAAAGACCGGGGCGCCGACTTCGCCAAAGGCGCGTTCACGTCGCCCATCGTGCTGCGCAACGACCAGCCTTTCCAGCACCTCGACAGTCACGAAATTGAAGCCTTCGGGCCGGTGGTCACGCTCATGCCCTACCACGACGTGGCCGAGGCCGTGACGCTGGCCAATATGGGCAAGGGCTCGCTGGTGTGCTCGCTGGCCACCAACGACCCGCAGGTGGCCCAGGAATTTGTGCTGGGCGCGGCCACCCACCACGGCCGCATCCTGGTGCTGAATCAGGAGATGGCCAAGGAAAGCACCGGCCACGGCTCGCCGCTGCCGCAACTCATCCACGGCGGCCCCGGCCGGGCCGGCGGCGGGCAGGAGATGGGCGGCATCCGGGGCGTCGAGCACTTTATGCAGCGCGTGGCCCTGCAGGGCTCGCCGAGCATGATTACGGCCATCACCGAAGTGTACCAGACGGGGGCGCGGCAGATTGAGAAAGACAAGCACCCTTTCCAGCACTACTTCGAGGAGTTGGAAATCGGCCAGACCTACACCACCCACCGCCACACCGTGACGGAGGCCGACATCAGCGCCTTCGCCCAGGTGTCGGGCGATAATTTTTACGCGCATGTCGATGCTACTTCGCTGGAAGGCACGCTCTTTACCGGGCGGGTGGCCCACGGCTACTACATCCTGAGCAAGGCCGCCGGCATGTTCGTCGACCCGCGCAAAGGCCCCGTGCTGCTCAACTACGGCCTCGACGAGTGCCGCTTCACCAAGCCCGTGTACCCGGGCATGACCATCGGCGTGACGCTGACGGTGAAGGAAAAAGTGGGCCAGGAAAAGCGCGACGAAACCGACGTGGCCAAGGGCATTGTGCGCTGGCTGGTGACGGTGACCGACGAAACCGGCGAAACCGTGGCCGTGGCCACCATTCTGACCATGGTGAAAAAGAAGAATCAGGAATAATTTGAACGTCAATCAATAAGGAACGTCATGCAGAGCGCAGCGAAGCGTCTTTACCCTGATAGTAAGCCACGTGATAGGATTTACTACGGCAGTAAAGATGCTTCGCTGCGCCCTGCATGACGTTCGTTTTCAGTGCAAAACCACTCCATGAGTAGCACCCTCACCGCCGGCCACGTGCTGGCCGAAACCGATGCCAGCGGCATCACCACCCTCACCTTTTTTCATCCTTCGCACAACTCCCTGCCCAGCCGCGTGCTGAACGATTTGGCCCAGGCCATCACGCGGGCCGGGCAGGACGAGGCCACCAGAGTCATCGTTCTCAAAAGCGAAGGCGACCGCACTTTCTGCGCCGGCGCCAGCTTCGATGAGCTGCTGACCATCGAAACCAAAGCGCAGGGGCTGGAATTTTTCTCCGGCTTCGCGCGGGTGATTAACGCCTGCCGCACGGCCCCCAAAATCATTATCGGGCGGGTGCAGGGCAAGGCCGTGGGCGGCGGCGTGGGCGTGGCAGCCGCCACGGATTACTGCTTCGCCACCCAGCACGCGGCCGTGAAGCTGAGCGAGCTGGCCGTGGGCATCGGGCCCTTCGTGGTGGGCCCGGCCGTGGAGCGCAAGATTGGCACCGCCGCCTTCCAGCAGCTGGCGCTGGACGCGGGCGAATTCCGCCCGGCTGCCTGGGCCAAGGACAAGGGCTTGTACGCCGAAGTGGTAGAAGATGTGGCCGCTTTAGATGCTGCCGTGGCCGCTTTCGCCACCAAGCTGGCGGCCTACGCGCCTGAGGCGTTGCGGGCCATGAAACAAGTGTTCTGGCAGGGCACCGAGCATTGGGACACGCTGCTCACGGAGCGCGCCGGCATCAGCGGCACGCTGGTGCTGTCGGATTTTACGCGCCGGGTGCTGCGGAAGTAGCGGCTTGTAAGAAGTAAGTCAGGCCGTCATGCCGAGCGCAGCCGAGGCATCTCGCGTGGGATAGTAACCAAAACCGTGAGACGATTGAGTTACCATTGCACGCGAGATGCCTCGGCTGCGCTCGGCATGACGGTCTGGTTAAACGAGAAGTGCCCCGTTCCTACAGCTCCATAATATCCTCATTCCAGAGCGTGGGCTCGGCTTCGATGAACTCGTTCATCATGTCTACGCACTCCTGCAGGTCGAGGTCGACCACCTCCACGCCGTGGCTTTCGAGGAAGGCGCGCGACTCGCCGAAGGTGCGCGACTCGCCCACCATTACCTTCGGAATTTTGAACTGCACGATGGTGCCGGCGCACATGTAGCAGGGCATCAGCGTGGTGTAGATGACGGTGTCGCGGTAGCTGCGCTGGCGGCCGGCGTTGGTGAGGCAATCCATCTCGCCGTGCTTGATGGCGCTGTCTTCCTGCACGCGCTTGTTGTGGCCCTGGCCGATGATTTTGCCGTCGCGCACGAGCACGGAGCCGATGGGAATACCGCCCTGTGAGCGGCCCAGGCGGGCTTCGTCGATGGCGGCCTGCATGAATTCGTCTTTGGTGTTTTGGTCTTGCATGGGTGGGAAATTAGCGTGCGCAAATGCCCTTGTAAGGGCAATACTCGCACTTGGTGAAGTCGTCGGTTTTGCGGATGGGCTCGGCGGGGTCGAGGATGCGGAGGGCAATTTTACGCACCAGCTCTTCGGAAACGGCTACGAAGTCTTCGCCGCCTTCGGTGAGAAAGCTGAGGTCGGCGGAGAGCAGGCCCTCGTCGATGTTGCGGAGCGAGAGAATGGCGGTTTCGGCGGTTTCGCGCTTGGCGGTGTGGGCCAGCATGAGGCGGTAGAGCCAGAGCTGGCGCACCTTGTCGGCGCTGCTGCTGGCCTCGTGCAGCAGGCGGTCCACGGCTTCGGCGGCGGTGAGCTTGTTGGTGGAGCCGCGCAGCAGCAGGTCGCGGCGCTCCACTTTGCCCGATTTATAGTCCACCACGCGCAGGCGGCCGTCGGGCAGCTCGTCCACGCGGTCGGCGTAGCCGAACAGGCGCACCGCCAGCGGCTCGGCTTGGCCCGGCACATCCACGAAGATGGTGGCGGCCAGCTCCTTTTCCAGCCCAAACAGGCGGAGCGGCAGCAGGCCGGGCTGCTCCCGCAGGCTTTCGAGCAGGCGCACCACCAGGCGGGTGGCCACCTGGCCGTACACATGGTTCAGGCCCTCGTCGGCGCGGGCATGCTTTTCGGTTTCTTCCTGCCGCAGAGCCTTTTGCACCTCGGCCGGGGCCTGCTTTATCAGCGCGGGAATGTCCTCGGCCGTAATGGGGCGGGCATCCTGCTCGAAGGGGAGCATCAGGTTTTCCAGCGCCTCGTGCACCATGGTGCCGAAGCTGCTGGCTTCCAGGGTTTCTTCCACGGCGTCGTTTTCGTGGAAGCGGGCCACTTTCGAGAAGTAAAACCGCAGCGAACAGGCCAGAAAGTCGTTGAGGCGCGAAGGCGAGATGTTGCGCTCCAGCACGCCGCGCAGGGCGGCCAGCATTTCGGGGTCCTTCTCCAGAATCAGGTCGCCCTGATAAGAATGAGGAGTGAGGAATGAGGAATGAAGAATTTCGGACGAATTCCCATCTGCAAATTCTTCATTCCTCATTCCTGATTCCTCATTGAGGGAGGCAACGCTGACCGTCAGGTCTTCCAGCGTGAGCTGCGGGTTTTGGGGCAGCAAGTCGTTTTGCAGCTGCAGCAGAAAGCGGCTGCGCTCACCGCTTTTCATGCCCTCGGCGCCGGGCAGCACGTGCACAAGGTCCACACGCTGCGCGCGTTGGAGCAGGCGCCAGAAGTTGTAGGCCGTGATGGCCTCGGCGTCGGCGTAGGTGGGAAGCTTGAACTCGGTGAGCACGTCGTAGGGAAACAGCGACTGCTGCTTCTTGGGAGCCGGCAGCACGCCCTCGTTGCAGCTCAGGATGATGAGGTGGTCGAAGTCCAGCGCCCGGGTTTCGAGCAGGCCCATCACCTGCACGTCGGCCAGCGGCTCGCCGCTGAAAGGCAGGCGGGTGCGGCCCATCTGCTCGTACAGAAAGCGGCGGAACGAGCGCACCGACAGGCGCTGCTCCCGGCAGTCGAAGGCCGAATCGAGCTGCTTAACCAAGGTGTAGAACAGGTACAGGTACTCGGCCCCGATGCTGGTTTCGCGGTCCGAATCGGCTACTTCGGCCGAATACACCTGGCGCAGCAAATCAATTACCGCGTAGCAGGCCGCAATAATGTCGTCGCAGTTGTCCCAGGTTTTGAACAGCGCCTCGATGAGCGGATGGTGGGCGCCCATCTTCAGCAGCTCTTCGGCGGGCAGCAGCACGGCATTTACGCGCACGATTTCGCGGCAAATCTGGTCCAGAACGCCGTGGTACTGGGGCTGGTCGGCCTGCTGGTCCTGCCACTGCTGGTAGCGGCGCAGGAAGGGGTGGCTCAGCAGCTTGGTCACGGCCAGGTGGTGGTAGCGCGGCACACCGTAGCCGGTTTCGTCGCTGCCTTCGCGGATGCCGGTGAGGTGCACTTCGAACAGCAAATCGACCAGGTTGAACAGCGGCGTGGCCTGGAAGCTCAGGCCCATGGTCACGTTGTAGTCGGGCACCTCGTCGGGCGGCAGGCCGTGGAGCACGGGCAGGAGCAGGGTTTCGTCGGGCAGCACCACGGCCACGGTGGCGTCGGGGTAGCGCTGGCGGGCTTCGGCCAGGAGCTGGCCGGCCAGCTTGCCCTGCATGCTGGGGTTGGCCACGCCCAGGTAGCGGATGTGGTGGGGCGTGCCGCGCAGCCACTCCACGCCGCCGCCGAAATTATCAAGCGGCAGCTTCCACTTCTCGAAATAGCGGCGCAGGTGCTGGCCGGCGCGGTTGGGCGAGTCTTTTTCGAGGTAAAAGGGGTCGGCGTCGAAGCGCACTTCGGCCCGGCCCACCCCAATGAGCAGCCGAATCAGCTTCTCCTCCGACTTCGACAAATTGCCCAGGCCCGCAAACACGTGCACGGCCGGCGCGGGCGCGGCCGGGTCTTTCAGGCTCTTTTCGAGCCGCTCCACGGCGCGGCGGTAGGCCAGGCCGGGGTAGGCGAGGTGGTTGGCCAGCATGCGCCGTTTCAGCTCGTGGTACACGCGCTCCAGCTGGTTCCAGAAGCCGAAGGAGTGCGCGGCGGCCTGGCTTTTGGGCGGCAACTCGCTGATGTCCCAGCGCTCCAGCGCCTTGGCCTCGCTCAGGTAGTCGAACACTTCGTGGGTGGGCGCCAGGTTCTGGTCGAGGTTGGAGAAGTCGTTGAGCAGCAGCCCGGCCCAGCCCACAAACTGGTCGAAATCGAGCTTGGTGTCGATGCCTTTCAGGATATCGTAGAGCAGCAGCTGCAGGGCAATGGGCTCCTCCACCTGCACGCCGGCCAGCTCCACCATGTAGTCTTCCATGGCCGTCACGCGCGGGGCCCACAGCGGCGCGCCCATCGGCAGGGCCAGGGCCAGCTCGTTTTTCAGGTACACCACGGCCCGGCGCGTGGGCACAATCACCACAATGTCGGACAGCTCATCGAGCGGGCCGGAGCCGTAGCGGTCCAGCAGCGCGCGGGCGGTGGCGGCGAGGAAGGAAACGGGCGCCCCAAGCGGGGGCGCCGGACGGGGGGCAGCGGAGAAAGCGGGGCGGGCAGACATTAGCGGTAAAGATACCGCCCCGGGACAGGCTTCGCCATTCAGGCCAGCTCTTCCAGCTCCAGCACGCCTTCGCCGGTGGTCACGAAGTCCTGCAGCAGCGCCAGCAGCTCGGCGCGGGTGTGGGGGCGCGGCACCAGCAGGCCGGGCCCATCGGGCGGTACGTAGCTGAGCAGGGTGCGCAGCACCTGCGCCGTGGCGGGCCGAAACCCCATGCGCCACTGCGGAAAGGCGCGCTCCCAGCACGGGCCTTCGTCGTACACGCGGCAGTTGTAGTGGCGCGGGTCGGCGGCAATGCGCTGGTAGTAGAGGGCCCGCACGTCGTCGCGCCGGCCCTCCAGCACCTGCAGAAAACGGCCGTCGGGGGTGAGCAGCAGCAGGCCCGTGATGCCCAGGCGGGCATTGTAGGCCCGGGCTTTGCGCAGCATGGTCAGCAATTCCGGTGTTTCGAACGGCACCATCGACTGACTTTGATAGATGAGTTGATATGCGCCCATAGCAGCCTGGAAAATGTGAACAAGCAAAAACCCATCGCCCCCGCCCGCCCGGAAGGCGCGTCGGATGTAATATTAGCTCAATATTTTGCTTTATAAATATTGGGCTGCTGTCTGGCCGACCTGGAAAATGATAGTTGCCGATGATATTTACGTAACTACGCACAAAAACAGCCACATCGGTGCAGCAATTGGGCTTCGGTGGGCGGGGCCTCGCAACCAACATGAAGCGGCGCTTCGCAACTTGCCGCTTTCAAGCCCTGCTCCCACATGAAACAGCTCGTCCCTCTCGCCGTGGCCGCCCTGCTGCTGGCCGCCGCATCTGCCCACGCCCAAACCACGCCCACCGTCATTCCGGAACCGGTGCCCACCGCCCCCGCGCCCGACCCGCTCTGGCGCAAATCCCTCAAAACCGGGCTTGGGCTCAACGAGTCGTTGCTGAGCACCAACTGGCGCGGCGGCGGCGTCAACACCATCGGCTTCAACGCCCTGGCCAATGCCAAAGCCAACCGCAAGAGCGGGGCCCACAGCTTCGACAACGAAGCCGATTTCCTGTTCGCCTTTTCTCAAACCAAGGGGCTGGGCTACCGCAAAAACCAGGACCGCCTGTACCTCGACACCAAATACGGCTGGACCATGAGCCCGAAGTGGGACATGTTCGTGTCGCTGAACCTGCTCACGCAGTTCGCACCCGGCTACAAGTACGACACCGATGCCGCCGGCCTCGACCGTGCCCAGCTCACCTCCGATTTCTTTGCCCCCGGCTTCCTCACGGCCGCCTACGGCTTTGAGTACCGCCCCGCGCCGTATTTCCACCTGCGCCTCGCGCCCTTTGCCCCGCGCCTCACGGTGGTGAACCGGGCCGACCGTTTCGTGGCCGCCCTCGGCGACACGCCCTACGGCGTGAACCCCGGCCACAGCACCCGCTTCGAGGTGCTGGCCGCCCAAATCCTGGCCGAATTCGACAAAAACATCAGCCCCAACGTCAACCTCAAGGCCCGCTACCTGCTGTTTGCCAACTACCGCAACATCAACCCGCAGGAAATTGACCACCGCCTCGACGTGGGCCTCACCGCCAAAGTGGGCAAATACGTCAACGTGTCGCTCAACGGCATCGCCCTCTACGACTACGACCAGGACAGCAGCGTGCAGTTCTCGCAGGGCCTCACCATCGGGGTGGCCTACTCGGTGCAGAACTTTACGGATGCGAAAAAATAGCTCCGTCTGTGGCGCTTAAGGAGGCACCAGGGGCGCACAACGGCCACTGAGGCCCGGCTACTGCGGCCGCTTCAGCCCGTAAAAATTCGTTCCGCCTTCACGGTGCTTTTCTTCCAGCTCACCCGACGGTACCGCTGGCTTTTGGTGGTGCTGCACCGAGGCCAGGTAGGTCTTGAGCAGCCGTTTGGCCGTCGGCGTGCCTTCGCGCAGCGTTTCGCCAAGCTCGTAGGCAAAGGCCCGGACGAACAGCGAGTCGTTTTCGAAGCTGCCGAAGGTGGCTATTTTGGCCGGCGTCAGCGCGGCCGGGCCCTCCGAGTCAAAGGTTTCGAGCCGATAGGTTGATGTGGCCGCATCCCATTTGTAATAGGCCGTATTCTCGCCCTTCACAAAAGGAATTTCCGGATGCGCGGCCCAGCTCACGTCCTTGTCGTACACCGCCCCGGGAAAAAAAGAGTAGGCATAATCAGCCACAATGGCATCCTCGTCGGTGCTGGTAAACCGGAGCGTTAAGCCGACTTCCTGGTTGAGATACCGGCCCCAGCCGTAGATGAAAGTGTGATTGGGTAGTTCCAGGCAACAGCGTACCCGGTTGTTAATCAGCTTATAAAACCGGTAGGAGTCGCGCCGGATACCGGAGCCGGTTTCCTGAATAGAGCGCAGGCAAAAGGTCTTGCTGGCCGACGGACTATTGATAATCTGAAGGCCCGGGTCTTCGGAATGAAGAAAAAAAGACTCGTGGTAAATCAGGTGCCACGCATCTTCCCTTTTTTTAAACACGGCCAGCATAGGGTCGTGGCCATAGTAGCCAAATATCCCAAGCATTTCCAGCGCGGCATCTTGGTCCAGATTCACGAACATTGGCGTGAAATACCCATTCGGCTTCGACTCGATGCTATGGTCCAAGTGAATGGAATCACGTTCGCCAGCCAGCGAATCGGGCTTGACGAAGCCTTCCAGCTGCTTCAGCAAGGCCAGGTTATTCTGCTGGTATTGGTAGCGTTGCGCCTTTTCAATCCATTCGGTGGGCACGGTTGCTTCGGCCGGCCCCGGGTTTTTTTGGCTTGGCGAAGAGCAGTGCAAACAGCTGACTCCGGCAAGGAGCACCCAGCATTGGCGGAGTGGCAGCATGACAAGGGATGGTAGTGGGATGGTAGTGGGAAACGCGCAATCAGTACGCTGCGCCGCTGCGTTTTCGTTGCAGAAAGTCCAGCCCTGCCAGGGCAAGATTAACCGCTCCGATGATGACGAACGGATAGCCCAGGGCAAAATAGCGCGCATCGACCAGGTGAACGACCAGGCAGAACAAGCCGATTAAGTAGAGCGGTATCGCTTTCACGATGAGGGCGGCGAAATCGGCCCGCCACCCGGCCAGCAGCGTGCCCACCATGCCGGCCACCACCAGCAGCAGGTACCAGAGGTGCACGAGTATTTTGAGCCCTTTCTGCAGGGGCGGCAGCTCCGCAAACGGCCGCCGGAACAGGTAGTCGCCGGGGTGGGCCAGCAGCAGGCCGTAGGCCAGCTTAACGGGCGCAACCCCATAAGCCCGGCCCGGCCGCAGCCGCTGGAAAGCGCGCTTGTAGGCCACCAGCGCCCGTTTTGCTTTGGTTTCGGCCGCCTGCCGGGTGGCAGGCAGCTGGGTGCTGTCGCGGGCGAGGGCCAGGTAGTGGCGCACCCGCACCAGCGAGTCGTAGGTGTAGGCCGGCGGCGCCAGCTTGCCGGGCTGGCCCCGAAAGTTGGGCGCGCCTTCCGCGGCGGGCTTGTAGAACCACGCCATGTCGCTGCCCGCCGTCCACCAGGCGTGCTCTTCGCCAATGGCGCCCATGAAGTCATTCAGCTCCAGCAGGGCGGGCGGGTTTTTGTAGCCGGCCCACGTATTGCTCTGCAACGGCACTAGGCGGTGGTACCACGGCCAGTTGCGCAGCACCCAGGCCCCATCGGCCACCAGAAACGGCAGCAGCAGCAAGGCGCCCTGCAGCACGTGGCGGCGCAGGGCGGGCTGCGGCTGGTTGTGGGCCGGCATCCACGCACGGCCCCAATACCAGGCCGCCAGCAAGCCGAGCACCGGCCCCAGAAAAGGCCGCAGAAAAATGGCCCACGCCAGCCAGCCCCCCGCCGCCAGCAGCCACGCCGCCGAAAGCCGCTGCTGGGCAAGGTAGAACGCGTAGATGCCGATGATGAGGGCGCTGATGGCAAAGCTCTCGGTGAGCAGCCGGACGTCGAACACCGTGGTGAAGGTGTTGGCGGCGTAGAGCAGCACCGTCCATTGAAACGCCGGGGCCCGGCGGGTAGCCGCCTGGGCCAGCCGCCCCAGGCAATAGAGCGAGGCCAGGCTCAGGAGCACCTGCAGCACCACCGTGCCATCGGCGGCCGCGCCCGGGGCCAGTGCCAGGCGCAGCCCGCCATATACCACGGCGTAGCCCGGCATTCGCCCGGCATAGGTTTCGAGGCGGGCCAGGTCCTGGGCGTAGGTGCCGTAGCGGAACAGGTTTTCGACCGGGTCGAGGTACGAAAACGTGTCGCCGCTCCACACGGCCAGCCATGCGCCGGGCGCCTGCTTCCCGCCGTGCCCGAAATAAATCAGCGCGACCAGGCCCAGCTTGAGCAAGCCCGCCAGCCCGAAATAAAGCCACTCCCTGCGGGTCATCGTCAACACGGGCTGCGGCATTGCTAGCGGGGCTGCCGCAAGGCGTAGATGCGCTCAATAATTTCCACCACTTTCAGGCCTTCCAGCGCATTGGTGGTGGCAAAGCTGCGGCGCTGCACGGTATCCACCACGTTTTCGATGACCTGCACGTGGTTGGCGGCCGAGCCCTGGAAGGCGCCGTAGTTGTTGGCCGGGTTGGTGGGGGCTAATTCCGGCATTTCGTACCCTTCCATGTGGCAGTACTCCACCTTGTCCATGTACTGGCCGGCAATGCGCAGGCTGCCGCGCTCGGCCACCACGGTGAGGGAGCTTTCGAGGTTGCGGTCCCACACGGCGGTGCTGTAGCTGAGCGTGCCGCTGCCGCCGCGCACCAGGTCGAAGGTGACGAGGCCGCTGTCTTCAAACTCGGTCAGGCCTTCGTGGGTGAAGTCGCGGAAGCGGGCCGAAATGTTGGCAATGTCGCCGAACACCCAGTACAGCAAATCGACGAAATGGCTGAACTGGGTGAAGAGCGTGCCGCCATCGAGCGCCTGCGTGCCCTTCCAGCCGCCGGGGCGGTAGTAGCGCGCGTCGCGGTTCCAGAAGCAGTTCAGCTGCACCAGAAACACCTGGCCCAGCCGGCCTTCGTCCACCACCTGCTTCAGCCAGGCGGCCGGGGGCGAGTAGCGGTTCTGCATCACCCCAAACACCAGCCGGCCGGTTTGCAGGGCCGTGTGCACAATGGTTTCGGCATCGGCCTTGTGCAGCGCAATGGGTTTCTCAATCACAACGTGCAGGCCGTGGCGCAGGCCGGCCACCGCCTGCGGGGCGTGCAGGCCGTTGGGCGTGGCCACGGTGAGCACGTCGGCGGCGGGGCCGGTTTGCAGGTATTCGTCGAGGGAAGCGAAGAAGGGCACGCCGGGAAACTCGGCGGCAAGGCCGGGTTGCAGCTCGGTCCGGCTGTCAATCAGCGCGACTACCTCAGCCCCTGGATGCCGCGAAACCAGCGCAGCGTGGCGGCGGCCGATATGGCCCACGCCGCAGATGGCGAACCGGACGGAAAGAGTAATAGAATCGGTCACGAAGCAGAATTATTTTCCAAAGAACGTCTCAACGCAGCCGACAATATATTCCTGCTGCTCCACCGTCAGCAGCGGGTGTATTGGCAATGATACCACCGTTTCGCACAGCCGCTCGGCCACCGGAAACTGCCCGGCCTGGTAGCCCAGGTAGGCATACGCCGGCTGCGCGTGCACCGGTAGCGGGTAGTAAATCATGGTGGGCACCCCGCAGCGGCGCAAGTGGCTTTGCAGCGCATCGCGGCGGCCCGCGCCTTCTGCCTGAATGGTGTACTGGTGAAAAACATGGCTGCTGCGCGCATCACGCATGGGGGGGGTGATGCCGGGCACGGCCGCCAGGGCCGCATCGTAGCGGGCGGCCACGGCCTGGCGGGCGGCGGTGTTGTGCGGCAGCTGTTGCAGCTTCACCCGCAGCAGGGCGGCTTGCAGCGTGTCGAGGCGGGAGTTGAGGCCGATGCGCTGGTGGTGGTATTTCCGGCTCTGGCCGTGGTTGGCGAGCTGGTGGAGCAGCGCGGCGCGGTCGGCATCGCGGGTGAGGAGCGCGCCGCCATCGCCGAGGCCGCCGAGGTTTTTGGAAGGGAAAAACGACGTGGTGCCCACGTCGCCCACCGCGCCGGCAAAGGCCGTTTCGCCATTGGCAAACCGAAACCTGGCCCCGATGGCCTGGGCGTTGTCCTCAATCAAGGCCACGCCATGCCGCCCGGCAATGGCCCGCAGCGCCTCCAAATCGGCGCATTGCCCGAACAAGTGCACGGCCACGATAGCGCCCGTGCGCGGGGTGATGGCCGCTTCGGCCGCCGCCGGGTCGATGTTGAACGTATCGGGCCGCACGTCCACCAGCACTGGGCGCAGGCCCAGCAGCGCTGCCGCCTCCAGCGTGGCCACGTACGTAAACGCCGGCGTGATGACCTCAGCCCCGGCCGGCAGGTTCAGGCTCATCAGGGCCAGCGTGAGGGCATCAGTGCCGTTGGCGCAGGGGATGACGTGCGCGCCGCCCAGGTAGTCGCCCAGCTCGGCGGCAAACTGCCCCACGGCCGGCCCCTGAATGAAGGCCGCCGAATCCAGCACCTCCTGCATGGCATTATTGAGCGCCGGCTGCAGGGCGGCGTGCTCGGCCGCCAAATCGAGCAGCAGAATGGGGGCGGAGGGCGCGGGAAGAATCAAAGCAAAGCGGCGAAAAAGGGACCGACCAAAGATACCGGGTAAACTCAGGCCAGCTCCCGCAGCAGCCAGTGCAGCTTCAGCAAATCGAGCGCCCGCAGGCGCGGCGCGGCCGATAATAGCTGGCGCCGCAGCCGGGGGGCCGCTGCCGCCAGCATCGCCCCAGCCACGCCCGCCAGCCCCAGGCGCTGCAGGCGCAGCACCGCCTGCAGCAGGCGCGAGTCGGTGCCGAGGCCATCCTGCCGGTACACCTGGGCCAGGTTGTGCACGGCCTGCTCGCTCTTCTGCAGGAAAATGGCGGCCGGTTCCAGCCCTTCGTGCAGTACCGGGTTGTCCAGATGCCGCACGGGCACCCGCGCGGCTGCCAGCTCCACGCCAAATTTGGTGTCTTCGTGGCCGTAGCCGGTCAGGCGCTCGTCAAGCGGGAATTGCCGGAAAATAGCGGCCCGAACCAGCGCGTTGTTGATGGTGAGCTGGCTGTAGGGCGCCGCCTGCCGCACGGCCGCCGCGCGGGCCTCGCGCACCCGGCCGTAGTGCCAGCGCAGGTAGAGCGCCGGCTCGGCCGGCGGCGCGCTGCGGTAGCAGGTGCCACCAATGAGAACGGGGGCCTGGCCCAGCGCCGCCGCGTAGCGCCGCACAAACTGGGCATCGGGCAGCAAGCCGTCGTTGTCGAGCAGCAGCAGCCATTCGTGCCGGGCGTTGGCGGCCAGCTGGTTGCGAACGGCGGCCCGGCCCACGTTGCGCGGCAGCTTCTGGTAGCGCACCAGCGGCCAGTCGGCCACCTGGGCGTTGAGCAGGCGAAACTCCCGCTCCGAGCCATCGTCAAGCAGGTCAATCGAAACCGGGCCGGGCCAGTCAACGGCCTGTTCCACCAGCTGCCACACCAGCTTCGTGACGTCGCAGTTGAAAACTGGAATCAGGATTGAAAGCCCTTCCCGGTCGGCCATTTTGCGCTTGTTAATGCTCCTACGCTCCCGCCCAGGGGCTAGTGGCCCCGCGCCGAATCCAGCAGCTCACCGTCTTTGCACGTCAGCACGCGGTGCGGGTACTGCTCTATCAATTGAAAATTGTGCGTGGCCATCAGAATGGCCGTGCCCGCGTTGTTAATCTCGCCAAACAGCTGCATGATGCTGGCCGATACGTCCGGGTCGAGGTTGCCGGTGGGCTCGTCGGCCAGCAGCAACACCGGCTCGTTGAGCATGGCGCGGGCAATGACCACGCGCTGCTGCTCGCCGCCCGAGAGGCGGTGCGGCATGCGGTTGGCGGCCCCGCTCAGGCCCACGCGCACCAGCACGTCCGAAATGCGCTGCTGCTTCTGCGACTTGCCCTTCCAGCCCGTGGCGTTGAGCACAAACAGCAGGTTTTCAGCCACCGTGCGGTCGCTTAGCAGCTGGAAATCCTGAAACACAATGCCCAGCTTGCGGCGCAGGTACGGCACCTTGCCGGCCGGCAGCTTCGGCAGCGAGTAGCCCGCCACGGTGCCCGTGCCGCTTTGCAGCGGCAGGTCGGCATACAGCGTTTTCAGCAGCGACGACTTGCCCGAGCCGGTGCGGCCCACGAGGTAGCAGAACTCGCCTTTTTCCAGCCCAAACGTCACGCCCTGCAGCACGGCCTGCTGCTCCTGCATTATCGTGGCATCGTGCAGCTCAATCACATTCTCGCTCATACCCTTACAAACTCAGCGGCTGCAGCTTCCCGAACTCCAGCCCCGAAATCACGGCCGCCAGCTCCGTTTCCTTGCCTTCGAGGCCGTAGCGGTGCAGGTCCTTCAGGGGCCGGTCGGCGCGGAAATAGGCAATGAGCACGAAGGCCTCGTCCCGCAGCTGGATGTAGTCCGGAATCTTGGCCTTGCCTTTTACTTTGATGATGTACATGGTGGCAATTAGGAATGAAGAATGAAGAATGAGGAATTACAGAACGTCAAATTCTTAATTCCTCATTCTTCATTCCTAATTAAGCGTTAAGAATTAACGCGTTTATGGTCGGCTAGAAACGTGGCCAGGCCCTTGTCCGTGAGCGGGTGGCTCAGCAAACCGGTGATGACGTTGAGCGGGCAGGTCACTACGTCGGCCCCGATTTCGGCGCACTGAATGAGGTGCGGCACGTGGCGCACCGAGGCCGCCAGCACCTCCGTGGGGTAGCCGTAGTTGCTGAAAATCTGCACAATCTGCTCCACCAGCTGCAGGCCGTCGTGGCCGATGTCGTCGAGCCGGCCCACGAAGGGCGACACGTAGGTAGCGCCGGCTTTGGCCGCCAGCAGGGCCTGGCCGGCGGTGAAAATCAGGGTGCAGTTGGTTTTGATGCCTTTGTCGGCGAAGTATTTGATGGCCTTCACGCCGTCCTTAATCATGGGCACCTTCACCACGATGTTGGGGTGCAGCTCGGCCAGCTCCTCGCCTTCGCGAACGATGCCGTCGAAATCAGTGGCAATGACTTCGGCCGACACGTCGCCGTCCACCAGCTCGCAAATCTGGCGGTAGTGCGCCATCACGTTGTCGATGCCGCGAATGCCCTCTTTGGCCATCAGCGAAGGATTGGTGGTTACGCCGTCGAGGACGCCCAGCTCCACGGCTTCGCGGATTTCGTTCAGGTTGGCAGTGTCGAGGAAGAATTTCATGCAGTTCAGGAGGAAAAAAGTCGGCCCCAAAGCTACTCATTGGCCCGCCAAGTTGCGGAAGTGAGCAGCGCCGGGGCCGACTGGAAAAGACAAAAAAAAGCAAGCCAAAATCGCACCGCTACAACCACCTACCCTTGCTACCTTCCGGTCCTGGGGGAGTTCAGCAGGAGCTGGTCGTTCTGACTTGCCGCTGCAAAGGTACGCACAGATTTATCGGATTTCGCATCGATTTCAGGGATTTTGTGCAGCAATCGAGTAGTAAGGGCTGGAACAGCTGAAGTAAATGGCTGACTATTTTGCAAATGCCTTCAAAAACAAGGCGAATACCAAATGGGCAAATTGGGCCCTGCCGACCATAAAATCCGCGAAATCCGAAAAATCCGCCTGAATCCGTGGTTAACTTTGCACCATGGAACGACTTATCATCCTCGATTTCGGCTCGCAATACACGCAGTTGATAGCCCGACGCATTCGCGAATTGCATGTGTTCTGCGAAATTCACCCCTTCACCCACGCCTCGAACCTCGTCATCAGCGACGATATTCGGGGCGTTATTCTTTCCGGCTCGCCCTGCTCGGTGCGCGACGAAGATGCTCCCAATCCGGATTTGAGCCACATTTTGGGCCAGGTGCCGGTGCTGGGCGTGTGCTATGGCGCGCAGCTGCTGGCCCAGCAGGGCGGGGGCGAGGTGCTGCCCGCCACCATTCGCGAGTACGGCCGCGCCCGGCTGGCCTCGCTCGACGCCGGCTCGGCGCTGCTGGCTGACATGCACACCGGCTCGCAGGTCTGGATGTCGCACGGCGACACCATCAAGACCCTGCCGGCCGGCTACGACATCATTGCCAGCACGCCGGAAGTAGCAGTGGCCGCCTTCAAAATCGACGGCCAGGACACCTACGGCATTCAGTTTCACCCCGAAGTGACGCACTCCACCGAAGGCAAGCAGCTGCTGCGCAACTTCGTGGTGGACATCTGCCAGTGCGCCCAAACCTGGACGCCTGACCACTTCGTGGACTCGGCCGTGACGGCCCTGCAGCACACCATCGGCCCCGACGACCAGGTGATTCTCGGCCTCTCCGGCGGCGTGGATAGCTCCGTGGCGGCCCTGCTGCTGCACCGCGCCATCGGCCCGCGCCTGCACGGCATTTTCGTGGATAACGGCCTGCTGCGGCAGGACGAGTTTGCCACCGTGCTCAAAGCCTACGAGGGCCTCGGCCTGAACGTGACCGGCGTGAATGCCGCGCCCGAATTCTACGCCGCCCTCGAAGGCCTCACCGACCCCGAAGCCAAGCGCAAAGCCATCGGCCGCACGTTTATTGAGGTGTTCGACCGCGAGGCACAGAAGGTGACGGGGGCCCGCTGGCTGGCCCAGGGCACCATCTACCCCGATGTAATTGAGTCGGTATCGGTGAAAGGCCCGGCCGTGACCATCAAAAGCCACCACAACGTGGGCGGCCTGCCCGAGAAAATGAACCTTAAAATTGTGGAGCCGCTGCGCATGCTCTTCAAGGATGAGGTGCGCGAGGTGGGCGCGGCCCTGGAACTGCCAGCCGAGATTTTGAACCGCCATCCGTTCCCCGGCCCCGGCCTGGGCATCCGCATCCTCGGCGACATCACGCCCGAGAAAGTAGACCTGCTCCAGCGCGCCGACGGCGTATTCATCAACCTGCTGAAAGAGCACAACCTCTACGAGCACGTGTGGCAGGCCGGCGCCATGCTGCTGCCCATTCAGAGCGTGGGCGTGATGGGCGACGAGCGCACCTACGAGCGGGTGGTGGCCCTGCGCGCCGTGACCAGCGTGGACGGCATGACCGCCGACTGGGCGCACCTGCCCTATGAGTTTCTGGCTGAAGTTTCGAATAAAATCATCAACCAGGTGCGGGGCATCAACCGCGTGGTGTACGATATTTCGAGCAAGCCCCCGGCGACGATTGAGTGGGAATAGCCGGATTTTGAGTTTCTGTAGAACGTCCTGCTGAGCGCAGTTGAAGCATCTCGCGTGTGGTAGTAATTCCGTTACTATTGTGGTAGAGATGCTTCGGCTGCGCTCAGCAGGACGTTCTATTTTATCACCATAATTCCAACGAACACATGCGCTGGCACTGCCTCCAACACATGCCCAACGAAGGCCCCGGCCACGCGGCCGACTGGCTGGCGGCGCACGGGCATTCGCTCTCGTTCACGAAGTTGTTTGAGCCTGAACAGCCATTCCCGGCATTAACGGATTTTGATGGCCTGCTAATTCTCGGTGGCCCTATGAGCGTGCACGACGAAGCGCATGTGCCCTGGCTGCGCGAAGAGAAGGCCTTCATTCGCGAAGCCTTGCGGGCGGGAAAGATTACGCTGGCCATTTGCCTGGGCGCGCAGCTGGTAGCCGAGGCGCTGGGCGGCGAAGTACGGCCGAACCACGCCTCGGAAATTGGCTTCTGGACCGTGCGGTTTTCAGGGAAGTCGCTGGAGCATCCGCTGCTGCGTGGGTGGCCCGAGAAGGCTGCCGTGCTACACTGGCATTTGGATACGTTTACGGTGCCGCCGGGTGCGCAGCGCGTGGGCATGTCGGCGGCGACGGCTACGCAGGGCTTTGTGTGGGGTGATGGCGTGATTGGCTTGCAGTTTCACCCCGAAATGACGGTGGAAATGGTGGAGCAGCTGATGGCCGACGAAGGCCACGAGCAGGCCGAAGAGCAGGAATTTGTGCAGACGGCGGAGCAGATTCGCGGAAAGCTGAAATCAGTCTGGAAGGGGCGCAAGCTGCTGGAGTCGCTGCTGGCGAATCTGGTGGCGCTACATGAGCGCGAGCAACAGTAAGTTTAACATAGTGGAAGCAAGCAACCCAGTTGAAATGCTTTATGTAACCCTTGCCGTTCTGATGCTGTTGTTAGCCTGCTACTTTTGGCTGGCTTGGCCGGGCTTGGTAGTGAAGCAAGCATTCTGGAAGCGCATAATCAAGTGGCTAGTTTTTCTGGTCACTTGTGGTTGTATGTGTTTGTTAGCAGTGCTTTTCCTGATGGGCAGTTCTTATTGGGACAGCACCAAAGGAATCGAGTCTAAAACCCCTTCGGCAGCTCAATTCCCTTGATGGTCTTGTACAGGCTCAGCGCGTTCTGGTCGGTCATGCCGGCCACGAAATCGGTGAGCAGGAGGATTTTTTCGTAGGGCGAGACGTGGGCCTGGTGGCCCTCGGCGCGGAACTGCTCGGGGAGCAGCAGGAGCAGCTTGCGACTGCGGTGGCCCTGGCTGGCATCGAACACGGCGCAGAGGAAAGCGTCGAGCAGACCGCCGAGGACTTCGAAACCGGCGGCTTCGATTTCGAGCACCGGGCGGCTGCGGTAGAGCTGGTTGATGCTCAGGCGCTGCACTTCCTGCAAATCGGCCCAGCAGGCCAACTCTTTGATGAGGGACTGGTCGTACTGACCGCGCAGGATGGCGGGGGCGTGCCGGGCAAACAGCCCCGCCAGCTCGGCCACCAGCTTGCCGATGAGGCGGGCGCGGACGTAGCCCAACTCCTCGCGCCAGTCGTGCCACTGCACGCTGCCCACGCGGCCGGCGGGGTCGTTGAGCATCTTTTTGAGCAGGGGCAGGCCGGTTTCGGGCGCGATGAGGCCCAGCTTCAGGCCGTCCTCGAAGTCGATGATGCGGTAGCAGAGGTCGTCGGCCGCCTCCACCAGAAAGGCCAGCGGGTGGCGGTGGTAGAAGCCGGCATCGGCAGCTTTGGCCAGCAAACCCAGCTCGGCCGCCACGTGCCGGAAGCGCGCGGCTTCGGTCTGGAAATGGCCGTATTTCTTCTCTGACGCGCCGCCGACTTTGGCGGCCTCGGGCACCAGGCTGGGGCGCGGGTACTTGGTAAACGCGCCCAGCGTGGCATAGGTGAGGCCCAGGCCGGCGGTGCCGGAGCTGTGCGCCGCGTAGGTGTGCGTGAGGATGCGAAAGCCGGCCGCGTTGCCTTCAAAATGCTGCAAATCGGCTACTTCGGCGGCGCTCAGCTGCGCCAGGTACGGCGCGGCAGCCGGGCTGAGAAAGTAGCTGCTGATGGCGTCTTCGCCGGAGTGGCCAAAGGGCGGGTTGCCGATGTCGTGGGCCAGGCAGGCGGCGGCCACAATGTCGCCGCAGTCCTGGTCGAGGTTGGGCAGCTGCGCGGCCAGCTCGGCATCGGCTTCCAGCAAATGGCGGGCGGCGAGGCGGCCCAGCGAGCGGCCCACCACGGCGGTTTCGAGGGAGTGGGTGAGGCGGGTGTGCACGAAATCGGTTTCGGGCAGGGGCATTACCTGGGTTTTGCGCTGCAGGCGGCGGAAGGCAGAGCTGAACACCACCCGGTCGTAGTCCTGCACGAAGGCCCCGCGCACGGGGGCCGCGCTGGCGGGCGGCAGCTGCTGGTCGGGAAAGCGGCGCTGCGAGAGCAGGCGCGGCCATTGCATGGGATGAGTCAATGGAAATCAAGAAGAAATGAACACCTCATCTGTCCTCCTGAGCGCAGCGCAGGACCTTCTCCCGCCAGAAGGTTTGGTGTTGGGACGTGAGAAGGTCCTGCGCTGCGCTCAGGAGGACAGGCGGGACCGTATTTACTGCGCCAGCTGCTCATCGAGCAGCCGGAAGGGGTTGATTTTGTTCAGATTCAGTACGAAGCGGATGCGGTCGGTGAAATCCTGCCGGCTGCCGGGGAAGCCGTTGGCGTACTGCGAGCCCGCCACGGGCAGATAGAAGCTGAAAATCTCGGGTATCACGGGCACCACCAGGCCGGCGTCGTAGTAGAGGCGCTGGGCGGCGCGGGTAGTCGATTCGCTGGGGCGGAAATAGTCGTGGGTGGCCCCAAAATCGGCGAACACGGCCAGGCGCGTCACCGGCAAATCGACCTGCAGGTTGAGGGTGCTGAGCCATTTGGTATCGGCCACGGGCAGGAAGCCTTTGAAGGCGCCGTCGCGGTCGTCGGTCTGGTGCAGCTGGGCGGTGAGGGCGTGCGAAATCTGCTGGCGGTCGAGGAAGGCGGTCTGGCGGCGGTAGTCGGGGCTGCCGCTCAGGCCCAGCACGAAGCCGGAGCCGCCGGGCTGCTGCAGAAACCGGCCGCCGAACAGGCGCGCCTGCACCTTTTTGCGGGGCGAGTAGTAGCGGTAGTAGCTGGCGCTGGCGCGCAGCAACACCGACTGCCGGTTGCTGGCATCGTCGGCGCTGCTGGCAATCATGCGGTTGAGGTCCACGGCCGCGCTCCAGCCCTGCAGGGCGTTGCCGTGGCTCACGCGGTAGTCCACGGCCTGAAACACGCCGGTCTGGTTGCGGTCTTCGTCCTTCACAATGGTGTTGGCCAGGGTGAGGCGCTGCCTGGGGCCCTGGCCCGGCGCGTGGGGCCACACCAGGCTCACGCTGGGCTCGTACTTGATATAGCGCTCGAAGCGCTGCACCCCGAAGGCCAGGGCCGCCTGGCGCGAAAAGTGGGCCGGCAGCACATTCAGCTGCACCTGCCCGATGCCGTTGAGCTCATTCCGGTTGAAGCTGTACATGGGCATGGCCAGGTATTGCAGCCGCTTGGGCACCAGCGGGCTGTTGTAGAACGCCGCGCCGAGCATGAATTTATCGGAAGTATTGGCCCCCAGCACCGGCAGCCAGCTGATGGTGGCCTTGTCCCAGCGCTCCACGCTGGCCAGCGGCCGCAGGCGCAGGGGCGTGGCCCGCGACGGGTGGTCGGCCACGGTGAGGCGGTCGTTGCGGCGGTTGAGCTCGGGGGTGAGGTAAGCGGCATCCACCACCAGCGCCGCCACGTTTTCGCGCCGGAAATTGAGCTGACTGGTGGCTTCTTCCTCGGCGTTGGGGTCGGTGTTGCCGAAGGGCGGCGTCCAGAGCGTTTCGAGCACCCTGCCGCTGGCATCCACGGACGACACCGGCACGGCCCAGGGCGTGGGCGAGTCGGTGCGCACCAGCACCTTCACTACGTCGGCAAAGCTGGCCAGAGTCTGCAAATCAGCATCGTAATGCTGCGTATTGGTCAGCATTCCCTGGAAAAACCAGCCCAGCTTCTGGCCCGTGCTTTCCTCAAACACGGCCTGCAGGTCTTCCGGGTAGGGATGCTTAAACTGCCACCGCTCGTAGTAGAGGTGCATGGCCGCGTCGAACTTCTCCTGGCCCAGGTAGCCGGCCAGGTACTTCAGCAGCGCGGCGGTTTTCTCATACACGATGACGGCGGAGTTCACCATCGTGTAGCTGGCCATCGAAGGGCCCTGCACCGGCTGGTCGAGCCCCCGGCTGGCCAGCGCCTGGTAGGGCACCTGGTCGAAAGCCGACGCCGGCAGCCTCTCGAGGCCGAACGTGCGGGCAATTTTGGGACTTTGCGCAAACGCCAGCATGCCGCCGGGGTGCAGCGTGTCGCGCGCACTCACGCGGTGGTCCTCGTAGGAGTTTACGCCCTCGTCCATCCACGGAAAGTCCCGCTCATTCGAGCCCAGAATGCCGTAGAACCAGTTGTGGCCCACCTCGTGCACAATGGCTTCGGGCATGGTCACGGTCACCATGGGGTACTCCATGCCCGAGCCGGCGCTCAGGGCACCGTCCACGGCCGTAGCGGCCGGGTAGGGGTACTCGCCCACCCAGCGCGAGTAGTAGGTGAGGGCGTCGTTCACGTCCTGCAGGCCCTTTATCCATTTTTCGGGTTCCCGGTTGGTGAAAAGCACCCACGACGTGACCGTGCGGCCCGAAGGCAGCGTCACGCCGCTTTTCAGCACGTTGAAGCGCTTGTCGGCAAACCAGGCGAAGTCGTGTACCCGGTCCTGCTTGTAGCGCAGGGTTTTGGTGGTGGCGTCGGAGGCCGGAAAGCTGAGGTCGGAGCCGAAATCCTTGGCTGTTTTCTTGGCGGCGCCGGCGGCGGCCAGGGCGTCCATGCGGGCGCGCTCGTCGGGGTTTTGCAGCTCGCCGGTGGCGCCCACAATGTAGTTGGCGGGCAGGGTGATGGTGACATCGAAGGAGCCAAACTCGGAGTAGAATTCGCCCTGGTCGAGGTAGGGGATGGGGTGCCAGCCGCGCCGGTCCAGCACGGCCGGCTTGGGGTACCACTGCGTAATCTGGTAGCTCTGGCCCACGTGCCCGAACCGCGAAAACGACGCCGGAATCTTCACCCGAAACGGCGTGCTGATGGTGGCCGTGGCCCCCGGCGCCAGCGGCTGCGGCAGCACCAGCTTGGCAATGTCGGCATTGGCGGGGTCGTATTCCAGCCTGGCCGCCTGGCCATTTACCTTAAAATCGAGCCCGTCGATAAAGCCCCGGCCCTCGGCCGGCGCAAACTGATAGGTGCGCTTGTTATTGCGCAGCTGCTGCCGGGCAAAGGCCGTGGAATTGTCCTTGTAGGCATTGGGCCACAGGTGAAACCAGATGAAGGTGAGGGCCTGCGGCGAGTGGTTGGCGTAGGTCAGCTCTTCGCGGCCGCTGAGGGTATTGGCCTTGTCGTCGAGCGCTACGTCGATGGAATAATTGACTTCCTGCTGGAAATACGGGCCGGCGGCTTTGGGCGGGGCGGGTTTGGGCTTATGCTTTTGGGCCAGGGCCAGGCCGGGCAGCAGCGCCAGGAGGCCAAAAAGTAGTCGTTTGGTCATGTTATGGGCAGGGGCTTGGGAGTAGAATTGCGCCCTCGGGGCGAAGCTACGGCGCGGCCGACGACTGCACGCCGCCGCCGGTTTATCCATCCTGCGGCCGGCTCCGTACTGGTATTGAGCTAAGCGTAGACAAGCCGATGAAAGACCCGCTGGAAAGATTCACCGAAGCCCAGGCCCGCAACTATGCCAACGCGCTGGCCGAAATCTGCAGCGGCCGCAAGCGCACCCACTGGATGTGGTACGTTTTTCCGCAAATTCAGGGCTTGGGCAGCAGCGAATACGCCCGGCTCTACGCGCTGAAGAACGTGCAGGAAACCGCCGATTTCCTGGCCCATCCGGTGCTGGGGCCGCGGCTGCTCGGCATCAGCGGGGCCTTGCTGGGCCTGGCCTCGAACGATGCCCACGCCATCATGGGCAGCCCCGACGACCTGAAGCTGCGCTCGTCCATGACGCTTTTCGCCACGCTGCCCGGTGCGCCGCCGGTGTTTCAGCAGGTGCTCGACAAGTTTTACCACGGGGCCAAAGACGAGAAAACCCTGCGCATCCTGGCCGGATAGCCTGTTTCCCTGCCCCGAAAACGGCTATTGCCCTTCCTCGTGCGTGCGGCCCAGCAGCCGCACCGTGCCGTAGCCCATCAGCAAAAACAGCCCAAACACCAGCGTCACGCCCCAGGTGCCGGGGAACGAGAACGGGTGCAGCACGCGGTTGATGATGTCGTAGAACAGCGTGAGCGGGTTGGTGAGAATGTCCCAGGAATTGAAGCGCAGGTAGCGGCCCAGGTAGATGCCGAAGCTGCTGAGCAGCAGCGCCACCGTGGCAAACGCCCAGCCCGCCCAGAAGCCCAGGCGCTGCTGCACCAGCCGCTGCATGTCGGAGAGGGAGGCGTAGGCCAGCATCAGGCCGTTCCAGGCACAGCTCAGAATGAGGGCCAAATCGTACCAGAGCGGCACGCCGGGCCGGGTGTCGAGGTGGAATAAATCGGTGAGGATATAGGGCGCATTGGGGAAGAACAGCAGCCACGCCGCGCCCACCGGCAGCAGCATGCGCGCCTTTAGCGGCCCTTTGGCGGTGCCCAGCATGGTGCTGAGGCCGAACGGAATGACGGCCAGAAACAGGTTCCAGATGAGGAACAGGAAGGTGAGGCGGCCCGTCATGGCCGCCCGGCCGATAATCAGGAGCACGCTCAGGGCGATGGAGGCGGCCAGCACAAACACCAGCGTGAGCCGGGCGCGCGAGAAGGGGAGGCCGGGAAGGGTAGTGGCTTGCATAGGCATAAAGTTAAACGAGAAGCGCCAGGTTGTGGCCATAGCAGGTTGCGGCCCTGGGCGCGCTGGCCGAACGACAACGCCGCCGCCGGCGGGCTGCGTATAGCCCCCGCATTTTATAGCTAATTTTGCCCGGCTTTCCACGCGGGCAAGTCTGTTTTCTGGTTCAATGACGTTACTTTCTACGCGGCAGTCGCTCCGATGGCTGGCGGCCGGCCTGCTGCTCGCCAGCCCGGCGCTGGCCCAGGTGCCGGCCTCGCCTCCGCCCACCAAAGCGCCGGCCGCTAAAGCACCCGCCCCAACGGTACCAGCCGCCACCAAAGCGCCGGCTGCTACCGCCGCGCCCGCCGCCCGGCCGGCAGCCACCAGGGCGCCCGCTCCCAAGCCGCGCCCCACCGCCGTGCCGCCCGCCGAAGCCAACGTGCGCTACCGCGCCGGCAAAACCCAGCTCGACCAGGGCAACTACGCCGCCGCGCTGGCCCAGCTGGAGCTCCTGGCCCAGCCCACCTCCCGCTTTGCCCGCGCCGCCGATGCTGCCTACCTGGCCGCCGTGGCCGCCGCCCGCCTCAGGCAGTGGGCCGATGCCGAGCAGCTGCTCAACCTGCTGCGCACCGAGTACCCCACCTACCCGAACATGCCCGATGCGCTGTTCCTGCAGGGGCAGGCTTCGTTTGAGCAGGAGGATTTCGACACGGCGCTCAAAACCCTGGCCCTGCTGCCGCCCGACAAGCTGGTGGCCGAGCGCGAAGCCATGAAGGCCACCTACCTGCCGCGCATCAGGGACCGCAACACCTGGCTGCGCAACCTGCGCCGCTACCCCGACGACGCCACCCTGGCCCGCGCCTACGCCGACCACCTCATCATCGGCGGGGCTTACACCGAGGCCGACCGCCCGCAGCTCGACGAACTGATTGGCAAATTCAGCCTCGACCGCGCCCGCTACACGCCGCGCCCGCGCCCCGTGTCGGTGCGCAAAGCCAGTTACAACATCGGCGTGCTGCTGCCCTTCGAGCTGAGCGACCCCAGCTGGCAGACCGTTCGCAAAAACCAATTCGTGACCGACCTCTACGCCGGCCTGCGCCTGGCCCAGGACAGCCTGCAGCGGGCCGGTCACCCCGTCCAGCTGTTTGCCTACGACACCGGGGCCGACACCCTCACCCTGAAGCAGACCCTGGCCCTGCCCGAACTGGCCGGCATGGACATGCTCATCGGGCCGGTTTATAAGTCGGGTGCCCGCTTGCTGGCCCGCTACGCGCAGGAACATCAGATTGTCTGCATCAATCCGCTCTCGCAGGACGGCGCTTTGGTGCTCGACAACCCCTGGCACTACCTGTTTGCGCCCAGCGCCGCCACGCAGGGCCGACTGGCCGCCCAGTTCGCCGCCAATGCCTTTGGCATCGGCAAGCCCGCCATTCTGCTGAACGAGGACGGCTACGACGACACTTCATTTGCCGCCGCTTATAAATCGACTTACGAGGAGTTGGGCGGCAAATTCAGCACCCTGCGCCGGTTCAATCCCGAAGTTGAGGCCGAGGTAAGCACCGCTTTTGCCGGGCTCGACCTGGCCGGGGCCAGCCACCTGATGGTGGCTTCCGATAACCGCCGTACCGGCCCGGTGGCGCTGGCCGCCCTGCGCGCCACGCCCGCCGGCACGCCGCGCCTGCCCCTGGTGTGCCCCAGCGCCTGGCTCGAAAACCCCCGCGTCGACCTCGGCCAGCTCAGCGGCAACGTCTATTTCATTCAGTCCAAATACTTCGACGAAGCCGCGCCCGGCTTCCGTCGCTTCCGCCAGCTCTACCTGCTGAGCCAGCACCTGCCGCCCTCCGTGTACGCCGACCAGGGCTTCGAGCTGCTGCTCTATTTCGGCAATGCGCTGTTTCAGTACGGCCCGGCTTTTCAAGCTGGCCTGGCCAATGCCCCCCAGCAGCCTGGGGCCATCTTCGAGGGCCAGAGCTATTCCGGCGGCGCGCACGACAACCAGGTGGTGCCCATTGTGAAGCTCAACAACCTGGAAACTCAGGTGCTGCGCTAGGGCTTTTCCTTGACAAGTAGGCTTTCATGCTGAGCGTAGCCGAAGCATCTCTACCTCAAGAGTAATTCGGTAGAGATGCTTTGGCTACGCTCAGCATGACGGCCATAATCAACCAATACTGACCCCAAACATGCTCAATCTCACCACTTCCGCCACCCTGTTCGAACGCGCCAAAACCCTCATTCCCGGCGGGGTAAACTCCCCGGTGCGCGCCTTTCGCTCGGTGGGCGGCTCGCCGGTGTTCATGCAAAGCGCCCACGGGGCCTGGCTCACCGACGTGGACGGCAACCGCTACGTGGACTTCATCAACTCCTGGGGCCCGATGATTCTCGGCCACGCCCCGCAGGTGGTGCTCGATGCCGTGAGCCAGGCGCTGCCACACTCGCTCAGCTTCGGCGCGCCCACCCACCGCGAGGTGGAAATGGCCGAGTTGATTCGGCAGATGGTGCCCAGCATCGAAAAAGTCCGCCTCGTGAACTCCGGCACCGAGGCCTGCATGTCGGCCATCCGGGCCGCGCGGGGCTACACCGGCCGCGCCAAAATCATCAAGTTTGAAGGCTGCTACCATGGCCACGGCGATGCTTTCCTGATTGCCGCCGGCAGCGGGGCCCTCACCGCCGGCGAGCCCGACTCGGCCGGCGTGACCCAGGGCGTGGCCCAGGATACCCTCACCGCGCCCTACAACGACCTGCCCGCCGTGCAGGCCCTCATCGCCGCCAACCCCGGCCAGGTTGCCGCCCTCATCCTGGAGCCCGTGGTGGGCAACATGGGCCTCGTAGCGCCCGCCGAAGGCTTTCTGCAAGCCCTGCGCGACCTCTGCACCGAGCACGGCATCGTCCTGATTTTCGATGAGGTGATGACCGGCTTCCGGCTCGCGCCGGGTGGCGCGCAGCAGCTCTATGGCATCAAAGCCGACCTGACGACGCTGGGCAAAATCATCGGCGGGGGCCTGCCCGTGGGCGCTTACGGCGGCCGCGAAGACATCATGAACTGTGTGGCACCGGCCGGCAAAGTGTACCAGGCCGGCACGCTCTCCGGCAACCCGATGGCCACGGCCGCCGGCATGGCCCAGCTGCGCTACCTGCACGAGCACCCCGAGCTTTACACGGCCCTCGAAGCCAGCAGCGCCCGCCTCGCCGACGGCACCCGCCAGATTGCCGCCGAGCTGGGCCTGAACTACACCGTGAACCGCGTGGGCTCCATGTTCAGCCTGTTTTTTACCGATAAGCCGGTGAATAATCTGGACGATGCCAAGCATTGCGATACCGCCGCCTTCGGTCGCTATTTCCACGCCATGCTGAACCGGGGCATCTACCTGGCGCCCTCGCAGTTTGAGGCCCTGTTCGTGTCCACGGCCATCACCGACGAGCTGGTAGAGCTGTACCTGAAAGCCTGCCGCGAGTCGCTGATGGAGGCGCACAATCTGTAGTCATTGCCTGTCGTGCTGAACGCAGCGAAGCACCTTCTCCCGTCGGAACGCAATGTTCAAACGGGAGAAGGTGCTTCACTGCGTTCAGCATGACAGCCGAAAACTCCGCGAAACCTTTTTTCACCTTGCGCACCCTTGCGCTTTACCTTTGCCGCATGGTAAAACAGGTTTTTCTAGTTTTTCTGCTGTTTCTGGGGCAATTGGCCCGTGCCGAAACGCCCGCGCAGGCCAACAAGCGCCTCTTCGATAAAACCATCGACGAGCTGAATTTTCGCACCATGGAAACGGTGTACGACAAGTCGTTCACCCGGGGCAAATTCCCGCTCACGCTGCGCACCGCTGCCGCCCGCCGCAGCTTCGATGGCTTCGGCGACAATGCCGGCCTGAAGCAGCTGTTTATGAACTACAACGGCATTGCCGAGCGCTACAAAAACCGCTTCGGCAACGGCGCGCTCACGCTGGCTGAGTTCGAGAAACAGCTCAAATCGGTGCTGCTGGACAAGAATTTCGAGTTTTTCATTCACAACCTGCCGCGCGACGAGCGGGTGTCCCTCATCCGGGCCGAGCAGCGCCTGATTCAGCAGGCCACCGCGCAGTTCAACGATTCCGGCGCGCCCGCCGGCCCCGCCGCCGCTGCCGCCGAAAGCGACGCCCAGCCCGAGGCCCCCGTCACCGCGCCCCTCACCACCAACGGCGACGCCAATCCGGAAACGGCCCCCGCTGCCGTGGCCGACGAAGCGCCGCTCACCAGCGCGCCCGCCGTCAGCGGCCCCGCGCCGCAGCACGACTGGCTCGACTACTTCACGCTGCTGCTCAGCCTGGCCAGTGTTGTGATGCTTTTTTACATCATTACCAGCATGTTGCCTGGCATCAGCCGGCGCATCAACAACCTGGCTGCCGACCCCGAACCGGAGCCCGAGCCCCGCAGCATTGCCAGTCGCCTGCGCCCCACCCGCAACACCGGCCTGCGCGAAGACAGCTACGAGGACGATGAGGACGAGGACGAAGGACCCGAACCCGCGAACGGCCCCTACCGCCATCACGACGACGATTAACCCGCCACCTTCCATTTTCTGCAAACCCCAAGCAATCCGTTCACCAGCTCCATGATTCTTACCGACCAGCAAATCCTCGCGGAAATCGAAAAAGGCACCATTGTTATTCAGCCTTACGACCGCAGCTGCCTGGGCACCAACTCCTACGATGTGCACTTGGGCAAGTACCTGGCCACCTACCGCGACGAAGTGCTGGATGCGCGCAAGCACAACGAAATCGACACCTTTGAAATCCCGGCAGAAGGCTTTGTGCTGCAGCCCGGTCGCCTTTACCTCGGCGTGACGGAAGAATACACCGAAACCCACGCCACCGTGCCCTTCCTCGAAGGCAAGAGCAGCGTGGGCCGGCTGGGCATTGACATCCACGCCACCGCCGGGAAGGGCGACGTGGGCTTCTGCAACCACTGGACGCTGGAAATCAGCGTGTCGATGCCCGTCCGGATTTACCACAACATGCCCATCGGCCAGCTCATTTATTTCACCGTGCAGGGCGATGTCAACACGCTTTACAACCGCAAGCAGAACGCCAAATACAACGACAAAACCGACAAACCGGTAGAGTCGATGATGTGGAAAAACAAGTGGTAGAATATAGCATCGGCGCAATGCGGAAGCACTAAAACCGAACCGCAGCGCGTTTTTATTCGTTGAAATCAGTATCCGCGCCGCCGGTGGCTGGCACGGCCCTTGCGTAAGTGTGTTACCTAAACCCTACGACGATGACTACGAAAACTGCTTTTGCTTCCGTTCTCTTGACGCTGCTGGCTGGTGCCGCTTCTGCTCAGCAAGCTCCCAACAACAACGTGCAGGTGCAGGACAAAACCCAGTCCACGCCCCGCCTCAACCCCGTAACCGAGCGCGCCGACCACCTCAGCAACCAGATGGTGCGAGACCTGCGCCTCAACAATTACCAGGCTGAGAAACTTCGTGCCATCAACGCCGACAAAGTAGCAAAAATGGCCGCCATCGAGCGCAAAAATGCCGGCAACCAGAAGCTGATTGACGAGCAGTGCAATGGCGTGTGCAAAGAGCGTGACCGTGAGCTGCAGGCCGTGCTCAGCAACGACCAGTACAGCAGCTACTTCGGCTCGCGCGCCAACTACTACAAGTACGATAAGGACTTTGCCAGCCAGTCGGCCAGCATCCTGCTCACCAATTCGGTGCAGAATCCCGCGCCCGCCCGGGCCAACGATGCCTCCATCTCACCAACCAGCACCCGGCCCGTCAACCGTCCTGCTGGCAACCTGGGCCGCAATGCCCGCTAGCCTGTAGCGCACGCTTTGACTTGCGCCCCGAATGCAAAAAGCCCCGCCGGAGAATTCCGACGGGGCTTTTTTATAAAATGCTGTTCACAAGATGCACAAGCTAAATCATGTGCTACAGGGCTACTGGCCCTGTTCTTGCTTGTCAAGGTAGTCCGAAAGCTCTTTGCAGAGGGCACGCATCTTATTGGCCATTTCCTTGTCGTCGGTAGCCGTCACAATGTTCTCGGCCATCGAGCCGATGTTATCGACCACGAAGCGCTTCATCTCGTCCACGGGCATGTCCTTGGTCCAGAGGTCGATTTTCATGGTGCCGGCCTGCTCCCGGTCCCACAGCGCCACGTTGATGGCTTTGGCAAAGTGGATATCCGGCCCCGCATCGGTGGCCGACCAGCTGATGGCCTCGGGTACTTTGTTGTCGTCGAGGGCGATGCTGAAGCGTATTTCTGATTTTTTCATAAGGGGTAAAAAGTTGTCATCCTGAGCGGAGCGAAGGACCTTATCCAGTCAGAACGGTTTTCGTTCGGTGGTGATAAGGTCCTTCGCTCCGCTCAGGATGACAGTTCTGAAGGCAAAAAGTTAGACGTAGTTGTTCAGCATCACCGGCATCACCAGCATCAGGATGCTTTCGTTGTCGTCGGGGGTGGTGGGCATGAGCAGGCCGGCGCGGTTGGGCGTGCTCAGCTCCAGGGTGATTTCCTCGGAGTCGATGTTCGAGAGCATTTCGAGCAGGAAGCGGGCGTTGAAGCCGATTTCCATGTCTTCGCCGTCGTACTGGCAGCTCAGCGTTTCCTTGGCTTCGTTGCTGAAATCGAGGTCTTCGGCCGAAACCACCAGCTCGGAGCCGGCCAGGCGCAGGCGCACCTGGTGGGTGGTTTTGTTGGAGTAGATGCTGATGCGGCGCACCGAATTCAGCAGCTCGGCGCGGTTGATGATGAGCTTGTTGGGGTTGCTCACCGGAATCACGTTCTCGTAGTCGGGGTAGCGCTCATCAATCAGGCGGCACACGAGGCGCATCTGGTTGAAGCTGAAGAAGGCATTGCTCTGGTTGAACTCGATTTTCACCGGCGTGGCCTCCGAGGGCAGCGTGCCCTTCAGCAGGTTGAAGGCTTTGCGCGGGATGATGAGGTTGGCGGTTTGGCCGGCGCCCACATCCTGGCGGCGGTAGCGGAGCAGGCGATGCCCGTCGGTGGCCACGAAGGTCACCTGGGCGTCGGCCAGCTGCACGAGGATGCCGGTCATGGCCGGGCGCAGCTCGTCGGTGCTCACCGCGAAGATGGTTTTATTAATGGCACGTGCCAGCGACGACGAGGGCATCTCAATCGGGGCCGAGCCTTTCACCACCGGCACGCGGGGGAAGTCGGCGGCGTTCTCGCCGGCCAGCTTGTAGCGGCCATTCGCCGAGCTGATTTCGATGGTGTATGTTTCCTCGTCCAGCGTGAAGGTGACGGGCTGGTCGGGCAGGTTCTTGAGGGTGTCGAGCAGGATGCGGGCGGGCGCGGCGATGCGGCCGGTGTCGCGAGCCTCCACGGGCAGCTCGGTAATCATGCTCGTTTCCAGGTCGGAAGCGGTGATGGTGAGCTTACCGGCCTCAATCTCAAAGAGAAAGTTCTCCAGAATGGGCACCACGGGGTTGTTCGTGACCACGCCGTTGATGCTTTGCAGCTGCTTAAGCAGCGCGGAGGAGGATACGATGAATTTCATGGTGCGAGGCTAGGGCTGGGATTAAGGGAGGGCAAAGATAGGGGGTGCGGTTGGGCTTTGGAAGGGCGATTTTGACCAGCTTCATCCATTCGTTGAACCAACCTATTCGTAGCAGGCGTATCTTGCTTTACATACTATTGCTACTACGCCATGAATCAGCAAGCTGCCATCGAAACTATTAAATCCCTCCCACTCAATTTTGAGCTTAATGAGTTGGTGGAACGTTTGATTCTGCTGGAGGAGCTTGAAAATCGCCGCAAGCAGGGTGAGAACGGTGAAACGGTATCCTTTGAAGACATGAAGCGCGAGGTGAGCTCATGGCAAAAATAACCTTCACCAACGGTGCCCGCGACGACCTGCACCAGTTACACGAATACCTCTCGCAAAACTCCCCAGCTTACGCGAAGCGCTTGCTGGACAAAATCATCAGCCGGGTTGATGTTTTGCACAACTTCCCGCAGTCAGGGCGCAAGTTGCCCGAAGCTCCGAATGACGAATCGTTGCGGGAGTTGCTGGAAGGCAACTATCGCATTATCTACGAATTGCTGCCGGATGAGCGAATCCTGATTTTGAAGATTCATCATACGTCGAGGCCATTGGAATTGTAACTGTTCGTGGCCCGAGTTGCAGAGTCCCGCAGAGATACATAAGTGTTCGCAACTCAGATTTCAGAGGTCTTTCAGTTCCCGCATGTGTCTGAAACCTGGGTTGCAAGTACCTGACAAAATACATAGGCGCTTGAAATTCACCGGCCGGCCCATTCTTCTAAGGGCAAGGACAAAAAGCCCGAATATTCCACAGCGCGCAGTTGCTGAAGGAGCTTTAGGTGTTCAGCCACTCCCGTAGTTGAACTACGACTGCGAGAAGCACCAGACTGCCCACTGCCAGAGCTCCTAATGCGGCAATTGTATTTGCCACTATAGCACTGCCCACATTGGCATAGCTGTTCTCATACTCTCTTGCAAGCGTCTCTCTTACGCGCAATTTATTGCGGTATCGCAGCCACAAATACACAAAGCCAATTGGAATCAGAAGCAAAATGGCAAACAGCTGCTCGATGATTCCGGCCAGAAAGTCTTCCATTTTGCTGCGTTTGGTTATGCAGGTGAGGGTGCCAGGCTATATCCGTTAGCTCGCAAACCCCGCGTAGCGCCGCTTGCGCCGCCAAGCCCGCACGGCCCCGAAAGCCCCCAGCAACAGCAGCGGCGCGCCGAGGTTGAGCAGCTGCCAGCGACGGCGCTGCTCGGCGAGCTTCACTTTGTCGAGGGGGCGGAGGGTGATTTGCTTGCCGCGCACGGCGATGAGGCCGGTTTCGTCGAGCAGGTAGTCGGTGGCGTTGAGGACCAGCTCGCGGTTGGCGAATTCGGTGTTGGCGAGGCGGTCGAAGCCCAGGCGGTAGGGGTTGCCGGTTTTGGGGTCGACGTCGGAGCGGATGAAGTCGCCGTCGGACACGACCAGGATTTTGCTGGGTTTGGCGTTGGCCGGCTTCTCGGGTTGGAACTGCAGGGTGCCGGGCCGGGCGCGGTTGGCGAAGAGTGAGGTGAACTGGCCTTCGAGCAGGTAGCCCACCGGCTGGAAACCCTTCTGATAGAGCTTGGGGTTGGGTTCGAGGCGGGCGTCGTTGAAGTTGATGGGCACCGGGGCGGGGAGCACGCGGGTGTAGCGCGAGGTGGTCATCAGCGCGGTTTTGCGGATGCCGGTGGCCTTCACCGTGTCGAGGTTGCCCACGAATTTCAGGTACACCGCGTCGAGGTTGCGGGTGATGGGGTGGGGGCTAAACTTGTTGATGAGCGGGTAGAGCTGCCAGGGCATGGGCTCGATTTTGGGCTTGGCGCCCTCCATGCCCGTCACGAGCGGAATCTGGCCGCTGTTGAGGTCGAGCAGCAGGTTGGGGTTCAGGCGCAGGCCGTATTTGAAGAACAGGTTGTCGAGGTTGAGGTTGTAGGGCGTGGCCAGCGAGGCGCCGTTGCGGCTCACGCTGTCGAGGTCCACGCGCAGGGCATCGACAAAAAACAGCGCCCGGCCGCCCTGGGTGATGAACTGGTCGAGCTTGAACTTGTCGTCTTCGGAGTAGGGCGTTTTGGGCTGGGCCACCACGATGGCGTCGAGCGCGCTCAGGTCCTTCACCTTGCTGAGCGTGACGCGGAATACGTCGTACTGCTGCTGCCAGCTGCCGAGCATGTCGCCGGCCTGCACGTTGTCGAGCTCGCCGTGGCCTTCCACCACGCCGATGCGCTTGCGCAGGCTGGGCACCAGCGCCCGGATGGTGCTTGCCAGCTCGTATTCCAGTCCTTCGATGCTTTGGTTGAGGCGCACTTCGGCCGGCGCGGCCTGGTTGCCGCGCAGCAGCAGCACCGATTTGTCGTGCCCGCCCACGCTCACCACGGCGTAGGGGAAAATGATTTTCTCGACGCGCTTGCCGTTTTCGGTGGCCCCAAGGTTGGTGGGTTTCAGGCCTTTTTTGAAGAGGCTCTGGTAGAAGGTGTTGCGGGCAGCTTCGGTGCTGCCGGCGCTGGGGTCGATGAAAATGTAGTTCAGGTTGGCCCCGCCGTAGACCTGGAATTCGGTGAGGGTTTCGCGCACGCCCTGCTCGAGCCGGCGGAAGGCAGGCGGGAAATCACCGCTGAGGTACACCGTGACGGTGACCGGCTGCTTGAGGTCGCGCAGCAGTTTCTTGGTCGCGTCCGACATGGTGTAGCGCTTCTCCTCGGTCATATCGACCCGGAAAAAGAAGCGCTGGGCAATGAAGTTGAACAGCAGCAGCCCGCCGATGATGGCGGCGAAGGTTAGCAGGTCGTTGCGTTTGCGGCTTGTAGCGTAAGCTTCAGCTTGCGCCGGGGAGAACGAGTTTTCGGATGGATTCATAGAGGTCAATTGATGGCAGACGGGAACAAGCTAAAGCATGTTCTACTACCAGTTCCGGCTCCGCAAAGCCAGCCGCGTGCCTTGCAGCGCCACGGCCACCACGCTGAAGAAATAAACCAAGTCGCGCGAGTCGACCAAACCTTTGCTCAGGTCGCGGTAGTGGGCCGCGATGCCGAGCTGGCTCACGTAGTAAGCCGCGCTGCCTTGCAGCACCGAGGCCAGCGAATCGAACCCTGAATACACCAGAAAGCAGCCCACCACGGCCACCAGAAAGGCAATAATCTGGTCGCGCGTCAGGGCCGAGGCCAGGATGCCAATGGCCGCGAACACTGCCGCCAGCAGCGCCAGCCCCAGGTAAGAGCCCACCGTGGCAGCCGAATCGATGTTACCCTCGGGGCTGCCCAGCTTGTACACCGAGTAATAATAGAGCAGCGTGGGCACCAGCGCCAGCAGGGCCAGCAGCAGGCAGGCTAGGTACTTGCCGCCGATAATCTGCCCGTCGGTGAGCGGCCGGGTGAGCAGCAGCTCGATGGTGCCGGCCTTCTTCTCCTCGGCAAACGTGCGCATGGTGAGGGCCGGAATCAGAAACAGGAATATCCACGGGGCCAGGTTGAACAGCGTCTGCAGGTCGGCGTAGCCGTAGTCGAGCACGCTGCTATCGGGGAAAACCCAGACGAACAGGCCCGTCGCAATCAGGAACACCCCCAGCACCACGTAGGCCACGGGGGAGTTCAGGAAGGCGTTGAATTCTTTTTGGAGGATGGTAAGCATAGTATCTGAGCGTCAGGTAAAAGCACGTCATGCAGAGCGCAGCGAAGCATCTTTACCGCGCAAGTAATTAGTTAGTATTGAGGTAAAGATGCTTCGCTGCGCTCTGCATGACCGTTCTTTTTATCGTTGCCATTTACTTCGTCAACTCCCCAAACACCTCCTCCAGGCTCTGCTGCTCCTGCCGCAGCCCCAGCAGAATCCAACCTTCCTGTCCGGCCAGGCGCGACACGGCGGCGCGCACATCGGTGCCCGGCGCGGTGCGCAGTAATACCGCGCCGTCGGGCGCGAACTCGACGTGGCGCACATTGGGAAGCAGGGCCAGCTTGGCGGTATCCACCGGACCTTCAAACTCGGCGCGCACCACGGTTTCGCCGGCGGCGCGGGCGGCCAGCTCGGCCACCGGGCTGTCGGCCACCAGCTTGCCCCGGCTGATGATGAGCACGCGGGAGCACAGGGCCGTGACTTCGGGCAGAATATGGGTGCTGAAAATGACGGTTTTATCCTCGCCCACCTCGCGGATGAGCTGGCGGATTTCCAGAATCTGGTTGGGGTCGAGGCCGGTGGTGGGCTCGTCGAGGATGAGCACCTCCGGGTCGTGGATGAGGGCTTGGGCCAGGCCCACGCGCTGCCGGTAGCCCTTACTCAGCGCGCCGATTTGCTTGTTCTGCTCGCGGCTCAGGCCCACGCGGCGCACCAGCTCACTCACGCGGGTGCGCAGGCCGGGGCCGCGCAGCCCGTGCACCGAGCCGATGAATTCGAGGTACTCGTGCACGTACATGTCGAGGTAGAGCGGGTTGTGCTCGGGCAGGTAGCCCACGTGGCGGCGCACTTCCAGGCTGTCGGCGAGCACGTCGTAGCCGGCCACGCGCACGGTGCCGGCGGTGGGGGGGAGGTAGCCGGTGGCAATTTTCATGGTCGTGCTTTTGCCCGCGCCATTCGGCCCGAGGAAGCCCACGATTTCACCCTTTCCCGCCGTGAAGCTGATGTTGTCCACGGCGTTTTGGGTGCCGTAGGTTTTGGTCAGGTGCTCGATTTCTACCATGTGTGGTTGATGTTGTCTCGTTGTTCAAAAGAACGTCATGCAGAGCGCAGCGAAGCATCTTTACCGTACAACGCAATCCATTTACTACTGCGGTAAAGATGCTTCGCTGCGCTCGGCATGACGTTCTTTCAATACCATATTACTTCACATTCGCCGGCCGCAGCTGAATCTCCGAAATCATCGTCGTGTCCGGTGCCTCGATGGCGTGTACAATGGCGGCCGCAATGTCTTCGGGCTGCATCTTGTGCGGGTCCGGGGTAACACCAGGCTCCTTGCCGTTGAAGTTGGTTTCGACCGAGCCGGGCATCACGCACGTCACGCGGATGCCCGCCGGGCGTAGCTCCTTAAACAAGGCATCAGAGAAGCCGCGCACGGCAAACTTGGTAGCGCAGTAGCCGCTCAAGCCAGCCGTGCCCGCCGTGCCGGCCAGCGAGGCCACGTTCACGATGTGGCCCGCGTGCTGTTTTTTCATTTGCGGCAGCACGGCGCGGGTGCAGAAGAAGGTGCCCAGCACGTTGGTATCGAACATGGTTTTCCAGTCCTCGGTTTTGAAGCCGTCCACGTCGCCCATGATGCCCAGGCCGGCGTTATTCACCAGCACCTGAATTTCCGGACCCAGCTCGCGCTGGGTATTGGTCAGGGCCTCGGCTACCGAGTGCTCGTCTTGCACGTCGCACTCGAAAAACTGGAAACGGTCGTGCGTCAGACCCTCGGGGGCGGTGCGCGCCCAGCCGGCCACGGCGGCCCCGCGTGCCAGCAGGGCCTCCACGGTGGCGCGGCCGATTCCTTTGCTGGCGCCGGTTACGATAGCAACTTTACCGGTAAGGTCCATTTATCTTTGGAAAAAGTAAGGATGCAGATGCGCTATACGAGTTTGCGGCCGCAAGTTAGCGGCCTGAGAGGGTTTGGAAGGATAGGGCGCACGCTAAGTCGGGCCGGGCTGGGCCTCGCACTGGCTATGAGCCTGAGCACCTGCGGCCCCGGCCACGGCACCGACTGCCTGAAAAGCACCGGTTCCATCGTTACGCACCGCCGCGCCGTGGAGGCCGGGCTGGTTACCGTCACCGCTTTCGATAACGTGGACCTGCGCCTTGTGCAGGATGCCCAGACTTACGCCGAAGTGCGGGCCGGCGAAAATCTCATCGACGACATTGTGCTCACCCGCAAAGGCAACGCGCTGGAAATAACCAACACCAGCACCTGCAACTGGACGCGCAGCTACGACTCGCCCCGCGAGGTGACGCTGCACCTGCCGCGCCTTGCCAACCTGTTTCTGCGCGGCCAGGGCAACGTGAGTACCGTGGGAGCTTTTGCCCAGGATACCATGTTCTGCCACCTCATCGGGGCCGGCGATTTCGACCTGAGCCTGCAGGCGCGCTACCTGAACATCGACCAATACGAGCTCGGCGATTTCAACCTGCGGGGCACAGCCGAGGAGCTCAATTTTACCCTCGGCGGGGCAGGGCGGCTGTTTGCCCAGGGGCTGGCCCTGCGGCGGTGCTATTTCACCACAACGCGCGACAGCGACGGCGATGCCCACGTGCGGGCTTCCGACCTGGTTATCGGCACGGTGGCCGGCAATGGCACGGTGTACTACGGCGGCGCGCCAGCCACCGTGGGCATCCAGGTAACGGGCCGGGGAAGCAAGCGGGCAGAGTAGCCTGCGGGCCACGCCGGCTACAAATCGCCCAGTTGCGGCCGAATCAGCAGCTCTTCCACCACCGCGTGGGCCGATAGATTATGGGCCGAAAAAACGGCTTCGGCTACGTCTTCGGCCTGCACAAACCGCTCGGTGGGCAGCTCCACGCCTGCCCAGCTGGCCGTGAGGGTAGGGCCGGGGAGCACGGCCGTTACGCGCACCCCGCTGGCTTTCAGCTCCTCGCGCAGGTTTTTGGTGAAGCCCAGCAGGGCGTGCTTGGCAATGCCATAGGAGCCGCCATTGGGATAGGCCGTGATGCTGGCCGTAGAGCAGATGTTGAAGATGTGGCCCGTGCCCTGTGCCACGAGGCCCGGCAGCAGGGGCAAGGTCACGTCGTAGGCGCTGAGCAGGTTCACGGCCAGCATCTGGCGAAGCTGGGAGCCGTCGAGGGGCTCGTCCTGCAGGCGGCCCGGCACGAAGGCCCCGGCATTGTTCACCAGCACCGCAACGGGCAGCTGGAGGCGCAGCACAAAAGCGGCAAAACGGGCGCAGTCGGCCTGCTGGCTGAGGTCGGCGGGCAGGGTATGCAGCACGGCTCCGGGAACATTCGCCCGCAATTCGGTTGTGAGCGTGGCCAGGTCGGGGGCCGAGCGGGCACAGGTAGCCACCGGATAGCCGGCACGCAGAAAGCGTTCCACAACGGCCCGCCCAATACCTTTGCTGCCGCCCGTGACGACAATTAATTTTTCACTGGTTTGCGCTGTGCTCATCTGATTTTACGTAAGGTGGCGAGGCCCTCAAAGTTCTGCTTGCAGCAACACCGGCGCCCACCCAACGGTTTTTATTTCCTAACAGCTTCTCATGCTTAAAATTTTCGGCTCGTTCGTCCTCTTTATGCGCGGCATGGTCACGCGCACGGAGCGGTTTAGTGTGCTCTGGAACCGCACCATCGACGAGGCCATACTCATCGGGGTCGATTCCATCGTCATTGTTTCCATCGTGTCGGCCTTCATCGGGGCCGTTACCTGCGTCCAGATTGCCTATAACCTCACCAACCCGCTCATTCCGCAGTCCACCATCGGCTACATGGTGCGCGAGATGACCATTCTGGAGCTGGCCCCCACCATCACCAGCATCGTGCTGGCGGGCAAGGTGGGCAGCAGCATTGCCGGCGGGCTGGGCACCATGCGCATCACCGAGCAGGTGTCGGCGCTGGAAGTAATGGGCATCAACTCAACCTCTTACCTGGTGCTGCCGCGTATTCTGGCGGCGCTGCTCATGTTTCCGCTGCTGGTGATTCTGGCCATGCTGCTGTCCATTCTGGGCGGCTACCTCGCGGGCACCCTCACCGGCGTGATGACGGCCCAGGACTACATCGAAGGCATTCGCACCGATTTCATCCCTTACAACATCGTGTTTGCCCTCATCAAGGCGGTGGTATTTGCCTTCCTTGTGTCCGGCATTTCTTCCTTTAAGGGCTACTATACCACGGGCGGAGCCCTGGAAGTAGGCGCTGCCAGCACCGGAGCCGTCACTAATTCCATCATTGCCATCCTGATTGCCGACTTTGCGCTGGCTGCCATCCTGCTCTAAATCAAGACGCAAACGACCAAATAGGCCGGTGCATGAAGCCGCAAACGCCGCTTGTGCACCCATTCAGCCATTCGTTCAATTACCTGTTACATCATGATTGAGGTATCGAATATCGAAAAGTCGTTCGACGGAAATCCCGTTCTGAAAGGCATCACCTGCACCTTCGAAACCGGCAAGTGCAACCTGTTGCTGGGCGGCTCGGGCACGGGCAAAAGCGTGCTGCTGCAGTGCATCGTGGGGTTGATGAAGCCCGATATCGGCTCCATCACCTTCGATGGCACCGTGTACACCAACAGCAAGATTGACATTCGGCAGGAAATCCGCCGCAAAATCGGGATGCTGTTTCAGGGCTCGGCCTTGTTCGACTCCATGACGGTATCGCAGAACGTGGAGTTTCCGCTCCAGATGCTCACGCCCGAGATGTCGGCCGAGGAGCGCCGCGACCGGGTAGAGTTCTGCCTCAAGCGCGTGGGCCTCGAAAATGCCGGCAATAAAATGCCCGCCGAGATTTCCGGGGGCATGAAAAAGCGCGTTGGCATTGCCCGCGCCATTGCGCCGCAGTGTACTTACCTGTTTTGCGACGAGCCCAACTCCGGCCTCGACCCGCTCACCAGCATCAAAATCGACGGCCTGATTCAGGAAATCACGCACGAATACAACATCACCACCGTCATCGTAACCCACGACATGAACTCGGTGATTGAGATTGGCGAGCACATCATCTTCCTGCACCAGGGCAAAAAGCTGTGGGACGGCACCAAGGAGGAAATCCTCAACGCCACCGTGCCCGAGCTCCGGGACTTCATCTTCAGCAGCAGCCTGGTGCGCGCCGCCAAGCGCGTTGACGAGGAGACGGAAGGCGGCATCGCTGCATTCGCCGAGGAGAGCGAGTCGGGCGGCGGCATCTGACGGTAGCCCGAAAATTACCGCGAAGCCCGTCCTGCCACATTCAGCAGGACGGGCTTTTGGTATAGCACCACCTAGGCTGCTTTGGGCAGCAGCAGCCTGAGGTGCCCCAGGTGGTGCCGGCCGTGCCAGGCATACAGCGCCAGCGTCTGGTCGAGCGTAGCGGTGCGCTGGTTGCCAGGGTGATAAAACGTGCGTTGCCACTGCGCTTCGGTGAGATGGTGCAGCAGCGTAACAAACCGCGTGTGCAGCGCCTCCAGCAGCGTGAGCGACACCGTGATGGGCGTGGCGGCCACGTCGGGCAGCTCGGCCCAGGCCTGTTCCTCGTAAGGCTTGATGGTCGGGTTGTCCTCCGTAAGGGCCAGCCGGAAGCGCACGTAGGCATTTATATGCGAGTCGGCCACGTGGTGAATCACCTGGCGGCCGTTCCAGCCCCCGGGGCGGTAGGGTTGTTCCAGGCCCACGCCGCCCACCGCTTTGGCGGCCGCCGTGAGCTGAGCCGGCAGCTCCGCAATTTGCTGGATGAATGCCTTGCGCTCGGCAGCGGTAAGGGGCGTGGTGGGCAGCTGCGGGCGGCCAATGGGGTATTTGAGGGAGTCGTCCATACAGAAGTAAAAGTTGAGCAGAAGAGGGAGCAAAGCCCGAAAAGCAAAAGTGAAGAGCCAATCGGGGAAAATCCCGGTCAACTCTTCACTTTTCCGATTTTCGATTCGAGTGCTAGCCGTTGCGCTTGTTCAGTTCGTCGCGAATCTTGGCAGCTTTTTCGTAGTCTTCGCGGTTAAGCGCCTCGGAAAGCATTTTCGACAACTCCTCCATCGATACCTGCCCGCTGGGGTCGCGGGGCTCGGGCTGGGCCCGGGGAGCGCGGGGCGAGTCGTGTTCGGCATCGTCGTCCTCGTCGTCGTCCTCGTCTTCCGGGTCGGTTTCGTTTTCGTCAAGGTCGGAGAGAATGATGCCGGCTTCGCTCAGCACGCTTTCGACCGTGTAGATGGGCACCCCAAAGCGCAGGCCGATGGCAATGGCATCGGAGGGCCGGGCATCGATTTCGAACGTCGTGGCCCCGTCGGAACACACAATGCGCGAGTAGAAAACACCTTCCTTGAGGTCGGAAATCACGACTTCCAGAATCACGACGTGCACATGCTCGGCAAACGACTTGAATAAATCGTGCGTAAGGGGCCGGTTGGGGCTGATTTTTTCTATCTGAATGGCAATGCTTTGCGCTTCAAACATGCCAATGATAATGGGCAAGCGGCGGTTGCCGCCCTTCTCGCCCAAAATCAGCGCGAAGGAGCCAGATTGGGACTGGCTGGACGAAAGGCCCAGGATTTCAAGCTGGATTTTTTTCAAGGTAATAGGGGACTGGATGTCTTGGGGCGTGGGGGGAGGGGCGGCTGGGCAGCGGCCGGGGCCGATGAAAAGGATGTAGCTGCAAATAAAGGAAAGTCCGGGCATCTGCCGCCGAATACTGCCCCTGAAACCGCGAAACCCCAAAAAAAGATTGGGGACTCAGCCAGTAGTTTTCTGCCGAAAACCAACTGCCCGAACCCCCAATCAGTTCACGTCTGGTATTAGTTAAGCGCTTTCACGGCAGCAGTCAGCTTGGGCAATACGTCAAAAACGTCGCCCACGATGCCGTAGTCGGCCGCTTTGAAGAAAGGGGCCTCGGGGTCTTTGTTGATGACCACAATCACCTTCGAGCTGTTTACCCCGGCCAGGTGCTGAATAGCGCCCGAAATGCCGCAGGCAATGTACAGATTGGGCGAGATGGTGATGCCCGTCTGGCCCACGTGCTCGTGGTGAGGGCGCCAGTCGACGTCCGACACCGGCTTGGAGCACGCCGTGGCCGCGCCCAGCGCTTTGGCCAAATCCTCAATCAGGTTCCAGTTTTCCGGGCCTTTCATGCCCCGGCCGCCGGAAACGACCAGTTCGGCCTCGGGCAGCAGCACCCCGCCGGCCTGGTCCTGCATCACTACCTGCTTGGGCGCATCGGCAAAGTCGGCATCCGACAGCTGAGCCGAGAAGCTGGCTACTTCAGCCGTTTTGCCGGCATCGTGCGTGGCTTCGGTCGAGTTTTTCTTCACCGCAATGATTTTGCGGTCGCCGCTCAGCACCACATCCGAAAACGCCTTGCCCGAGAAAGCCCCGCGCTTCACCGTGAACTGGCCGCCGTCGGTTTTAGGCAGAGCCACCACGTTGGTCGCCAGGCTGGCTTTCAGCCGCACCGACAGGCGCGAGCCTACTGCCGCGCCAATGTTGCTGTTGGCCAGCACAATGATGTTGGCCTGCTCCTGCTCCGCTGCCGTGGCAATAAGCTTGGTATAGGCATTGTTCACGAAGTCTTTCAGACGCGGCTCCGCGTCGTACAGCACTTTCGCAATGCCCTGCTCGCCCAGTTTGGCGAGGTTGGCTTCATTGGCTTCGCCCACGGCAATGGCCGTGGCGGTGGTGCCCAGTTGGGCGGCCACCTGCGCCCCATACGAGGCAACTTCCAGCGACGACTTCTTTACTTCGCCGTCGGCGCATTCAACTACAACTAATACAGACATCTGGAGAGAATTATGAATTATGAGTTAGAAATTATGAATTGCTGACTACGAACTGTGAATTGCCATTTGAGCCTCAAGACTCTTATGATAGCAATTCATAATTCATAATTTTTAATTCATAATGTAACTAGATGACTTTGGCTTCGGTGCGGAGCAGCGTAATCAGCTCGGCGGCATTGGCCGGGTCGATGAGCTTAACGCCCTGCTTTTTGGGCGGCAGTGCGTACTCGGACACAGTGGTGCGGGCGGGCTCGCCCACGGCGGGCACCACTTTCAGGGGCTTGGTGCGGGCCGTCATGATGCCGCGCATGTTGGGGATGCGGGGCTCGCACATGGGCTGCTGGCACGAGGCCACGAAGGGCGTGTTCACGGTCACGATTTCCTTGCCGCCTTCAATTTCGCGCTCCAGCGTGGCGGTGTTGCCGCTCATGTCCAGCTTCATAGCCGGGGCCACGGTCGGAATGCCGAGCATTTCGCCCACCATGCCGTGCACCTGAAAGCCATTGTAGTCGATGCTTTCCTTGCCCATCAGAATCACATCGTAGGCACCTTCCTTAGCGATGGCCGCAATCTGCTCGGCCACAAAGTAGGCATCCTGCGGGGCAGCGTTGACGCGGATGGCGTCATCGGCCCCAATGGCCAGGGCCTTGCGGATGTTGGGCTCGGTGTCGGCCTCGCCCACGTTGAGGACGGTAACGGTGCCGCTGCCGGCGGCCTCCTTCAGCTCAATGGCGCGGGTGAGGGCGTACTCATCCCAGGGGTTAATCACGAACTGCACCCCGGCCTTGTTAAACTCCTTGTTATCGGGCGTAAAGGCAATTTTGGTGGTCGTGTCGGGCACGTTGGAAATGCAAACCAGAAACTTCATCTAAAGAGGGTTTGGGTGGCGAAATCAAAGAAAAAAGGCTGCATGCATAACAACCTGAAGGGGCTTGCCGGTTTCCGGCAACCACCCTTATACAACGAGATGCGGGAGAAAAGCCGCAATTTTGCCCCAAAGGTAAACAAATCTCTCGCCCTAATGAACACTACGCCCACACGTTTGCAGCAGTTGCTGGCTTTCTACGCCGACGACCCCACCGATGCCTTCACGATATATGCCCTGGCTACCGAGTACCGGGCGCAGGAGCCGGAGCGCGCCTGGGAATTTTACCAAAAGTTAATGCAGGAGCATCCCGACTACGTGGGGACTTACTACCATGCCGGCAAGCTGCTGGAACAATTTGGAAGGAAAGACGATGCGGAGAAAGTGTACCGGACCGGGCTGCAGGTGGCACGCAAGGCTGGCCAGCAGCACGCCGCCAGCGAGCTGCTGCAGGCGCTGAACAGCTGCCTCGGGCTGGACTATGAGGATGACTAGGGCATAGCTGCCCGCAAACCCGAAGAAAATGACACGCTGAAGGGTATTTGTAAAATTTTGAAAATTATACGGTTACCGCTGTGTTTGCGTGTCTGTTGGGAGCGTTTGGTCTCACAGTTCAGGTCCATTTTAGCTGATTGGGCCATTCATCTGGCAGGTAAAAACGATGGTTGGCCGGGCAGGATGGCAGCTTTGTCGGAATGCAGAAAATGAGGGGGAGATAATTCCGCTACTTTGTCTCGACTAAAGGATACCCATCTACCATTCCTCTTGCTATGTCGGATTTACTCGCGGCTGTCTCCACTGCATTTCCACCAGTGCTGAGCGGACATTTGGCTGCCCGGCTGGGGGCGAGCGCAAACAGCATGAAGCGAATGCTTGGCGGAGCCGTGCCGGTGATGTTGGGCGGGCTGACCCGTGCCGCCACACAAAACGCGGCATTGGTATATGAGCTGTGCCAGCCGCCGGTTCGGACTGACGTAACCGGAATATTGGTAATGCTCGGGGGCCGCGAGGTCGCTGGCAGCCCCCTGCATCTTGGCGAAGAGCTGCTGACAGTGGCATTTGGGGATGCGGAGGGGATAGTCGTGCGGGAACTGGCGCGGTATGCCGGGCTGCAGCCTGCCTTGGTGCGTAGTCTGCTGGCATTGGTGGGCACGGCTTTGTTGGGCGTGGTGGGCAAGTATGCTGCCTGCCATACGCTCAAGGCCGAAGGCCTTGCCACCGTGCTGGAGGGCTTGAAAGCCAAGACTAAGGCCATGCTGCCCGCCGAGCTGAAAGACCTGGTGCAGGTTGCGGGGCTGCGCCCGAAGCAACCCTGGCGCATCAGCGCAACGACTTACGCCGCCGTGCGGCAGGTGGCTGCTCAGCAGCCGGGCGCGCGGTGGTACGTGGTGGCAGCGGTGCTGCTGCTCATGACCGGAGCAGGAGTGGTGGTACTGGGAGCGCTGCGCCCGGTGCGCCCGGCACTGCACGCCGCGCAGGCGGCTCCAGTTTCAGTCATTCAGGTTGGTGCCGGGGAGAGCCACGGTAGCAGCCCGGTGCCGAACGGTGATTTCTAACCGGCCAGGAAGCCCCGTTCACCGAGTAATCGGAAGCGTTGGCGGCATTGCCGTTACATTCATTTTATCCTCATGCGAACCCGGCCAACTTTGTCAGGTCATCAATAAAGGATATGTCTCGTCTATTTTTTGCGGTTCTGTTCAGTTGCTGCTGCGGTGTGCTGCTGCCCGCTGCCGCCCAAGCACCGGCTACCACCGTGCCGCCTGCCCCGGCCGATACCATTCGCCTCACGCTGCCGCAGGCCGAGCAGCAGTTTTTTCAGAACAACCTGGCGCTGCTGGCCCAGCAGTATAATGTGACGGTGGCCCAGGCCCAGGCCGTGCAGGCCCGCCTCATCGATAACCCGACGCTGTATGTGGAGCAGGACGTGCTGCGCCGCCGCCTTGGCCGCCCCACGGTGCCCGAGGGCACGCCTTCCAGCGAAGCAATTGTGACGGTGCAGCAGCTGTTTTCGCTGGCCGGGCGCCGCAAGGCCGCCGGCCAGGCCGCCCAGCAAGGCGCCGTGGTAGAGCAATACAACCTCCAGGACCTGCTGCGCAACCTGCGCTACCAGCTGCGCACTACGTACTACGACGTGTTCTATAAGCAGCAGACGCTGAAGGCTTACGCTACGGAGATTTCGTCGCTGACGCGCACGGTGGGCCTCTACCAGACGCAGTTTGAGAAGGGAAACATTGCGTTGAAGGAAGTAATCCGGCTGCGGGCCTTTCTCTTCACGCTGCAAAGCGAGCGGCAGGGCATTCTCAACGACGTGGCTTCGGACCAGGCCGATTTGCACGTGCTGCTGCGCGATGCCAGCGGCAGCCAGTTTGTGCCCGTAGTGGACACCAGCCGCACGCGCGCCCTGAGCCTGAATGGCTATTCTGAGCAGCAGCTCATTGACACGGCCCTGGTGCGCCGCACCGACCTGAACGCCCGCCGCGCCACCCTGGAACAGCAAAACCTGAACCTGCGCCTGCAGCAAAAGCTGGCCACGCCCGACCTGGCCGTGGGCTACACCTACGACAAGGCCGGCTCCTACATCAATAATTACAACGCGCTGACCCTGGGCATTGCGGTGCCCATCTTCAACCGCAACCAGGGCAATATCCAGGCGGCCAAGGCCCAGATTGCGGGCAGCAAGCTGCTTGTGGACCAGCAGCAGCTCATTGTGCAGAGCGAGGTGCACCAGGCCTACCAGCTGGCGGCGCGCAACGACGAGCTCTACCAGAGCACCGACCGCGACACGTCGCCCTTTGCCCGCCTCATGGTCGGCATCGAGCAGAGCTATGCCAAACGCATCTTGTCGGTGGTGGAATACCTCGACTTTTTCGAGTCTTACAAGAACAACCTGGTGCAGCTCAATACCCTGCGCGCCAACCGGGTGCGGGCGTTCGAGCAGCTGAACTTTGCGGTGGGCAAGCCCGTCTTCCGTGCCGACCAGTAGCCTGGCTCGGCCGCCAGCCTCCAGCGCCTGGCTGGCATATCTTCCTGAAATCTATCCCTCATCAAAAGCTAGCAGCTATCAGCTGATGGCTAACAGCGCAATACAATGAACCGTCCTTTCCTGGCCTTGCTGGCCGCCGTGGCCCTCGCAGGCTGCTCCAAACCCGAAGCTAAAGAAGAAAAAAAGGAGGGCTTTCGCCTGTCTGACACCATGATGCAGCAGATTGTGCTGGACACGGTGCGCGAGCGGCCCATTCAGGACGAGCTGGTGCTGACCGGCGAAATCCAGGCCGATGGCGACAAGACCGTGCAGGTGTTTCCGCTGGTGGGCGGCGTGGTGGAAAAGCTGAACGTGCAGCTCGGCGACAAGGTGACCAAGGGCCAGGTGCTGGCCGTCATCAAGTCGGGCGAGATTGCCGACGTGCAGAACCAGACCACGGCCGCCACGTCGGACCTCGACATTGCCCGGAAAAACCTGGCCGTGGCCGAGGATATGTACAAGGCAGGCCTGAACTCGGAGCGCGACGTGGTGCTGGCCCGCGCCGAGGTGACCAAAGCCCGGGGCACGGTGGGCAAAAACGTGAAACAGCTCAGCGTGTACGGCGTGGGGGCCGATGGCATGTATGCGCTGCGGGCCCCGATTTCGGGGTTCATCACCGAGAAAAAAGCCACCGACCACGAGCAGTTCAACGACGACAACGTGGGCAATCTGTTCACGGTGAGTAACTTGGACGATGTCTGGATTATGGCCAACGTGTTCGAGTCGGATATCTCGAAGGTGAAGGTGGGCTACGATGCCGACGTGACCACGCTGAGCTACCCCGATAAGCATTTCCGGGGCAAGATTGACAAAGTATTCAACGTGCTGGACCCCGACAGCAAGGTGATGAAGGTGCGCGTGAAGCTGGAAAACCCCGGCTATCTGCTCAAGCCCGAGATGTATGCCCAGGTGCGGGTGGAGAACACCGAAGGCGCCAAGGCCCTGGCCGTGCCCGCCAAATCGGTCGTTTTTGACAAAGACCGCAACTTCGTGATGGTGTTCCGGGACCGCACCCACGTCGAAACCCGCCCCGTGACCATCAGCAAAACGGTGGGCGACTACAGCTACGTGAGCGCCGGCCTCAAGCCCGGCGACGTGGTGATTGCCAAAGACCAGCTGCTGGTGTACGACGAGCTGAACGACTGATTATCAAATGATGAGTGATGAATGATGAGTGATGAATTGGTCCAATCGCGGGGCCAGTTCCGACTCCTGATTCAGCCCCCGAACCGCCGCTTTTGCTGGTCGGACTGGCCGCGCCTTGCCCAACTCATCACTCATCCTTCACAACTTATAACTCCAGGAAGTGAACAAGTTCATCCAAGGCATTATCGCCTTTTCGCTGAAGAATAAAGGCTTCGTCTTTTTGCTGACGCTGGTGGTCATCATCATGGGCGTGGTGAGCTACCGGAACACGCCCATCGAGGCGTTTCCGGACGTGACCAACACCGAAATCACCATCATCACGCAGTGGCCCGGCCGCTCGGCCGAGGAGATGGAGAAATTCGTGACCGTGCCGATTGAAATCGCGCTGAACCCGGTGCAGAAAAAGGCCTCGGTGCGCAGCACCACGCTCTTTGGGCTGTCGGTGGTGAAAGTGATTTTCGACGACGGCGTGGACGATGCCTTCGCCCGCCCGCAGGTGAACAACCTGCTGCGCGAAGTAGACCTGCCCGACGGCATCGTGCCCGACGTGCAGCCGCCCTACGGCCCCACCGGCGAAATCTACCGCTACACGCTGGAAAGCAAGGACAAAACCGTGCGCGAGCTGAAAACCCTGCAGGACTGGGTGATTGAGCGCAACCTGAAAGCCGTGCCCGGCGTGGCCGACGTGAACAGCTTCGGCGGCGAGGTGAAGGACTACGAAATTTCGGTGAACCCCGGCAAGCTGCAGGATTTCGGCCTCACGCCGCTCGACCTGTATAATGCCGTGCAGCGCTCCAACATCAACGTGGGCGGCGACGTGATAAACCAGGGCCAGCAGAACTACGTGGTGCGCGGCATCGGCCTGCTCAACAATATTTCGGACATCACCAACACGGTGATTAAGAACGTGAACGGGGTGCCCATTCTGGTGCGCGACGTGGCCAAGGTGAGCGAAAGCGCCCTGCCGCGCCTGGGCCAGGTGGGCCGGGGCTACGAGGACGACAAACTCGAAGGCATCGTGGTGATGCGCAAGGGGGAAAATCCGTCGGAAGTCATTGCCCGCCTGCACGACAAGGTGAACGAGCTGAATACCAAGATTCTGCCGCCCGACGTGAAGATGAAAACCTTCTACGACCGGCAGCAGCTCATCGATTTCTCTACCGAAACGGTGATTCACAACCTGCTCGAAGGCATTGTGCTGGTGACGCTGATTGTGTTCCTGTTCATGGCCGACTGGCGCACGACCATTATCGTGTCCGTCATCATTCCGCTGGCGCTGCTGTTTGCCTTCATCTGCCTGCGCCTGCGCGGCATGAGCGCCAACCTGCTCAGCATGGGCGCCATCGACTTCGGCATCATCATCGACGGGGCCGTGGTGATGGTGGAGGGGCTGTTCGTGGCCCTCGACCACAAGGCGCACGAGCTGGGCATGGAGCGCTTCAACAAGCTCTCCAAGCTCGGGCTGATTAAGAAGTCGGGCCGCGACATGGGCAAGTCGATTTTCTTCGCCAAAGCCATTATTATCACGGCCTTGCTGCCCATTTTCTCCTTCGAGAAAGTAGAGGGCAAGGTGTTCAGCCCGCTGGCCTGGACGCTGGGCTTCGCCCTGCTGGGCGCGCTGATTTTCACCCTCACGCTGGTGCCGGTGCTGGTGAGCATCCTGCTGAAAAAGGATGTGAAAGAAAAGGAGAACTTCTTTGTGCGGGCCGTGAACCGGGGGGCGCAGCGCTTCTTCGCTTTCACCTACGCCCGCAAAACGGCCAGCCTCATCATCGCCTTTGCCGTGACGGCCGTGGGCCTGTATTCGTTCTCGTTTCTGGGGTCGGAATTTCTGCCGGAGCTGAACGAGGGCTCGATTTACGTGCGGGCGCAGCTGCCGCTGAGCATCAGCCTGCAGTCTTCAAACGAGCTGTGCAACCAGATGCGGCGCGACTTTTTGAGCTTCCCCGAAGTGAGCGACGTGGTGAGCCAGACCGGCCGCCCCAACGACGGCACCGACCCCACGGGCTTCTACAACAACGAGTTTCTGGTGCAGCTGAAGCACACGCCGGAGGTGGAAAAGAAGATGAAATCGAAGGCCTACCGCGAAGACCTGGTGGAGCGCATGAAGGCCAAGCTCGACAAGTTTACGGGGGTGGATTTCAACTTCTCGCAGCCCATTACCGACAACGTGGAAGAAGCCGCCTCGGGCGTGAAAGGCTCGATTGCGGTGAAGATTTACGGCACCGACCTGGCCACGCTGGAGGCCAAGGCGCGGGAAGTGTATGAGGTGCTGAAAACGGTGCGCGGCATCGACGACCTGGGCGTGCTGCGCAACATCGGCCAGCCGGAGTTCCACGTCGACCTCGACGAGCGCCGCATGGCCAGCTACGGCGTCGATAAATCGGATGCCAACTCGGTGCTGGAGATGGCCGTGGGCGGCAAGCAGGCCACGCAGCTGTACGAGGGGGAGCGCAAATTCCCCATCCGGGTGCGCTACGAGCCCCAGTTCCGCCAGACCCCGGCCGAAATTGCGGGCCTGATGGTGCCCACCCAGAACGGCAAAACCATTCCGCTGAGTGAAATTGCCAACATCGGCTCCGTTACCGGTCCCAGCCTGATTTACCGCGACGACAACCGCCGCTTCGCCGCCGTCAAATTCTCTATCCGGGGCCGCGACATGGGCTCGACCATTGCCGAAGCCCAGGAAAAAGTGAACCGCCACGTGCAGCTGCCCAAAGGCTACGAGCAGAAATGGACCGGCGACTTCGAGAACCAGCGCCGGGCCACGCAGCGCCTGAGCCAGGTGGTGCCCATTTCGCTGGGCCTCATCTTCTTCATCCTGTTCATCCTCTTCGGCAACCTGAAAGATGCCGGACTGGTGCTGCTCAACGTGCCGTTTGCCATCATCGGCGGCATCGCCGCGCTGCTCATCACGCACACCAACTTCTCGATTTCGGCCGGCATCGGCTTCATCGCCCTGTTCGGCATCTGCATTCAGAACGGCGTGATTCTCATCTCCGTCTTCAAGCAAAACCTGGTGAAGAAGCACACGCTCGACCACAGCATCAACGAAGGCGTGATTTCGCGGGTGCGGCCCGTGGTGATGACGGCCCTCATGGCCACCATCGGCCTGATGCCGGCCGCCATCAGCACGGGCATCGGCTCCGAAACGTCGAAGCCGCTGGCCATTGTCGTCATCGGCGGGTTGATAACGGGTACCATCCTCACACTCTTCATTTTCCCGCTGGTTTTCGAGCGGTTCTACCGCTCGGAGCACACCAAATACGTGCCGCTGCCCGGCGAGAAAGGCTACGTAGAGCCGACGGCTGCGCATTGATGTAGAAACGCATATTTGCGACTTTACAATCAGCTTAAAAGCCCGCTGCCACGTCCGGCAGCGGGCTTTTTTTATGCGCTGCGGCTTCATTCAACCCTCATGGTTTTCTCATCATCTTTTCACCAAATTCTCATTTTCTGCTCATTCCCACCCGCTCCCGGCTCTGATGAATAAGTTTATTTCGGGCATCGTCGCCTTTTCGCTGAAGAACCGCTTTTTCGTTTTCTTCATGACGGCGCTGCTGGTGGCCGGCGGCTCCTACAGCTACCTGCACACACCCATCGAGGCGTTTCCGGACGTTACCAACACCCAGATGATTATCGTGAGCCTCTGGCCCGGCCGCTCGGCTGAGGAGGTGGAGCGCTTTGTGAGCACGCCGATTGAGGTGGCCATGAACTCGGTGCAGATGAAAAGCAACATGCGGAGCATCAGCATGTTTGGCCTGTCGGTGCTGAAGATAAACTTCGAAGACAACGTGGAAGATTTCTTCGCCCGGCAGCAGGTGAACAACCTGCTCAGCGGGGTGAACCTGCCGGCTGGCTGCGACTCGCACGTGCAGCCGCCCTACGGGCCAACGGGCGAGATTTTCCGCTACACGGTGCAGAGCCGCACGCCGCGCACCACCAACGAGCTGCTCGCCATTCAGGACTGGACGGTGGAGCGGCAGCTGAAATCGGTGCCCGGCGTGGCCGACATCGCGGCCTTCGGCGGCACGCGCAAGGTGTATGAAATCAGCGTGAACCCTGCCATGCTGGCCAAGTACGACATGACCCCGCTGGAGGTGTACGACGCCGTGCAGAAGAGCAACCTGAACGTGGGCGGCGACGTGATTGAGAAGAACTCGCAGAGCTACGTGGTGCGCGGCATCGGCCTGCTCACCCGGCCCGAAGACATCGGCAACATCATCGTCAAGGACATCAACAACGTGCCGGTGCTGGTGCGCAACGTGGCCAAAGTGACCGAGAGCAACGCCCCCCGCGTGGGCCAGGCCGGCCTCGACGACCAGAGCGACGTGGTGGAGGGCATCGTGATTATGCGCAAGGGCGAAAACCCGGCCGAAGTGCTGGGCCGCGTAAAGGCCAAAATTGCGGAGCTGAACGAGAAGGTGCTGCCTAGCGGCGTGTACCTCAAAACGTTCTATGACCGCGACGTGCTGATGGACCACTGCACGCACACCGTCATTCACAACCTGATTGAGGGCATCGTGCTGGTGACGCTGATTGTGCTGCTGTTCATGGCCGACTGGCGCACCACGCTCATCGTGGGCGTGGTGGTGCCGCTGGCGCTGCTGTTTGCCTTCGTGTGCCTGCGCCTGAAAGGTATGAGCGCCAACCTGTTGAGTATGGGCGCCATCGACTTCGGCATCATCATCGACGGGGCGGTGGTGATGGTGGAGGGCATTTTCGTGGTGCTCGACCACAAGGCCCAAAAAGTGGGCATGGAGAAGTTCAACAAGCTGGCCAAGCTGGGGTTGATTCGCAAAACCGGCGGCGAGCTGGGCAAGGCGGTGTTCTTCGCCAAGCTCATCATTCTGACCTGCCTGCTGCCGATTTTCTCGTTTGAGAAAGTGGAGGGCAAGATGTTCAGTCCGCTGGCCTACACGCTGGGCTTTGCCCTGGTGGGCGCGCTCATTCTGACCCTGACGCTGGTGCCGGTGCTGTGCTCGCTGCTGCTGAACAAGGACGTGAAGGAGAAGCACAATCCGATTGTGAGCTTCTTCGATAGCATTGTGACCAAGGCATTTGGCTTTACTTACCGGCACAAGCTGCTGAGCTTCGGGGTAACGATGGCCGTGGTGGCGGCGGGCCTGTACTCGTTTAATTTCCTGGGGTCGGAATTTCTGCCGGAGCTGAACGAGGGCGCGCTGTGGGTGGAAACCAAGCTGCCGATGTCTTCCTCGCTGACGGAAACGAATAAAATGGCCGCCAACTACCGCCGCATCCTGCGCTCGTTTCCGGAGGTCACGTCGGTGCTGAGCCAGACCGGCCGCTCCAACGACGGCACCGACCCCTCGGGCATCTACTACGTGCAGGCCCAGGTCAACCTCAAGCCCAAGGAGGAGTGGAAGCGGAACATCACCAAGGAGCAGCTGATTGAGGAGATGGACAAGAAGCTGAAGGAGTACCCCGGCATCATCTTCAACTACTCGCAGCCCATCATCGACAACGTGGAGGAGGCTGTGGCCGGCATCAACGCGGCGCTGGCGGTGAAGATTTTTGGTAACGACCTCAAGGAACTGGACGGCAAGGCCAACGAGGTGATGAAAGTGCTCGGCACGGTGCGCGGCGTGAAGGACCTGGGCATTCTGCGTAACCTGGGCCAGCCCGAGATGAGCGTGCGCCTCGACCAGACCCGCATGGCTGCCTACGGCGTGCAGACCGCCGACGCCCAGACCGTGGTGGAAATGGCCGTGGGCGGCAAGGCCGCCACCCAGATTTACGAGGGTGAGCGCAAGTTCGACGTGACCGTGCGCTACCCCAAGCAGGACCGCGACACTGAAGGCAAAATCGGTGAGCTGCGCGTGCCCACCATCCGGGGCAGCAAGGTGGCCCTGAAGGAAATTGCCGAAATTGGCACGGCCAATGGCCCGGCCTTCGTGTACCACGACAACGGGCAGCGGTTCATTGCCGTGAAGTTCTCCATCCGCGACCGCGACATGGGCAGCACTATTGCGGAAGCCCAGAAAAAAATGGACCAGACCATCAAGCTCGGCAAGGGCTACCGCATCGAGTGGGCCGGCGAGTTCGAGAACCAGGTGCGGGCCACCAAGCGCCTGAGCCAGGTGGTGCCGGTGTCGCTGGTCATCATCTTCATCCTGCTCTTCATCACCTTCGGCAACGGCAAGGACGCGGCGCTGGTGCTGGCCAACGTGCCGTTTGCCCTCATCGGCGGTATTGCGGCGCTGCACATCACGGGCGTCAATTTCTCCATCTCGGCCGGCATTGGCTTCATTGCGCTACTGGGCATCTGTATTCAGAATGGCATCGTGCTCATCACCGTGTTCAAGGAAAACCTGCGCAAGAAGCTGAGCCTGGCCGAAAGCCTGCGCCTGGGCGTGGCTTCGCGCGTACGCCCCGTGGTGATGACGGCCCTCATGGCCATGATTGGCCTGTTCCCGGCGGCCCTGAGCACCGGCATCGGCTCCGAAACCCAGAAGCCGCTGGCCATCGTCGTCATCGGCGGGCTGGTGACGGCCACCATCCTCACGCTGCTGATTTTCCCCCTCATCTTCGCCTTCTTCTACCGCGAGATGAATCAGAACGGGCCGGCGCCCCGGCGACGCAAGCGGCAGCCGGAGCTGGTGGGGGCTTAACGCCGCCGCAACTTCCCGAACAGCGCCATGGCCTCCGGTGCGGTGCCGGTGAGCAGCACGCCCGCGCCGTACAGCACGGTGAGCACGCCGCCGCGCAGGAGCAGCGTGAGCCAGGCGTTGCCGGTATCGGGCAGTACCCAGGCCACGAAACCGGCCCCGGCGGCCACCAGCAGGATGCGGGCAATCTGACCATCAAATGGCTGCATGCCGTAGGTGCGCCACACAAACCAGGTGCGGGCCGTGTTGATGCCGACCAGGGCAATGCAGTAGGCCAGCGCCGCGCCGGCCAGCTCCATGCGCGGAATCAGCAGCCAGTTGAGCACCACCACGGCGGCGGCCAGCGAGATGTTGAACACCAAATCGAAGCGGTAGCGGGGCGACGTGGCCACGATGATGCCGTTCACCCCGGTGATGCCGTCGAACAGCCGGCCGGCCAGCAGCAGCAGCACCGCGCCGGTGCCCGCCGCGTATTCGGGCTTGTGGATGAGGCCGTAGATGAAGGGCAGGTTGAGGCCGATGCCGAGGGCTAAATAGCAGCCCAGCAGTGTGTTGATGCGCGTGCTGCGGCGGTAGAAGTCGGCCATCTTGGCCAGGTTGCCTTCCTTCCAATACTCGGCAATCAGCGAAAATGCCGTTTTATACAGGGCCCGGAAGGGAAGGACCAGCGCGGTGCTCACGTTGGTGGCAATGAGGTAGATGCCGGCCGCCGCCAGGCTCACTTTGGCCCCCACCATCAGGCTGTCGATGTTGAGCAGCACCGTGCCCGAGATGTTGCTCAGCAGCACAAAGGCCCCGAAGCCCAGCATCTCGCGCAGGGGCTTGATGCGCAGCGCCGCCCGCGTAGGCCGCAGGTGCAGCTCGCCAATGACGCCAAGGTAAATGGCCAGCAGCACCGCCACCACCGCATACGCGCCCACGTAGGCCAGCACAAAGCCGTGGAAGCTGATAAGGCCCTGGCTGTAAGCCACGGCCGCGCCCACCAGCATCAGCCGCAGCAGAATCTCCTGGCAGAACGAGGAAAACGACGTGTGGTAGAGCGAGCGCAGGTAGGCATCCTGCAGCGAGCCCAGCATGATGCAGCCCGCCAGCGCAATGGCCGCCAGGTAGTGCGGGGCCAGCAGGGCCGCGTCGGCCGCGTCGTACCAGCGCAGCAGCAGCGGCTTGCCCACCAGCAGGGCCAGCGCCACCACCACCAGGCCCAGCAGCGGCGGCCCCAGCAGCAGCGGGAAAAAGCCCGCATGATTACGCCCCTGGTTCCGGAAAAACGGAAAATACCGGATGCCCATGTTGGCAAACCCGAAGGATGCTACCTGCGCCCCCACGGTGGCCAGCGGCAGCAGCACGCTGGCCGTGAGGCCAATCTGGGCCGGCGAAAGCAGCCGGGGCAGCACCAGAATGGTGTTGGCAAAGCCAATGGCCAGCCCGACGTAGGAAATCAGGGTGTTGCGGATGCCCTGGCGCTGAACGATGCCCAAACGGTAAGGTGGTAAATGAGTAAATGCGCAACACTGGCTTCCGCTCGTGCTACGCGCTTCAAAGTTCGGCTACAATCTGGCTTCCGGTGAGAAATGCCGCCCCGCGCTGCTGCAGATAGGCCATGATTTCGGCAAACTGCCGGGGGCCGGTAAAGGTGTTGGCCGGGTCGAAGTGGTCGTTGTGCCACAGCACGGAGGCCACGCCGCCAAACCGCTCAATCTCGGCAAACATGGGCTGAAGCGCGGGCAAAATTTCATTGGCTTGCAGATGTAAGTAATTGGGATGGTGCAGCGTGGCATCCATCACGTTGAGCGGAATTTCCAGGAACTCACACGCGCGGCCGGTGGCGAAATTGAACGGATAGAAATGGTGGCTGTACGAATTCCGAAAGCCAAAATGCTCAGCAAAGCCCAGCGTCGAGTCGTAGGCAAAGCAATTGGTCGCATCCACCAAGGCCGGAGTGAGGCGGGGCTCCCAATACAGGTAGTGAAACCGCAGCCCGCTGAAAGTGGGCTGGAGCCGGAATACCTCGCGGTCCAGTTGGTGCGAGTCGGTAGCCGTGCCAATACTGCCGTGCACGCTGATTTCACAGCCTTTCTGGCCGAGCCGCCCAAGCCGATTTCGTAGCGCGGGCGAGAGGCGGTAGTCCGCATTGGGCGTGCCATTGCCTCCGGGCCGAAATTCGGGAAGAATGAAAAACGTGGAAGCGCCCCCGAACGCTGCCGTGGCGGCAGCTACGGTTTCCAGGTTGTTCCAGGCGTCGGGACTGGTCAGATGCCGCCACAGCAGCCTGCCGAACCCCAGGATATTTCCTTGCTTCAGAGTCGCTTTAGCCGGCGCTTTCCAGGCACCGTAGAGCGTATCGATGTCGTGGCTGATGAAGGCGGCAAAGGGCGCATTGCCGGGCCAGCGGTGCGGCTCCAAAGGCTGGCCGGTGACGTGCTCCACGGCCGTTTTCAGCACGTCAAAGTAGTAGTTGACTACCGGCAGCGCCACGAAGCCGTACTGCTTTTGCACGCTCGCATCGTAGGGAAAGCGGCCGTGCCAGTCCCGCTCGTCGGAGAAATATTCCTGCCAGCCGCTGAGCAGGTAAAAGGCCGCCGAGATGATGTCAGCGTTGATGGTAACCCGGCCCGCGCTCCGTTCCAGCAGCGGTGCTTCGGGCCGGCCGTCGAAGAAAAAGGGGATGCGCTGCCCGGTCCAGTCGCGGTAGCTCGGCGCGGGAGGGTAGGGCGTATTTTGCTCGAAAAAACCGTCGGCACCGTCCGCCACCGTGATGGCTGGCCGACTGCCCGTGTAGCCAATGGCCACGCTGGGCGCAGCAGGGTAAGCCAGCCGGAAATGCCGCAACACATACGCCAGCCGCATTTCGGCCGTAACCGAAACGGCACTTAGCGGCGGCAGCGCAGAGGCATCGGGTGCAATGGACATTGTGGTAAAAGTATTGGAAAATCAGGTGGTTGGCGCAATCTTGTTCAGCCACTCGTTTAAGAGCGTGGCGGTGCGGGTCTGGCTGTGGCCTTCAGCAGGCGTGCCCAGCGTGGCGTTGTAATAAGCCGCCCGCCGGTAGAGGTCGGCCGGCTTGTGTTGGGCGTAGCGCCGCAACGCCGCCGCCAGCTCGGCGGGCGAGTCGGCCCGCTCCACGAGGCCCCGGCCGGCGTAGCCATAATAGTCGTTGGTGAGCGCAAAGGTGCCGAAGCGGAAGTAGATGCTGGCCACGTTCAGCAGCGTGGCTTCGAGGTGGGTGGAGGTATCGGCCGCCACCAGCGCATCCTGCCGGAGCAGGAAGTCAAACACGTTCTCCTGCCGGGCGCTCGACCACTGCAGGGCCGGCAGGAGCCGGCGCAGCGGCTCGAAGTCGCGCCCGTCGCTGGGGTGCGGGCGCAGCGTGAAGGTGAGGTCCGGCAGCTCGCGCAGCAGGTACACCAGCGTATCGGTCAGGGCCGGCAGGGGGTCGTGAATGTTGCAGGCAATGCCTACCCGGCGCACGGCCGGCGCGGTGTTTTTCTGGCCGAGGTAGGCATCGGCCTTGGGCATGCCCACCAGCTCCACCGCGCCCTGCACGGGGCCGCAAAGGCGGTACTTGTCCAGCGCGTCCTGGCCTTCGAGCAGGTTTAGGTCGAAGCTCAGGGGCGGGAAGTTGGCGCTCACGCTGGCGTGCTGCACGTAGGCGGTGGGCACGCCCTCGGCGCGGCAGGCCAGCAGCAGGGAGCGGGTGTCGTCGTTGTGGTCGTTGGAGAACACCACGGCGCGCGGGCGGTAGTGGCGCAGCGCCCGCCGGTACACCTCGTAGTAGCCGATGGCGTAGAAGATGAAGTCGAAAAACCGCCAGGCCCGGCGGCCGTCCGTTTTCAGCAAGCCGAAAAAGGCCAGCGGGAATTGCCAATAATACAGCCCCTTGCGCCGCAGCGAAAGCCGGTTCACCACCGCGTTGTAGCGCCCGATGTTCTTCGCCTGCCCCGCCACCAGCACCGCATCGGCCCGCACCTTTTGGATGAATTCCAGCGCGTCGTAGTTGTTGGCGCTCACCACGTAGAGCCACACCTTGCCGCGCAGCTCCTCCCGGTTTCGGATGGGCTGGAAGACGTTGCCCACCAGCCGCAGGCCCGCGTAGCCCAGCACCCGCACCAGCCGCTTCAGCGGGTTGGCCGGCGAAATATCGGCCAGGGCCGCCGCCGGCAGCGCCGCGAATATGGCCGTGAAGCGCAGCTGCAGAATATCGCGCAGGCGCGGGATAAGCGGCAGTAGCACATGCTTTAGCTTGTGCATGGGAAGTGCTTTATGGAGGAAATTGGTCTGCCTGCCGTGCAATGCCGCACAAGCTAAAGCATGTGCTACAAGGCTTCCCAGGTCAGCGGCGTGCCGGGCTTGAGGTCCTTCACGGCCTTGCGGCCCAGCACCATCTCCCAATGGCGCGGCCACAGGCCGTCGCCGGGTCGAATGATTTTCAGGTTATCGGGGGTGAATTCCTCGCCGGCCGCAATGGGCTTGGCCACGTAGATGCTGCGCTTATAGAGCCGGCTTTTCTCCTCGCCGGTCTGGATGCAGAGCTGCACCGTGCCCAGGGCCTGGTGGGCGCGCTCGGTTTCCTCCACCAGCATTTTCAACTCGTGCGGTTCCAGCGAGAAGGCCGAGTCCACGCCGCCCTCGGCGCGGCTGGTGGTGAAGTGCTTCTCGATGACGCAGGCGCCCAGGGCCACGGCGGCCACGCTCGCGCCCACGCCCATGGTGTGGTCGCTCAGGCCGATGGGGCAGCCGAAGGTTTCGGCCAGCACCGGGATGGTGCGCAGGTTGGTGTTGGCCGGCGAGGCGGGGTAGGTGCTGGTGCACTTCAGCAGCACCAGCTCGCGGCAGCCGGCTTCGCGCAGCACCCGCACGGCGTCGTCAATCTCGGCCAGGGTGGCGGCGCCGGTGCTCACAATCACCGGTTTGCCGGTGGCGGCTACCTTGCGCAGCAGCGGCCAGTGGGCGTTTTCGAAGGAGGCAATTTTGTAGGCCGGCACATCCAGCGTTTCCAGAAAATCCACCGCCGTCTCGTCAAACGGCGAGCTGAAGGCCAGCATGCCGTGCTGCCGGGCGCGGGCAAACAGCTCGGCGTGCCACTCCCACGGCGTGTGGGCCTCCTCGTAGAGCTTGTACAGGTTCTTGCCCTCCCACAGCGACTGGCCTTCCTCGTCGATGGCAAAGCCGGTGTCCATCGTGATGGTGTCGGCGGTATAGGTCTGCAGCTTCAGGGCATCGACGCCGGCGGCGGCGGCGGCATCCACCAGGGCCAGCGCCCGCGCCAGGCTCTGGTTGTGGTTGCCGGACATTTCGGCAATGATAAACGGCTTGTGGGCGGGGCCAACCAGACGGCCGCCGATGGTGATTTCGGTCATGGGTTGAGGGGTGCGAAACGGAAGCGCAAAGGTACGCCTCGCCGCAGGCAAGGCCTGACAATTACGCATTGCCCTTTGTGGACGGAAGCTTCCCAGAAGTATGTTGCCAAGTTGTACCAGCGCAAGGGGAACGATTAGCGCAAACGTTCAGCGTTTACGGTACTCAGCCCCTCGGCGAGTTTCATAAACTTTCATTCGTAGACGAGTTTTTATAAACTCCCTACACGCGGTGGTAGCCAGTTCTAAGCCCTCACGGAAATGGCCGGCTGTTTAAGGTTGGGGTTTAAGGAAAGGAGGGTTAATTTACCCAAACGTCCACTACCGAGACCACAGCCCCTTTTCTTAGCACGTAAATGTCGCCGCTCCCCCAGCGATGGTCCCACCGTCGTTTTTCTACATAGTAGCATCTTGTTCCATCCGCCAACGTAGCAGGGACCGAAAACGTGAGGGAGAACACGGGTGTGGTGTCTCCATTGGCTCTGGCTAGTTGCCGCTGCAGGGCTAGGACGTCGGGGGAGGCGTTTGGGGTTACTAACGGTGTCACGGCGACCTGGGCAATAAAGGCCGCGCGGGGGTTGCGAGTGAGGGCCCCGTGAACGAGACGTTTGCGTTCCGCGTGTGCTCGTACCCTAGTAGGGCCAAAGTTGCGAAAGGCAGTGTCAATCGCGTACGTAGGCCCGTCAACTCCACAGCCCCAGCAGCGATGAACGGCAAACTGGATAAGCGCCACATCGGAGGTAGGAATTGCTCGCGGGCGCACGCTGACTATCCGGAATACCACGTAGACCAAAGTGAGCAAGCTGACCACAAAAAGAACAACGGGCGATTTCATGCAGAAAGGTAGTAGCCATTACCGTTCAGCGAAACGGTACATTAAACATACGCCTCAATCATAAGCCTTAGGTAGCCGGCAACGGCGGGGACATGCAGAGCGAGGTTACAAACTCCACGCTACAATTCATCCAGCGTGTGAATGCTGCGGTCGGCCTCGTGCGCGGCATCGGCCTCGTAGTGCGCGTAGTTGCCCCGCAGAATGCGCACCGTCTTAAAGCCCAGTGGCTTAATGCCCACGAAATCCTTCTTCACGTTGTCGCCCACATACGTTACTTCCTCCGGTGCCACACCCTCGCGGCGGCAAATGAGCTGGAAAACGTGCGGGTCGGGCTTGGCGCGGTGGCGGCCGTAGCGGTTGGTGAGGTAGGCGTGGCGCACGCGGCCGGCGAGGTGCAGGGCGGCTACTTTGCGGGCCTGCACTTCCTTGTGGCCGTCGGTTACGATGTACAGCGGCCAGTCGGCGAAGCGGGTGAGGGCCCGCTCGGCATCCGGATACAAGGCCAGTTCCGGGCGGTGCTGGCGGTAGGCGCGCAGGCAGGCCGCCACCAGCGCTTTGCTCCAGCGGTGGTGCTGGCGCAGCACGTTATCGAAAACCTGGCCCCGGCCGTGCGCGGCTTCCTCGGCCGCCATGCCCGCCGCCAGCGCCCCGGCCGGCACGCCCAGCAGCGGGCTCAGCATGGCCGCCACGGCCCGAAAGCCGCTGTGCACGTAGCTCAGCTCGGGGTAGAGCGTATCATCAAGGTCGAAAACGAGGACGGGCATAAAGCGTACGAAGAAGGTGCAAAAAGGCCGTCAGGCCGAGCGGAGCCGAGGCATCTCGCGTGTAGCAGTAATCCATGCCAAATGCAACGAAGCGAGCGAGATGCCTCGGCTGCGCTCGGCCTGACGGCCTGACGACGAGACGCAAATATGCGTCTCTACGCCGGCACCACCACATCGGCGGCGGCCCGAATCTGGCGCAGCCGGCCCGGTGCCGGCCGGAACGGAAACTGGCGCAACTCGGCCCCGGCAGCTTCCTGCAGAAACCAGAAAAACGAATCGACGCCCGCCGCGATGCCCAGCGTGGAGGCCCCGCCGAAGCGGCAGTTGCACTCGATGATGTGCAGGCCGCCGTCTTCGCTAAGGATGGCCTGCAGCACGAATGGCCCGTACAGGCCCAGCTTCTCGATGGCGGGCGTCAGGCGCGCCAGCACGTCGGGCACGTCGAGGGTGGTGGTAATCTGCGACTCACCGCGCACCACCAGGTCGCGGGTGCGGGCCACCTGGCCGTGCACCCGGCCGGCGCGGTCCACGTAGCCATCCACGCTGATTTCCGGGCCCTGGATGAAACGCTGAAAAACAGGCTCCTGCAGCTCGTAGGAATGCGCCAGGGCGGCGGCTTCGGGCAGGTTGAGGCCCAGGCTGAGCGAGCCGGCGCCGTAGCGCTCCTTCACCACGAAAGCGGCATTTGCGGGCAGCGGCTCGCGGTCGGTGGCCAGGGCATCGAGGCGCAGGCTGGTGGGGATAACGGGCAGCGCGGCCAGCCGGCCAAAGGTGGCAAACTCCACTTTGTCGAGGCAGCGGTGCACGGCGGCGGGCTCGCTCACCAGCACCGCAATGCCAGCCTGCGCCAGCGTGGCGCGGTGGCGGGCCCAGAAAGCCAGCTCCCCATCGCGGGTGGGAATGATGCGCGTGATGTTCTCGGCCTGGCAGTGGCGGATGATGTCGGGCAGGTGGTCGTCGATGGTGAGCGGCATCACCCAGTGCCCGTCGGTGTAGTGAAAGGCCAGGGCCTGCGGGTTGAGGTCGCCGCCCAGCACCTTCAGGCCGGGACCAAAGCGCCGGGCGGCGTTTTGCACGGCCTGCACCAGCGGCACTTTGGCCGAGACGCTGCTGATGAGGATGTGGCCGGGGCCTTGCGTCCCCGCTGTTTCGGCGGCCGCCCCAGCGCCCTGCCGCGCCCGCTCGAAGGCGATGATTTCGGGAATGGCTACTTCCAGCGTGGTGGGCGGCAGCCAATCTATCTGGCTGCTCCACAGGGCCATGTCGGCCTGCGAGGCTTCGAAGGGAATGTCCGACGCCACGTACTTCGCTCGCATCTGCGGGAAGTTTTGCCTGAGCACGTCCACCACCTCGGCCACGCGGCGGGCGCGGCCGGTGCCCAGGTTCACGAGGCCAGTCACGGCCTCGGCGGCGGCGAGGCGGAGCAGGCCCTCGGCGGTATCGGCGGCGTAGAGATAGTCGAAAAACGACTCGGCCCCATACACCGTGATTTCCTCGCCGGCCAGCAGCATGCGCACCCAGCGCGAGGTGATGTCGCGCCCGTTGCGCCCGTAGCCGCGGTAGATGCGCGGCGCCACCGTGCTGAACTGCGCGGCCCGGAAGGTGTCGAGAAAGCGCAGCTCGATTTCGTGGGCCAGCTTGGCCATGCCCGTCAGGTTGCGGGGCAGGATGGGGTCGGTTTCGCGCAGGCTGCGCGGCTGGGCCGGCACTTCGGCGAAGGTGTAGAGGGCGGGGTCGTAGATGAGGTAGCTGCTGGCGAACACCACGCGGCGCAGGCTGGGCAGGTCCTTCTGCACCGTCATGAGGTGGTGGCTGAGCTGCACGTTGTGCCGGAAATTCTCCTCCCAGAAGCCGTAGGTTTCGGTGCTCCGCTCGAAAGTGGCGGCCAGGTGAATAAACAAATCGGGCGCGAAGGCCGCGATTTCCGGCTCGGTGAGGAAGTTCAAATCGCCCTGCCGGTACTGGAACCGGTCCGGAAAGTCGGCCGGGCGCGGCTTCAAATCGCCGGCCAGCACCTGAATATCGGCGGGGAGCGCCGCCAGCCGCCGCACCATTTCCTGGCCGATGACGCCGGCCGCGCCGCTGATAAAGATTCGTTTAAAGGGCAGTTCCAAAGGCTGTGGCATAGTCGGCGGCCAGCTGGCCGTGCATCAGTGAGTCGGCAAAAGTACCCGGCGCAAGCTGGATGTGCTGCCGCAAACGGCCTTCGAGCCGAAAACCCGCTTCTTCCAGAATGGCGACGTGGGCCGGGCGAATGTCGTAGGTTTCGGTGAACAGACGGTTGAATTGCAGCCCCTCAAATGCCACCTGCCCAAGCAGCCGCAGGTGCGCCCGAAAATCCTGCCGGTAGATGGCCGCATCGGCCGCCCGCCCGGGCTCCACCAGGAAGGAAACCTCGGCCCGCTTATCGGCCCAAGAAATATGCACCAGCCCGCCGTAGGCAATCAGCTCGCCCTCATGCAGCAGCGAAAACAGCAGCTGCCCCGGCTGCTCCTGCTCAAACAGCGGCAGCACCACCCGCTGAAAATACGCCTCCTGCTGCTCCGCCGTGAGCGGCGCGGCCTGCCGCAGCACCTCCAGCTGGGCATTGCGCCAGGCGCGGATGGGCTCCCGGTCCTCGTAGCGGATGGGCACGAGTTGATAGGATTCGTAGCGGTAGTCGGTGGGCGGGAGAGGGCGGTAGGTCATGGTAGGAACGCGCCATGGCGCGTTCAATCGTTGAATGGAAGAGGGGATGATTTGCGGCCGCCGAACGCGCCATGGCGCGTTCCTACACCACCAGATAAGAAATCAGTGGGTTGAGCGGGCTGCGGCGCAGGGCGTAGTTGGCCACGCCGAACACCTCGTCGAACGCCAGCGTCTCGCCGGGGAACTCGGGGCAGTTCAGCTCGTCGAAGGCCACGATGGCGCCTTTCGTGAGGCGGGGCCGGATGGCTTCGAGGCAGGCCTTGGTGGGGGCGTAGATGTCGAAATCGAAATAGGCGAAGGCGATGACGGTTTCGGGGTGGTCGCGCAGGTAGCGGGGCACGGTTTCGGAGGCGTCGCCGGCCACCAGCTCAAACTTGCGCTTGTGCGGAATGGGACTGTCGGCCTCGTGCAGAGCCAGAATTTGAGTGAGATATTCCTGGTAGTTTTCGGTCACGCCATAGTCGCCTTCCTTCACCAGCTTGCCATCTTTCTCATCCACCGACGGGAAGCCGCCGAAGGTGTCGAACCCGATGATTTTGCGGTTGTAGTTGAACGGCTCGTAGATGCCGCGCAGCGCGTGCATCAGCGCCAGGTTCTGGCCCCAGCGCACGCCGAATTCCATCGCCACGCCGTGCACCGGAATGATTTGCTGGTAGAGCTCGGTGAAGAACAGCAGGCGCGAAAGCGTCTGCCGATTCAGGTACAGGCCCAGGTTGTTGAGCAGCTCGGTGTTCGGAATCGGCGACTCGCGCAGCGTCTGGGCGAAGCCTTCGCGGCGCGACTGCTCCGGTGCCGAGGCGCCGCTGAGCACGGAAATAAGGGACATATTGAGTGATTAATGATTAACGGTTAGTGGTTAATGATTGATGTAAGGCGTTGATGTGGTGGAATGGAGCCAGCTGCTCATCCTTAACCACTAACCACTAACCGTTAATCATTAACCACTAATTAACCCGGCTGCAAAAATGCAACAATACTGCGGCCCAGCCCAACACCGGCCAGGGCTTCGTAGTAGGCCGCCACGGCCGGGAGCGGGGCCGTACGCATGAGAAAATTGTCCTGCGCCAGCCGGTTTTGGTGGGCGCCCTTGCCCGCCGAGCGGTCCATCACGTAGTTGGTGGCGGGGTTGAGCAGATTCAGGTCAATGGGCTGGTCGCCAATGACTTTTGCAACGTGCCAGCCGGTGGCTTCCGCCAGGTTGCGCAGCCCGGTGGGGTTGAAATAGGAGAGGTGGTCGGGCAGCACCACCCAGAAGGTGCGGTCAATCTGGCCGGTGGCCAGCAGGTGCTGCTGCAGGGCCGAAAAATCGTTGGGTACGTCTATCACCAACACACCGCCGGGCTTAATCAGTTGCCGGCAAAGGCGCAGCAGCTCGGCCGGCTCCAGCACGTGTTCGAGCACATTGTCGAGCCACAGCACGTCGAACTGCCGGCCAGCGGCTACCAGCTGCTGCACACCCTCGTACAGGTCGCCGGTGCGCAGGTGCTCCCGCAGCTGCGGATGAAACTTTTCGAGGCTGAAGCTGCTGAAGTCCAGCCCCAGCACGTCCCAGCCGTGGCGCTGGAAGTAGTCCAGGGCCCAGCCCTCGCCGCTGCCGATGTCCAGAAACGAGCCGGAGCCGCCGCGCTCCCGCAGCTGCTCCAGCACCCAGTGCCGCAGCCGCAGCTTGCCCTCGATGTGCTCCAACTCCTCGGCCGGGTACGCGGGCTGATAGGTGGTCAGGTTTTCCTGGTAGTAGCGCTTGGCGTAGTAGTCGCTCAGCGCTTGCGGCGTGGGTTTGTCCCTGATTTCGTAGAAGCCGAACTCGTTCAGGCGCAGGGTATCGGGCAGGTTCATGTCGTCTTTTGCTCGATGTGCGCGTTCAGGGCCATGATTTCGGGCTGGGCTTCGAGCAGGGCCAGCAGGGCGGCCACGTCCAACTCGTGGGCGTGGTGCTGCTCAATCAGGGCTTTCAGCACGGCGTAGTCCTCGGCCGTGTCCAGGGTGATGCGGAAGCGGCTGAAGTCGCCGCCGGGCCACACTTCGTCGCGGTAAATCACGCGGCCCGCCGTGGCCGGATTGGCTTTGATATACGGCGTGACGTGCTCGCGCTCGTAGGGCAGCGTGGCGTTGTGGTAGGCTTCGGCCAGCATCTGCATCGAGAAAATCTCGACGTCCAGCCCGCGCGGGAAGGTGCGTACGATGGAGTTGGAGCGGTACACCAGCGGGTTGCCCTCGTCCAGATACCGCCCCACGGCCGCCCCGATGAGCGGCCCGTCCACCAGCGGGCAGTCGGAGGTGACGCGCACAATAATGTCGAGCCCAAACTTTTGGGCCGTCTCGTAGTAGCGGGCCAGCACGTCGGCCTCGCTGCCCCGGTGGTAGGGGATGCCGTTGGCTTCGGCGTAGGCGGCCAGCACGTCGTCGGCCGGCTCGGTGGTGGTGGCCAGGTAGATGGGCAGGCCGCTTTGCCGGGCCCGGGCCACGTGGTAGTCGAGCAGCGGGCGGCCGGCGGCGGGCAGCAGCACCTTGCTCGGCAGCCGGGTGCTGCCCATGCGAACCTGCGAAATGATGCCGGCAGTTGTCATGTGATTAGAGGCAGGATAGTAGAACCAAGAGCCAAGAATTTAGAAGAGAGAGCCAGGATATTAGAGCCAAGAACCAGGATAGTAGAACCAAGAACCAAGAAATCAGGACCAAGGACTCAATATTCGTATTGCCTCAATCTTGGCTCTTGGCTCTGATATCTTGGTTCTTGGCTCTGATATCTCGGCTCTAGAAAGAAACTTTTTCGAGCAGGTAAATCACGTCCTGGTTGCCGCGCTCCGCATCGTTGATGTAGGGGTAGAGCTTCTGCTTCACCAGCCGCAGGTTGGGGAAGTTGTCCAGAAACACCTGGGCGAAATCGGTTTTCCAGAGGAAGCCTTCGTTGCCCCGGTACTTGATGGGCGTGGTTTCGGGGGCGTAATACTCGTAGCCCATGATGTAGCGGCGCGAGGTGCGTACCATCTCGCCCATGATGCGCGGCAGGTCGTCGGGCGCAATGTGGATGAGCACGCCGTTGGTGCAGGTCACGTCGAAGTAGTTGTCCTTGAAGGGCAGGTCGAAGCCGCTGCCCTGCAGGATGTTCACGCCGCGCACGAAATCGCGGGCTTTCTCCACGGCGTACTGCTGGAGCTCGATGCCATACAGGCTGGTGAAGCCGGCCGCCTGCAGGCCCACCAGCTGCATGCCGGTGTTGCAGCCCACTTCCAGAATCCGGGCCTCGCGGGGCAGCTCGCCGAGGAATTCGGCGTTCATCTCCAGCTTGGTGTGGCCGTAGAGGTCGCGGTAAAATTCATTCCACTCGTCGAGTGGGCGCGAGTTGCGGTCGGTGTATTCGCGGCCAAAGTCGCCGGACCAGAAGTCTTCTTGTTGGGTGTGCTGCAAGGGTTGGGAGTTTTGAATGTTGAGGGTTGAGTGTTGAGTGAAAGGTTCAGTCACGGGTTCTCTGGTTAAGTACCTGCTAACTCAACATTCAGCCCTCAACACTCAAAAATTCATTGATGCACGCCACCACGTAGGCCTGCTCCTCGTCGGTGAGCGTCGGGAACATGGGGATGCTGAGGCAGTGGGCGTAGTAGGTTTCGGCCAGCGGGAAGTCGCCTTCGCGCCAGCCGAGGCTTTCGTAGTAGGGCATGCGGTGCACCGGGATGTAGTGTACCTGCGCGAATATTTGCCTGGTTTTCAGGAAGTCGTACAGCTCCCGCCGATTTTCTACTTGAATGACGTAGAGGTGGTAGGCGTGGCCGGGCGCACCGGGCGCCAGCACCGTGAGGCCCGGCACTTGGGCGAAAGCGGCATCGTACTGCGCGGCCAGCTGGCGGCGGCGGGCCAGGCCCTCATCGGCGCGGGCGAGCTGGCTGAGGCCGAGGGCGCAGTTGAAATCGGGCAGGCGGTAGTTGTAGCCCAGCTCCTGCATTTCCATGTACCAGCCGCCGTCGGGCTGGCGGATGAGGTCGGCTGGGTCGCGGGTGATGCCGTGGGTGCGCAGGCGCAGCAGGTGATGGAACAGCGCCTCGGAGTTGGTGGTAATCATGCCGCCTTCGCCGGTGGCAATGTGCTTCACGGGGTGGAAGCTGAAAATGGCCAGGTCGGCGAAGTTGCCGTTGCCGCAGCGCTGCTCCCGGCCCTGCGAGTCGAGGAAAAAGCCGCCGGGCGCGTGGCAGGCGTCCTCAATTATCCAGAGGCCGAACTCGTCGGCCAGCTGGCGGGCCTGCTCCAGGTTCACGGCCAGCCCGGCAAAATCCACCGGAATCAGGCCCGTGAAATGGCCTTTGGGATGAGCTTCGAGCAAAGCCCGCACTTTCTGCAAATCAATCAAACCCGTGGCCGGGTCGATATCGGTGAAATGCACCTCACCGCCGCAGTAGCGCACGCAGTTGGCCGAGGCCGAGAAGGTGAGCGGCGTAGTGATGACGCGCTGGCCGGGCTGCACGTTCAGCGCCAGCGCGCAGAGGTGCAGGGCCGCCGTGCCGTTGCTCACGGCCACGGCGTACTGGCTGCCGATGTAGGCGGCAAACTGCTTTTCAAATTCGGCTACCGTGGGGCCCTGGGTGAGAAAGTCGGCGTGCAGGGCGGCCGTGACGACGGCCACGTCGGCCTCGGTGATGTTCTGGCGGCCGTAGGGAATCGGGCGGGTGGGCTGGAAGGCGGGGTCAGGCATTGCCGGGCAATTTAATTACACCGCAAAATCGGGGTCGACGTGCAGGCGGATTTCCTCGCGAATCTGTTCCGCATCGAGCCACTCCTGGTTGTTGGCCGAGTCGTACTGGAAGCCCAGCGGCACCCGCTTGCCGTGGAAGGTGTCGATGAACTTGTCCACGTTCCAGGTCGGCATCGAGGGCAGAATGACGTAGTAGCGGTCCAGCTCTACGGTGCTCAGGGCGTCGGTTTCGGTAATCATGGCCTCGTGCAGCTTCTCGCCGGGGCGGATGCCCACGATTTTCTGCTCGCACTCGGGCCCGATGGCGCGGGCCACTTCCGTGATTTTATAGCTCGGGATTTTCGGCACGAAAATCTCGCCGCCCCAGGCGTGCTCCAGCGCGTACAGCACCAGGTCCACGCCTTCTTCGAGCGAGATGTTGAAGCGCGTCATGTCGGGGTGGGTGATGGGCAGCACACCGGTGTGGCGCTGCTGCAGGAAAAACGGCACCACCGAGCCCCGCGAGCCGATTACGTTGCCGTAGCGCACCACCGAGAAGCGCAGGTCGCGGCCGCCTTTCATGTTGTTGGCCGCCACAAAGAGCTTATCCGAGCACAGCTTGGTGGCGCCGTAGAGGTTGATGGGCGCGGCGGCCTTATCGGTACTCAGGGCCACCACGTCCTTCACGCCGCAGTCGAGGGCGGCGTTGATGACGTTTTCGGCGCCGAAAATATTGGTCTTGATGCACTCCATCGGGTTGTACTCGGCGGCGGGCACCTGCTTGAGGGCGGCGGCGTGAATCACGATGTCGATGCCTTCGCAGGCGCGGTGCAGGCGCTGCTCATCGCGCACATCGCCAATGAAATAGCGGATGGCCGGGTATTTGGCCGGGCTGAATTCCTGGCTCATTTCGTACTGCTTCAGCTCGTCGCGCGAGAAGACCACGAGGCGGCGCACCTGCGGGAATTTTTCAAAAACGGTGCGGACGAATTGCTTGCCGAAGGAGCCGGTGCCACCCGTGACGAGGATGGACTTGTGGTTGAGGTCGAGAGCCATGAAATGAGGTAAGCCAAAAACAGGACTGCAAAAGTAGGTACCCGCGCTGTAGGAACGCGCCACGGCGCGTTCAATCGCCAGACCGAACGGGGCGGGTTGGCCACGGCGCGTTCAATCATTAGGCCCAACGATTGAACGCGCCGTGGCGCGTTCCTACTTTCGCACCGCGAATGCTATTCAATTCCCTTCACTTCCTCGTCTTTTTCCCGATAGTCGTCGGGCTCTATTACGGCCTGCCGCCGCGCTGGCGCAACCCGCTGCTGCTGCTGGCCAGCTACTACTTCTACATGAGCTGGCGGGCGGCCTACGCCATTCTGCTGCTGGCCACCACGCTGCTCGACTACTACAGCGGCTACCGCATGAGCCGGCTGCCCACCAAGCAGCAGCGCCGGCCCTGGCTCTACCTCAGCCTGGCCAGCAACCTGGGCACGCTGTTCATCTTCAAGTATTTCAACTTCTTTCGGGATGCTGCCCTGCAGCTGGCCGGGGCGCTGCACCTGCCGCACGCGGCCGTGCCGGCCTTCGGGCTGCTGCTGCCGGTGGGCGTGTCGTTCTACACGTTTCAGTCGGTGGGCTACATCGTGGACGTGTACCAGGGCCGGCTGGAGGCGGAGCGGGATTTCGGGCGGTTTGCGCTGTTCGTAGCCTTCTTCCCGCAACTGGTGGCGGGCCCCATTGAGCGCGGCGGGCACATGCTGCCGCAGTTTCGGCGCGAGCATCGGTTCGATTATGCGCGCATCGTGAGCGGCCTGCGCCTCATGGCCTGGGGCCTGTTCAAGAAAGTAGTGGTGGCCGACCGCCTCGCCCTGCTCGTCAATCCCGTCTTCAACAACCCACGCCAGCACCCCGAAGGCCCCCTGCTGGTGTTGGCCACGCTGGCCTTCACCTTCCAGATTTACGGCGACTTCTCGGGCTATACCGACCTGGCCCGGGGCGCCGCCCGCGTGCTGGGCTTCGATTTCAACCTCAATTTCCGGCAGCCCTACCAGTCGGCTTCGGTGCCGGAGTTCTGGCGGCGCTGGCACATGTCGCTGTCGGGCTGGTTTCGGGACTACGTGTATATCCCGCTGGGCGGCAGCCGGGTAGCTCCCGCCCGGGCCTATGGCAACCTGCTGGCCGTGTTCCTCATCAGCGGCCTCTGGCACGGGGCCAACTGGACGTTTCTGGTGTGGGGCGGCCTGCACGGGCTGTATCTGGTCGTCAGCACCTGGGCCCGGCCGGGGCGCGAGTGGCTGGCGCAGCGCACGGGCCTGGCGGCGCGGCCGGGCTTGCGGCGCGGGGTGGGCGTGCTCATCACCTTCGTGCTGGTGGCCTACGCTTGGATATTTTTTCGGGCCAATACCCTGGGCGACGCCGTGTTCATCAGTAGTCACCTGCTAAGCGGCTGGCAAAACCTGAACAGCCGTGGTGTGCATACGCTGCTGCTGGAATTCTCGCAGCACTACCGCCCCGAGCTGGCCGTGGCCGCCCTCGGCGTGGGGCTCATGCTGCTGGTGGAATACTTCGGCAGCCAGCGCAGCCCGCAGCTTTGGATTGCCGCGCAGCCGGTGGCCACGCGCTGGATGGGCTACGTGGGCCTGGCGCTGCTGATTCTCTACCTGGGCATTTTCAACAGCACCTCTTTTATCTATTTCCAGTTTTGAAAAGCCCGGTTTCACAAGCGGTTTACAGGCTCCTGGGGCGGCTGGCGCTGCTGGGCGGCGCGCTGCTGCTGGGCGCGGTTTTGCTGGGGCCGGTGGTGTTGCGGGGCCGGGTCGATGCCTTCTACGGCCGTTTCACGAGCCCGCCGGCCGGCTCGCTGATTCTGGGGACGTCGCGGGCGGCGCAGGGCATTCAGCCGGCGGTGCTTGCCGCCAAGCTGGGCGGGCAGCCCGAAGGGCCGCTGCTGAACTATGCCTTCACGCTCACGCACTCGCCCTACGGCCCGGCCTACCTGGCCAGCATCCGGCGCAAGCTGCGGCCGGAGGTGCGCAACGGCCTGTTCATCATTGCGGTAGACCCGTGGTCGCTGTCGCTCAGCGGGCCGGAAGGCGCGTTTCCGGAAGACCAGTCTTTCATCGGCCAGCTGCACCAGGTCAGCCAGAACCCCAACCTGGCCTACCTCACGCGCTACCAGACCAAGCCGCTCTACCGCCTGCTGCTCGACTACGCCACCGCCACCGAGCGCCTGCACCCCGACGGCTGGCTCGAAGTAAACATCGGCACCGACAGCGCCCAGGTGGCAGCCCGCACCGCCCGCAAGCTGCAGGACTACCGCCTGCTGGCCGCCACGCAGCACCCGTCCGATGGCCGGATGGTGGCCCTGCGCCAGACCATTGCATTTCTGAAACCGCACGGCCGGGTGGTGCTGGTGCGCCTGCCCGTGGGCCCGGCGCTTCTCCAACTGGAAAATACCTATCAGCCGGGTTTCGACCAGCTTATGCGGCAAACCGCGCTTGCCGAAACGGTGCCGTACCTCGATTACAGCGCCCAACCCTACGCCACCACCGACGGCAACCACCTGCAGCGGGCCGCCAGCGCGGCCTTCACCCAACGAGTAGCCGAAGACTTGAAAACCATGCTTTACGCAAAGCGGTAGCACCAGCCACCATGCAAAAACGGCCTGCCGAATGCTCGGCAGGCCGTTTTGGGCTTATGTATCGAAGCACGCTACTGCACCACCACCTGCCGGGCAACGGCGGTAGCGCCCAGCTGCACCCACAGCGTGTACACGCCCTTTGCCAGGTCGGCAACATCGATGGTAGTGGCGGCGCCAGCGGCAGAAAGCGGAACGTTTTGGCGCACGGCCTGTCCCAGGCTGTTGAACAGCGTAGCCCGGCCAGGCGCACCGGCCGTATTGCTGGGCACTGCCACCGTAAAGCTGTTGTGCGCCGGGTTGGGGTACAGCACCACTTCTACGCCGGCCTGCGCAGCAGTGCTGGCCAGGGGCCCGCCCGTCGGCCCAAAGCGCAGCTGGAAGCGGCCGGCCTGAGCCTGAGCGGCCTGCTGGGCCGTCACGGCAAAGGAATAGCCGGGCTGCTGGCTCAGGTCGATGAGCCGGTTGGTTTGCGCATCAAACAGGTAAGCCGTCAGGTTAGCCGGCAGATTGAGCAGCTGCGCGGCGTGAAGGGTGTAGGTGCCGGCCGCCGGCACGCCGATGCTCAGCGGCAAGGCGGTAGCGGCGGTGAGCTGGTCGCGGCCATCAATGGCCAGCGTGGGCGTATTGGCCGGAGCCGCCGCCAGGTTCAGTCCGGTGGAGTTGGGCAGCTTCACGGCATCGAACTGCGGGTCGAGGCCGGCGGTAGCGCCGCTTTCGGCATACACAAACAGCGCATCGGCCGGGCCGGTGCTGCCCTGCAGCGTTAGCTGCACCAGCGGCCGGGCATCGGCCGCGCCGCGCCGGAAGGGAGCCTGGCTGCCGTAGGAGGTCATGCGCTGGCTGTTGCGGAACGTGAGGCTGCCGTTGGTCTGGCCCGCGCTCACCCGCACAAAAAAGCCCTGGCTGGAGCCAATGAGTGGGTTGCCGCCGCCCACGCCGTTGGTATAGGCGCGGTAGGTGCCGTTGTATTGGCTGCTGCTTTCGAACACGTACATGGCCCCGTCCAGGTTCGGGCGGTCGGCGGCGGCCACCTGGCTCCAGTCGAGCGGCGCGGGGTAGGGGTTGCCCACCAGAGCCCAGCCGGCATCGGCGGCCGTGGGGCCGCTGTTGCGGGCCAGCGACATCAGGCGGGTACCGTTATTCAGCGCACCCGTAAAATCGACTTTCTCCGAGGCCGAAATATTTACCGTATAACCCAGGCCCACGACTAGCGCGTCGGTTGGGTTGCCGGGAGAAAACCAGCCCTTGTCAAACGCACTGGAATTGTTGGTCGTGGTGGCCAGGCGGCTCTGGTCGTAGCCGTACACGGTGGGGAAGGGGTTTTCCAAATCGGGCCGGGCGCTGATATTGTATGCGCTGTTCAGCACCGGCGAAAAACCACCCGTTGTCAAATCGGCCACGTTGGTGCCGGCCACCGGCGCGCTGTAGTGGCGGTAGCCGGGGCCGCCATTCACCGAAGGGTCGATGTAGCGCTGCACCACGGCGGTGCTGCCCTGCACGGCGCCGGTGCTGCTGTTCACCACCAGTGCCGTGCCGGCTGCGCTCGATGGCAGGGTCAGCGTTTGGCCATTCAGCACGAGGTTGCCGGCCGCGCCCACCGTGAGCACCTGCATCACCGTTTCGGGGCCATTCAGTGTCACGGCATTAGCGTTGGTCGTGGTCAGATTGCGCACCTGGCTGGGCAGGGCCCCGCCGGTTACCTGTGCCGCCGTGCCGTTATAAATGTAGCTGGCATCGTTGCTGAAGCTGCGTGTGCCGCTGAGCTGCACCGAGCCAACGTTGCCCGTCAGCTCAATGCCGGCCGGGTCGCAGATGCCCAGCGTGCCGCTGGCTTCCAGTACAAAGTTGCCGGTGCCCGTCAGCGGCTGGCAGGCCGTGAGCAAGGTGCCGCCGTTCTGAATGGTGAGGGTACCGGCTACGGTGAGAGGGCCAGTGAGAGTGCCGATGCCGGCCCCGCCGGTGGCAGGGCCGGTCACGGTTACGTTGCCGTAGTTGCCGCTCACGTTTTGCGGCGTGCTCACGATGAGGTCGGGCAGAGCAGCGAGCTGGTTGAGGCGCACGCTGACCGTTGCGCTGGCAAAGTTGGCGGCGAGGAAATCCAGGTCGCCGTCGTTGTCCACATCGGCGGTGGCAATGCCGTTGGGGTTGGTGCCGGTCAGTACCGTGCTGCTGCTGCCAAACACACCGGCTCCGTTGTTCAGGCGCACGGTAAGGTTGTTTGAGTTGAAGTTCACCACCGACATGTCCAGGTCGCCATCGCCGTCGAGGTCGGCCGCAGAAATGCTGCTTGGCCCGCTCCCGGTCGTGTATTCGGTGCCCCCGCTGAAGATGCCGCTGCCATTATTGAAGCGCACGCTGGCGTTGTTGCTGCCGTAGTTGGCACTCAGCAGGTCCAGGTCGCCGTCGCCGTCCAGGTCGCCCAGCGACACCCAGCGCGGCTGGTTAGCCAGCACTGGGTCCGAGCCGCCCGTAAAGGTGCCGTTCCCGTTGTTGAGCCGCACGCTGACCGTGGTACTGCCCGCTCCCCAGTTCGCCGTCAGCAGGTCAAAGTCGCCGTCGCCATCAACATCGCCGGTTTGAATATTAAAAGGCAGCGCACCCACGCCAATGGTTGAGCCTCCGCTAAAGTTGCCGGCCCCGTCGTTCAGGCGCACCATCACGTTGTTGCTGGCTCCGTTGGTAACCAGGAAATCAAGGTCGCCGTCGCCATCAACGTCGGCCGTGGTGATGCTTTGCGGTTGGCTGCCCACCGTGTATTCAGCTCCGCCGCCGAAAACGCCGCTGCCGTTGTTGAAGCGCACACTCACAGAATTGGCGTTGTAGTTCGCCGTCAGAAAATCCAGGTCGCCATCGCCGTCAATGTCGGCGGTTGTCACGCTTCGGGGCTGGCTGCCCACGCTTGGGTCCGAGCCGCCGCTGAAAATGCCACTGCCGTTGTTCAACCGCACACTAACGGCGGCCCCGCCGAAGGTCGGCGTGAGCAGGTCGAGGTCGCCGTCGTTGTCCACATCGGCCACCGCTACGTTGTACGGGTTGCTGCCTACGCCCGGGGCCGAGCCCCCGCTGAACGTGCCGTAGCCTCCCGTAGCTGCCGCCGTGAACTGAAACAGGCGCGGCACCGCCAGCGCTCCGCTACTGCTCTGGGCCGCCGTTGTCACACTCACCTTGACGGTTTCACCGGGCCGGAAGTCAAACGATGGAGAGAATATCAGGGCATCGTTGTTTACGGTAACGGTGCCGCTGTTGCCAGACCGCAGGCCACCGCGCTGCCCGCTAAAAACCCGGAGTGCCGCCGTGGAGCCAGTGGTCAGGTTCTGGCTGAACTGAACCGTAACGGGACTGGTGCGAACCACGGTATTTTGGTTGCGAGTGGGCGTAACGGTACTGATTACCGGTTGGGCGCTGGCAGAAAAAGCCATTACGGCAGCCCATGCCGGACTGGCCAGCGCCAGGCAGACGGAGTAGCGGTTTTTTTCATAAAAGTTGGAAAGGGAAATAAAGAATCGTAGAAATGCAAGCCAACGCTCGGAGAAGTTTTCGCTACAGCGCGGCAGCAACTTTAGCAAGCTCGCCCGCCAGCCCGCGGCGCGAGTAGCGCGCGTGGCTCACGGCCGGCAAATCCAGGTTAGGGTTGGTTTGCCATTGTGTTGCCAGTGCCTCCAGCGTTTCCAGCATCAGGGCAAAGTCGGCGTAGGGGAGGGCCTGCCCGGTGCCGCATTCCTGCAGCAGGTTGTCGGCATCGGAGCCGGCCGGGCCCACGCACAGAATGGGCTTATTGGCCGCCAGATACTCAAAAACCTTGCCCGGCAGAATGCCGAAGTTGCGCGGCACATCCGGAATGGCCATCAGCAGCGCCGACGATTCCAGCAGGTATTCCACCGACCTGTCGTGCGGCACGAAGGCGATGAACTCGGTGCTGGGCAGCAGGCCTGCCTCCGCAATCTGCCCGCGCAGCTGGGCCGAAACCTGGCCCACAAACCGCAGCCGGAACGGCACCGCAGGGTGCGCGGCGGCACAGGCCGCCACGGCTTTCAGCAGGTTGTCGATGTGGTACAGCTCCGTGATGGTGCCGGTGTGCGTGATGCGCAGGCAGTCGGCGGGCGGGCGGGAAGCGCCTTTGAAATCCGACTCGTCGTAGCCGTTGGGCAGCACATGGAACTTGGCCGATGGCAGGTTCGGCAGCTTGGCCAGAAACAGGCGCTTGGTTTCGGGCGAGGTCACCAGCACGGCGTCGGCCTGGGTCAGCACCTGGCGCTCGTAGCGCGCATCGAGCCAGGAAGCCAACGGCGTGTGGTGCAGGTCTTTGTAGTAATAAATGTCCGTCCAGGGGTCGCGCATGTCGGCCAGCCAGCGCAGGCCGTGGCGGCGCTGCAGCTCCAGGCCGATGAGCTGCGTAGAGTGCGGCGGCGAAGACGTGAGCATGGCATCGAACTGCTCGCCGGCGGCCAGCAGCTTTTCCACGGCGGCCAGCGCGTGGCGGTTCCAGCCCCGGCGCGGGTCCGGAATGAACAGGTTGCCGCGCACGAAGCGCAGGGCCTTCTGCATGGCCCCCGGCTTGCCCTCGTTGGCAAAGCCGCCGTAGGGCACGGCGCGGCCCGTGAGCTTCTTGTAGCTCTCGAACGGCTCTGAGGTTCCGGTGCGGATAACGCGTACATTGGCAGGTACTTCGGCCAGCAGGCTGGCGTCGAGCACCGGGTAGGTGGCCTGGGCCGGGTCCACGGTTATCACGGTGGGCTCCACGTTGAAATGGCCCAGGTGCTTCACAAATTTCAGGCAGCGCTGCACGCCGGCCCCGCCCGAGGGCGGCCAGTAATAGGTGATGACAAGCAGGCGCAGTGGGCGAGAAGGGGGCACGGGAGCAGGCAACAGAAAGCGGGCCGCGAAGGTACGCCCTTTGCCGGTTTTCGTCCATTTATGGTTACTTTTGGGGTTCAGTTTCAGGCTGATTCCGCGGGCCTGTCCCGCCGCCAGTCAGCTTCATCCGTTCAATCTGCGCTAAATCAGCGATTCATGTTCGATAATCTCTCCACCAAGCTCGACCGGGCCCTCAAAACCCTGAAGGGCCAGGGCAGCATCTCGGAAATCAACGTTGCGTCAACCATCAAGGAAATCCGCCGCGCGCTGGTCGATGCCGACGTTAACTACAAGGTTGCCAAGGATGTAACCGATAAGATTAAGGACGCCGCCATGGGCCGCGACGTGCTCACGGCCGTGTCGCCGGGCCAGCTCATGGTCAAAATCGTGTACGATGAGCTCACCGAGCTCATGGGCGGCGAAAAGAAGGACATCGTCATCAAGGGCGACCCGGCCGTGATTCTGCTCTCGGGCCTGCAGGGCTCGGGCAAAACCACCTTCGCCGGCAAGCTGGCCAGCTACGTTAAGAAGCAGGGCCGCAACGTGTTGCTGGTAGCCTGCGACGTGTACCGCCCGGCCGCTATCGACCAGCTGAAGGTGCTGGGCGAGCAAATCGGGGTGGAAGTGTACTCGGAAACCGAGAACAAGAACCCGGTCGAAATCTCGCGCAACGCCATCGACTACGCCCGCAAAAACGGCAAAAAAGTGGTCATCATCGACACCGCCGGCCGCCTGGCCGTGGACGAGCAGATGATGCGCGAGATTGAGCAGGTGAAGTCGGCCATCAACCCCAGCGAGACGCTGTTTGTGGTGGACTCCATGACCGGCCAGGACGCCGTGAACACCGCCAAAACCTTCAACGACCGGCTGAATTTCGACGGCGTGGTGCTCACCAAGCTCGACGGCGACTCGCGCGGGGGCGCGGCCCTCAGCATCCGGTCGGTGGTGGAAAAACCCATCAAGTTCATCTCGACCGGCGAGAAGATGGACGCCCTCGACCTGTTCTACCCCGACCGCATGGCCCAGCGCATCCTGGGCATGGGCGACGTGATTTCGCTGGTGGAACGGGCGCAGCAGCAGTTCGACGAGGACGAGGCCAAGCGCATCAACGCCAAGATTCGCAAAAATCAGTTCAACTTCGACGACTTCCTCTCGCAGCTGGAGCAAATCAAGAAGATGGGCAACATCAAGGACCTGATGGGCATGATTCCGGGCATGAGCAAGGCCATGAAGGACGTCGAAATCGACGACGACGCCTTCAAACCCGTCGAGGCCATCATCAAAAGCATGACCAAGCAGGAGCGCGCCAACCCCGACATCATCAACGGCTCGCGCAAGAAGCGCCTGGCCAAGGGCTCGGGTACCGACATTCAGCAGGTAAACGCCCTGATGAAGCAGTTCGAAGACATGCGCAAGATGATGCGTACCATGAACAAGCTCAGCCAGACCAAAGGCGGCCTGGCCCAGATGCAGAAAATGATGGGCGGCATGAAAGGCGGCCCCGGCGGCATGATGCGCTAGCCCGCGCCTGTCCCGGATTGATACGAAGGAGCGTCTGCACAGCAAGTGCAGGCGCTCTTTTTTCGTTTGGCGCTTGCACTGACAGCGCAGCTGAAATCGGTTTTCTGGCTGAGGGATTAGCTTTTACGAAGATTGTGATGGAAAATTTATTGCACTGGGAATCTTTTGGTGCAATTGTTGTTAGCCTAATCGTGAAAGAATAGTTTTTTAAGGTGTTTTGGTATGGAACGGGCTGGGGGCTTCCCCCAGCCTGTTTTTTTTTGCACCCGTCCGGACTGTTCCTTGTAAGGATGCCTGCCCGCGAGCGTCAGGCAGGGAAAGGTGCTGGCCTGGCTCGAAGTACCTTGCAACGGTTTCCCTTACGGTTTGTGGTTTATGAAGCAGCTCGTTGAAAAGCATCCGCTGGCTATTCGCTGGTTTCACTGGGTTAACTTCCCGGTGCTCGCCCTCATGATTTGGAGCGGGCTGTGGATTTACTGGGCCAACGACGTGTACCGCCTCGGCTGGGGCAAGACCACGCTGTTTAAGTTTTTTCCGCAGTCGTTCTACGAGGCGTTTCACCTCGACCATAAGCTGGCCCAGGGCATGAGCTGGCATTTCGTGCTGATGTGGGTGTTCTTCCTGAACGGGCTGCTGTATGTGGGCTACACCCTCTTCTCGGGCGAGTGGCGCTACCTGCTGCCCACCCGCCACTCTTTCAGGGAAGCGGTGCTGGTGACGCTCCACGACCTGGGCCTGTACCACCAGCCCCTGCCCGTGCGCAAGTTCAACGGCGCGCAGCAGATTGCCTATACCAGCGTCATCCTCATGGGGTTGGGGTCGGTGCTGACGGGGCTGGCCATTTACAAGCCGGTGCAGTTTGGCTGGCTTACGCAGGCGCTGGGCGGCTACGAGTTTGCCCGCGTCATTCACTTCGCGCTCACGGTGGGCTACGTGCTGTTTTTCATGGTGCACATTGCGCAGGTGGTGCGGGCCGGCTGGAATAACTTCCGGGCCATGGTGGCGGGTTTCGAAATAGAGGAAGTTGACCCCACTACCCACAAAATCACGGCCGGGCCTACGTCGTTGCCGGCAGCCGACTCTTCTCTCACGCCTAACTAACGCCTCGACCCGGTATGACTGATAACTCCACCGCGCCGGTTCGCCATGACGCTGCGCCCGCGAATCCAGAAGCCGAGCGGGCCCTGCTGGCCGACGCCCGCCGTCGTTCGCGTCGCTCTTTCATCACGCTGGGGCTGGCCGGGCTGGCGGGCATCGGCGGGTGGCGCTGGCTGCTGTCGCAGCCCGACGATGCCGGCATTCCGCACCCGCTGCGCAAGGTGCTCGATGCCAATAGCAGATTGACCAGTGCTTACTTCAGGGAAACGCGCCTCGCGCCGGAGTTTGCCCGCAACCGGGCCCGCATGCCGCGCAAGAACGGCACCTACGGACTCAGAAGTGAGCTGGACCCCGCCACCTGGCGCATGCGGGTGCAGGGCTACGGCTCCGGTAAGGTTCAGGAATTCACCCTGGCCGACATTCAGGCGCTGCCGAAGGTGGAGATGGTGACCGAGCTTAAGTGCATCGAAGGGTGGAGCGTGGTGGTGCACTGGGCCGGGGCGCGGCTGTCCGATTTTCTGGCCCGCTACCCGCTGGCCACCCGCAGCGGCCAGCCTGCCAACCCGCTCGACCCGCCCGCCGACCTGGCCCCCTTCGTGGACCTGCGCACGCCCGACGGGAAATACTACGTGGGCCTCGACATGGCCAGCGCCCTTCATCCGCAGACGCTGCTGTGCTACGAGATGAACGGCGCGCCGCTGACCGCCGAACACGGTGCGCCCCTCCGCCTCGTCACGCCGCTCAAGTACGGCATCAAGCAGCTCAAGCGCATCGGCACCCTGGCCTTTGCCGATGCCCGCCCGAAAGATTTCTGGGCCGAGCTGGGCTACGACTGGGATGCCGGGCACTGACCCTGATGGGGAGTGGCTAATGCACCACCCGCAGCTCGTAGCGCTCGGGCGCACCGGCGGTGGCGGGTACGTGCCAGGCTCCCACGCGGCTGGGACCGTAGCCCAGGTTCACCTTCACCCACTCGTTGCGGGTGGGCAGCAGGGCAATGATTTCCTGCTCCAGCCGGGCCAGCTCGCCGCGGAAAGCGTCGGCCGACCCGGAAGCCTCGGTTTCGGCGCGGCGCAGGCTTTTTTCGGCTTCGAGGTAGGCGTTTACTTTTTCTTCCAGCGGAATGAGGGCGGGGTCCAGGTAGTCGAGGTTAGAAGCCATAACAGCGGAGTAAGCGGGATAAAAGGAGGGGCGAAGGGCCAGCGGCCGGGGTTCAAAACGAGGTTTGCCGGGAAAAGATACGGCCTGCCAGTCAAGCAGCCGAAGCCGCGGGCGGTGCCGCCGGGCGGTTGCGCTGGCATTTTTCGCCGCAGTATTTCACCTCGTCCCAGTTGGCCCGCCACTTTTTGCGGTACTCGAACGGGCGGCCGCAGGTGACGCAGATTTTGGTGGGCAGCTGGCCTTTGCGCAGTTTGGCAGGGAGCATGGGTGAGAAGCAGGAAGTCCGTACAACCCAAACGGGCGGCCTGCCCGGGAAGTTTTGGGTAATTTCGGGCCCGGTTTCAGCAACGCGAACCGGCTGCATCCGCGCCGCCCGGGCGGTGGTGCAGCGCCGCCGCTTATTTCCTCCCCATGACGACAACCACCGCGCCCGATATTCTGGGCCAGGCCCTTCTGGATTTCCACCACGGCAAGGCGCAGGCCACCGTCACGGTGCACTGCAATGTGGCCGATGATGAGCCCCTGCCCGCGTCCTACTTTTTCCGCACCCTGCTGCAAATGCCGGAGCTGGAGCGCCAGGCCCTCGACGAAGCCCGGGGCCGCGTGCTCGACCTCGGGGCCGGGGCCGGGTGCCACGCGCTGGAGCTGCAAAGCCGGGGCTTCGAGGTGAAGGCCGTGGACGTATCGGCCGGCGCCGTGCAGGTGATGGCCGAGCGCGGCGTGCGCACCGTGGCCCGCCACGATTTATTTGCGCCCAAACCCGCCACGGAGCTGCCCTACGACACCATTCTGCTGCTCATGAATGGCCTGGGCCTGACCGGCACCCTCGAAGGCCTCGACAAATTCCTGGCCCACGCCCGCACCCTGCTGGCCCCCGACGGCCAGATTCTGGCCACGTCTTCGGACGTGCGCTACCTCTACGAGGACGAAGACGGGGCCCTCATGATTAACCTCAACGGTCCGTATTATGGCGAGGTGGAGTACACGCTCAGCTACCAGGACCAAACCGGCGAGCCTTTCCCGTGGTTGTTCATCGACGCGGCGCTGCTCAGCGACGCGGCCGAAACCGCCGGCTATTCGGCCGAATTCATCGGCGAAGACGACAACGAGCAGTACCTCGTGCGGCTGATGCCCCTGAACTAATGAAGAATTGAGAATGAGGAATAAAGAATTCTCATTCGGCCAATTCCCCGTGCTTCAACCCAATTCTTCCTTCAGCACATGACCAACGCCATCACCTACCGCACCCGCTGGGCCGACATGGACCCCAACGGCCACATGCGCCACTCGGCCTACGCCGACTACGCCGCCGACCAGCGCGTGGCGCTCCTCGCCCAGTGGGGCTTCGACCTGAAAACCTTCGCCCAGCGCCGCCTGGGCCCAATCTTGTTTCGGGAGGAAACCCGGTTTCTCAAGGAAATTCACATCGGCGAGGAAATTCAGGTGGATAGCCAGCTGGCTTCCGTCAGCGAAGACGGCTCGCGCTGGACCATCGTGCACCGCATCACCAAGGCCGATGGCCGGCTGGCGGCCACCGTCACCGTCGACGGGGCCTGGCTCGACCTCGACCGCCGCAAGCTGACCGTGCCGCCCGCCGAGCTGGTTGCCGCCTTCGCCAGCATGCCGCGCTACGAAGCGCCGGCCAGCTGAGCTAGCTTTTGACCAGCACCTGGCCGGCCGGGCGCAGCGCCTTCGTAATGCGGTCCATCTGCTGCTGATGGTGCAGCAGGTGGTCGAGCAGGAAATCCATTACCTGGTAAATCGTAATCCGGCCCGAGCGCGGGTGCGGGAAGATGGCCCGGTTCAGCTGGCGGCCCGGAAACTCGTTGAGCAGGCGCTCCAGCTGGCGGCGCGTGGCTTCCCAGGTCTGGCGCTGCGCGGCCAGCGGCGGCACCTCGCCCGCATCGGTGAGGGTGGCCACGCCGCGCGGGGCCTTGTACCTGAGGCCGGGAATGCGCAGAAGCAGGCGCACCACCCGGGCGCGTATGCGGGTGAGCAGGCCCACTTTCGGCAGCAGCTCTTCCGCCTGCATCTTCTTCTGGATGTACTGGACGATGTTGCTCTCGATGAACAGCAAGTGATGCACCACCTGATTGGCCGACCACTTGCCCGGGGCCGGCGCTTTGGCGCTGTCCGGTTCCAGGGCTTCGGCGGCGGCCAGCAGGCGTTCGGTGGCTCGTTCCAGCTGTTCGAGCTTGAGGTGGAGGCGGTGGTTCATGACGGGTGGGAGTGATAAAAGGCGAGTCTGTAACGGAGCCGGGCGCAAAAGGTACAGAAATTCACCCGCTCAAACGGGCACCGGGTAATCCTTTTAAGGACGCTGCGGCCTTTCCGCAGTGGTTCCTAGCTTTGTCGGCTATGGCGTTGGTTTCTGATTTTTTGCGCACACCGTGGCCCGTCCGCTGGCGGCTGGCTCTGGTGCTGGCCCTCTACGCCGCCTACCTGCCGCTGAGCGGCTACCAGCCGGGCGATGTGCGCTTCGACGCGGCGCAGTACTGGGAGCTGTCGCTCCGGTTCACGCAGCACGGCCATTTTTCGCTGCTGGCTTTTGATGAGCCGGTGCGGGGCTACCTGGGGCCGCTGCTGCTGCTGCCGGCGCGGCTGCTGTGCCATTTCACCGGCTGCAGCATGCTGACCGGGGCGCAGGTGCTGGGGGCCGGGTGGGCTGCCTTGCTGTTCGGGCTGGCCATTCCGCAGCTTTGGGGGCAGGCCACGGGCCGGGCGTTGAGCGGTAGCCGCTGGCTGGTGCTGGTGCTGCTGGGGTTTGTTTTCTGGCGCGACTACTTCAACTTTCCGCTCAGCGACATGCCGGCCCTGACGCTGCTCCTGCTGGGCCTGGTGGCCCTGGGGCGGCCGGGCTGGGGCTGGGTAGGCGTGGCGGGGTTGCTGCTGGGCGCAGCTATCAACATCCGGCCCGTGTACCTGGCCAGTGCGCCGGCCTGGCTGTGGCTGCTGGCAACGCCTGCAGCGCGGCAAAGCCGGACAAAGCGGAGCGGGGCGCTGGTTGCCGGGCTGGCCCTGGTGCTGCTGCCGCAAGTGCTCATCAACCGGCAGCATTTCCAGCAGCCCACGCCGCTGGTGCTGGGCCACTTGCCCGGTGCCCCGTCGCTCTATCTCCGGCAGCTGGGCTGGGGCACGGCCTTTCAGCGCTACGAAACCAGTTTGATACCCGACATTCCCCGCTCGCTGGTGTATGCCGACTCGGCCGGGCGGCGCGCGCTGGCGCTAGAGCCAGGCCGGCACTTCGGCAGCTACGGGCAATACCTACGCTTCGTTCTGGGCCAGCCTCTGCCGGCTGCCGGCCGCTACGTGCGCCACTTGTTCAATGGGCTGGATATTTGGTTTCCAACACCTTACCCCAGACAGCTGCACCCAGCCGGGCAAGACCTTTTGAGACTCTTAAATTACAGCTTATTGGGGCTGGGCATCCGCTTGATTCTCGTTGCGCTGTTCAGCGGGCGGCACATTTCACGCTCCGGCTCAGCCCGCCCCGTCCTGGTGGCGCTGCTGTTGCCTTGCCTGGCAGTGCTGCCCACACTCATGGAATGCCGGTTTCTGCTGCCGCTGCATCTGCTGCTGCTCACCGTCGTTGCCGGCAGCTGGCGCCCGGTGGCTGACTGGCGAAAAACCGGCGTGAGGGCGCGAATGCTGGCCGTGGCCGTGGGCGCGGGCTGGCTGCTGGGCTGCTGGCAGGTTTCGGAAGCCACCGCCGGGCAGCTGCGTCCGCCCAGCGAGGCGCCGCAGGAATAAAAGGCCGGTAGCAAGCAATAAAAAAGCCTCTTCAGCTTGCTGAAGAGGCTTTTTAAGTTGGTTTTTTTGCGCTTACGCCTTCGCGTAAGTCACTTCCTTCACGGCTTTTACCACGCGGGCCACGTTGGGCAGCGAGGCTTCGATGAGCGTGGGGGCGTAGGGCAGGGGCACGTCGGCGCAGGTAATGCGAATAACGGGCGCATCGAGGTGGTCGAAGGCGCGGCGCTGCACGATGTAGGCCAGCTCGCCCGAGATGCTGGCCAGCGGCCAAGCTTCCTCAATCACCACCATGCGGTTGGTCTTTTTCACCGATTCAATCAGCGTGTCGTAGTCAATCGGGCGCACCGAGCGCAGGTCGATTACTTCGGCTTCGATGCCGTCCTTGGCCAGCTCGTCGGCAGCGGCGTAGGCCACTTTCATCATTTTGCCGAAGCTCACCAGCGTCACGTGCTTGCCGGGGCGCACGATGTGGGCTTTGCCGATTTCGAGGATGTACTCTTCTTCGGGCACTTCGCCCTTGTCGCCGTACATCAGCTCCGACTCCATGAAGATGACGGGGTCGGGGTCGCGGATGGCGGCTTTCAGCAGGCCTTTGGCGTCGTAGGGGTTCGAGGGAACCACCACTTTCAGGCCGGGCGTGTTGGCGTACCAGTTTTCGAAGTTCTGCGAGTGCTGGCTGCTGAGCATGCCGGCGTTGCCCGTCGGGCCGCGGAACACGATGGGGCAGGAGTACTGACCGCCCGACATCGAGTAGAGCTTGGCAGCCGAGTTAATCACCTGGTCGATAGCCACCAGCGAAAAGTTGAAGGTCATGAATTCAATGACCGGGATGAGGCCGTTGGCCGCGGCCCCCACGCCGATGCCGGCAAAACCCAGCTCAGCAATCGGGGTGTCAATTACGCGCTCGGGGCCGAACTCGTCGAGCATGCCCTGGCTCACTTTGTAGGCCCCGTTGTACTGGGCCACTTCTTCGCCCATCAGGAACACCCGCGGGTCGCGGCGCATTTCCTCGGACAGGGCCTCGCGCAAGGCCTCACGGAATTGAATTTGACGCATGATTTTCGTTAGGTAAAAACCGGTTTTCAGCCGTTTGGCAAAGCTACGACAGGCACGGGCGTTGGGCAAATTATAGCGTAAACCGGAAAGCGTCTGTCATCCTGAGCGCAGCGAAGGACCTTCTCACGCTTGAACGACTGGCCGTAATTCGATTAGCTCAGCCGTGATAAGGTCCTTCGCCGCGCTCAGGATGACAGACGCCCCACGCCCTATTTCAGCGCCTCCCGAAACACCTTGCCCTGGGCGTAGTCCTGAAACTCCAGGTCTTCCACGGCGCGCTGGGCGTATCGGCGGTCGAGGGCCACGGCTTGCTGGAGGAAATTGCCCATCGCGCCTTCGTTGTTCTGGCGGGCGGCCACCACGGCCATGCCGTAGATGGGCGCGGCGGCGGCGGGGCGCAGCACCTGGGCGGCCCGGTATTGCTCCAGCGCCAGGTCGTAGTGCTCGCGGCTTACTTCGATGAGGGCGCGGTTGAGGTAATTCTGGTAGCTGGGGCCGGCGTATTGCAGGCTGCGCAGGGCCTCATCGGCCTGGCCGACTTCAATTTCCAGGGCGGCGCGGTCGGAGAAAATCTTGCGCAGCAGCGGGCGCGGGCCGCCCAGCTTGATGGCGTAGTCGTAGTTCTGCAGGGCTTCGAGGCGGTCGCCGGCGCGGTGGTAGGCGGTGGCGGCGTGGTAGAAGAACTCGGCCGTGGGGTTGCGGTGCGCGGCCAGCGTGAAGTTGACGGCCGCCCGGCGGTAGTAGGCCTGCTGAATCTTGAGCGAGGGCTCCTTCTCGGCCCGCTGCAGCAGCACCACGCCCAGGTTGTGGAAGGCTTCCCAGCTGTTGGTGTTGGCGGCGGCCACTTCGTAGATGCGCTGCTTCTCGGCCAGCAGCGGCGTGAGCGTGGCCGAATAGCGCAGCTCCTCCGGCGTGAGGGCATCGGCTTCAAGCTGCTTTTCCACGATTTTCTTCGAGAGCAGGTACACTTCCGAATCGTATCGCCTGGGCGCGGTGTAGGTCACGGCCACGGTGCCGAAGCGCAGCACCGGGTAGATGTACTGCTCGATGTAATCGTAGGCCGAGAGCTTGTGCAGGGCCTTTTCCTTCTGCTCAAACGTGCCTTTGGTGTCGTTGATGATGGTGACGACGGAATCAATCTGGTCGGCTTTCAGGGCCGAGGTCGTGACTTTCTGCAGGAAGGTGTCCCACTTGCGCACGTAGGCCAGGGTGTCGTAGCGAATGTTCTCATTCTTATTCAGGTACGAGAAATTTTTCACCCGCTGCTTGTAATAGTAGAGCAGCATCCGCACGCGCTTGCTGGCCAGCAGGCGGTTGTGGGCATCGGCCGAGTCGGGCGAGTGGCCGGCAATGATGAGCACCTGTTTGGTCTGCTGGTTGGCGTCGATGAGGTCTTCGAGGGCGGCCACGTTGGTGCCGAGGTAGCCCCGGATAAACCATTTGTCCTCGTCGAAAAAGAAGGGCAGCACGCGCGTACCGCTCATGTTGTTGCTGGCGTGTTCGGGCAGCAGCGTGAGCACCGTGTCTTCGCGGGTGACGAGGCGGGCGGGGTCGGCAATGCCGCGGGCCACGCGCAGGTCGTCGGGCGAGCGCAGGATTTTCCCGCCTTTCTTCAGCTCGCGCACCTGGCCGTGGGCCAGCAGCTCGCCGGGGTTGCGGCCCGGCGTGTTCGGAATGGTGAACTTCTGGGTGGCGAGGAGCTGGCCCTTGTGCTCGTCGTCGTACACGAAATTGCCCGACGTGAAGGTGATGCGGCCCAGCGTGTCTTCGCGCAGGCCGTGCTCGTAGCGGTAGCGCAGCAGCAGCTCGTAGGCCACGCCTTTGTGCAGGTGGGCGGCGGGCACGCGGGCCACCACCTCAAACGGCACGGCCTCGCCCGAGGCCGTGAGCGGCGTGGGGCGTGCCACTACGGTACGGCCGCTTTCGGCCTGCTTCAGCACCCGGGGCAGGGCGCAGGAGGTGACTAACAGCGTGGCGGCCAGCAGCCCCCCGGCCAGTGGCCGCAAAAAAATACTCATCAAATAGCGTCGCGCAGGAAAACAAAAACCAGTCCTTCAAACGTAAAAGCCGTTCAAACAGCCGGGACCGGGGGCGCGAAATTACACGGCCCGGCTTGCCATCGCCTTCGCCAGGCGTTATCTTAGCCCAGAGAAACTGTTTCCCGCTAGCCGCTACCGCCCATGAACCGCATCACCGACTACCTCGAAACGCAGTCTTTCGGCCTTTGCTCTGCCCTGGCCCAGAAGTGGGGCTTCAGCACGCGCAGCGTCCGGCTGTCGTTTGTGTATGCCTCGTTTTTTACGTTTGGCTCGCCCATCGTGCTGTATTTCGCCGGCGCTTTCTGGATGAACGTGCGCCGCGCCATGCGTGAGCAGCGCAGCACCGTCTGGGATTTGTAAGCTGGCAAGCCGGCACTGTATCGATTATATGAAATGAAAAGCCCCGGCTCTGAGTCAGAGCCGGGGCTTTCTGTTTTGTAAAAGGCGTCAGTACGTCTCGGGGCTGGCCGCGCTACATTGCGTTTCGCTCGCAATGGCTGGCGGCGCTATTTCAGCCCCAGCTCGCTGAACTTCCGCTTGCCCCGGGCGAAATAAGCCCACACCAGACTGCCATTGTAAACGCCGGCCCGCTCGGCCACCCGCAGCTGCGGGCGCGCTGCCCGCCGCTGCCTGCGCCAGTAGCCAAAGCTGCCGTAGAAGCTGAAGTGCGCCCGCAGCACCGCCCGGAAATTGCCCAGCTCGCCGCCCAGCAGAAACCGCAGGCCGGCCACCCCATCCAGCACCAGGCGCTGAAGCATCGTGCCGTACAGCTCGCCGGGCGCGGCGTTTTTGTAGAGCAGCGCCAGGCCGTTGCGGAAGTTGAGGTAGGTTTTGCGCGGGTTGGTTTTGGGCAGGGTGCCGCCGCCTACGTGCTGCACGGCGCTGCCGCCGTGGTACCACACCTCGTGGCCCGCGTTCTGCAGCCGCCAGCAGAAGTCGATTTCCTCCATGTGGGCGAAAAAGGCCGGTTCCAGGCCGCCGAGGGCCTGCCAGGCGGCGCGGCGCACCAGCAGGCAGGCCCCGCTGGCCCAGGCCACGGGGCGGGCGTCGTTGTACTGGCCCTGGTCGCGTTCGAGCGTGTCGAACAGCCGGCCCCGGCAAAAGGGGTAGGCCAGCCGGTCGAGGTAGCCGCCGCCGGCGCCGGCGTATTCAAAATACGTGGGGTCGGCGTGGGCCAGAATCTTGGGCTGCACGGCCGCAATGCGCGGGTTGATTTCGAGCAGGTCGCGCAGGGGGCGCAGCCAGCCGAGGGTCACTTCCACGTCGGAATTGAGCAGTACGAAATACTCGCTGTCGACCTGGGCAAGTGCCTGGTTGTAGCCTTCGCAAAAGCCGAAATTGCGGTCAAGCAGCATCATTTCCACCTGCGGAAAATCGCGCGAGAGCACCTCGGCCGAGTCGTCGGTCGAGGCATTGTCGGCCACGATGACCCGGGCACCGTCGGCATGCTCCAGCACGCCGGGCAGGAAGCGCTGCAGAAACGCCGCCCCGTTCCAGTTGAGGATGACGATGGCCACATCGGCGCAGGCCCCTTTGGGCGAAGAGTGAGGAATGAGCAGGGAGGAATTATTTCCGTCGGAGCCTTCAGTGATTTTCCCGGTAAGCAATTCGTTCTTCTTCATCTCTCAATAAACCCAAAACTCCCGCTAGGCGCCGAAGCCGCTCAAATCCAGACCAGGTACGTTGGGCATCAGGCCGCTGGTTTTGCGCTGCAGCTCCTGGCGGGCCAGCTCGGCGGCTTCTTCCAGGGCTTTGTTCACGGCGGCCACCACCAGGTCGGCCAGCATGTCGCGGTCTTGCGGGGTGAGCAGGGTGTCGTCGATTTCGAGCTTGAGGATTTTGCGGTGGCCATTGGCCGTGGCGCGCACCAGGCCGCCGCCGGCCTCGCCGGTGGCGGTGATGTGCTGAATTTCCTGCTGGGCCTGCTGCATCTTGTCTTGCAGCTCTTTCACTTTGCCCATCATGCCGGTGAGGTCGAATGCCATGGCTTTATCAATTATCAGTTATGTAGTGAGCAGTTAACAGCGAAGCCGCGCGAAAGTGCGCCCCTGCGCCCGGGTAGGACGCGGAAATGCCCCTGACGGTTGGTTTTGCCCGGGTTTTATTTCAGAATCGTAACCGTGCCCGTAGCCGAGTAGGGCTCACCGTCCTCGTTATTCTGCTGAAAGCGCCACACGTAAGCGCCCAGCACGGGCGCGTGGCCTTTGATGGTGCCGTCCCAGGCTTCGCTGCGCTGCGTGCCCCGAAACACCTCCTGGCCGTTGCGGTCCACCACCACAAAGGTGTAGTTGCTCAGGTACTTGCCTTTCACCTCCAGCACGTCGTTCAGGCCATCGTTATTGGGCGTGAAAGCCGAGGGAATGGTGACGGTGAGCCGGCGCGTCACGGTGGCGCGGTTCGAATAGCTGAACGTGCCGGCCGGCAGCCCCGCCCCGCTGATTTGCAGGCGGTAGCGGGCCACCTGGCGGTCGGTGGGCGGCGCGAGGTCGGTGTAGGCATTGCCCGTCACCACCACCGAGCCGGGCAGCACCGTGCCATCGGCGGCGAGGCGCTGGAGGGTGTAGGTGGCCGGCTGGGCCGGGTCGGGGCCGGCGAAGGAGGTCCAGGTGAGGGCAATGGTGCTGCCGTCGGGGTCGGCGGGGCGGGCCGAGAGCAGGGCCGGGCAGGCGGGGTTGCTGGCGGGCGAGGTATTGCGGCACACATCGGACAGGCGCACCGCGTAGCAGGCCGGGTTGGCCAGCAGGTCGGCCAGCGCGATGGTGGAATCGCGCAATATCCGGGCGTTGGTCACCGGGTTGAAATTGTCGGTGCGGCTGCCAGCGGTACGGCTGTAAAGTAGCGAGCTGCCAGCGGCCAGGGGGGTGGTGGCGAGTAGCGGCGTCAGCTCCACCACGTCGGCAGCGTTGAAGCTGGCCACCAGCCGGGGCTGCGCGGGCGGCAGTGCCGAAACGGTGGTGATGCTGACCTCGTTGGAAATGGCCTGGCCGGTGCCGCCGGGCTGCGTGGCCGTCACCACGTAGCGGTAGGTAGTGCCGCACTGCACGTCGGCATCTTCCAGCCCGCCGGCAATGGGGGTAGTGGGAATGGCCGACCCGTTGCGCGTCACGCTATAGCTGGTGCCGGGCGCGCCAGCATCGGTCAGCAGGAGCTGGTTGCGGTTGTTGGCCGAGGCCCCGGTGAGGCTCAGGGTGCCGATGGCTGCCGATGCGAGGGGGCTGGTATTGCAGGCATCGTCGCTGAAAATTCGGTAGCGGCCTGCCAGGGCGCCAGGCAAGGTGAGCGTAGTAGTTGAGCCGGGCGTGATAGTTACGCTGGGAACATCCGTGAAAGGCCCGCCGGCCGTGGGCTGAAACTGCAGGGTGTAGCGGTAGCCCGTCAGCAGCCCGCCAAGGGTCAGCGTGGCCGTGCCGCCGGGGAGTGGCGCCTGTAGGGCAAGGCTGGTGAACTGCGCCGCCACGGGGGCAGCAATGTTGGTAATCGTCTGCGAAGCCGAGCCAGTGCAGGTGCCGAGAGCGGTGTAGTGACCGGTTACGGTCACGGTAGTGCTCCCGGTAGGAGCCGGTACCGTGAGGGCCACGTTGCGGGTGATGGGCAGGGTGGCAGCGCCCACCTGCACCGTATAGCTGTCGTAAGTAGCATCCGTGACCGTAACCGACACGTTGCCGGTGGGGCAGGGCGCAATGGTGAAGGTGGGCGATGGGGTGCCATACACCCGAAACGTGCGGATATTGTAGCGGGAGCCGTAAGGCGGTGGTTCAGTAGATAGCTCCGACACGGTGACCATGCCAACCTCGGCAGCGGTTGGGGTATAGGTGTAGGGTGCGGTATTAGGCGGCTGGCAATTTTGTCCTGTTTGATTATAAGTAGTGCCACTGCCGGGCAATACCCCATAGTAAACTGCCTGAGTGGCATCCAACGCCCTGGAGGCGCACGGCACGAAGTGCACCGGCTGCCCCACGCAAAACGACTGTACTTCCTGATTACTGGCATTGAGGGCCAGGAAGGGCTGCGGACATCCGGCTGGCAGCACCGACGAGATGGTGCAGGGCGGCTGCGCCCAGGCCTGCCCAATTCCCATCAGCCAAAGCCCAACGAGTAAAAGAAAACGGTTCACCAACTTCATAAGCAGCACTTGTAACGCAGGTTGCGGGTCAATCAGCATGCCGGGCCCGCAAAATTCAGGCCGCCTCCTCAGCACCGCAGGCACGAACGAAGCGGCCGGAGGAATTATCCGACTAGCACTTTTTACACAGCCGGTAGGACGCTCGCCCAGTCAAACTTACGGACGAAGGCGGCGGCTTTGTGCAGGTCGGGGTAGAGCACCCGGTCGCGCACCACAAATTTCACTTCCTGCCCGAAGGCTTCCACCATCTGCTCCAGCGCCGCCGAAGTGCGGCCGGGCCGGCGGAAGGCCAGCGCCTGCACGGCCGTCAGCAGCTCAATGCCGAGCACCTGCTCCACGTTGTCGAGCACGCGGCGGCTCTTAGTGGCGGCGTTGGCGCCCATGCTCACGTGGTCTTCCTGGCCGTTGCTGCTCACGATGCTATCCACCGAGGCGGGCGTGCACAGCTGCTTGTTCTGGCTCACGATGCCGGCGGCGGTGTACTGCGGAATCATCAGGCCGGAGTTCAGGCCGGGCTCGGCCACGAGGTAAGTGGGCAGGCCGCGCTGGCCCGAAATAAGCTGGTAGGTGCGGCGCTCCGAGATGCTGCCCAGCTCGGCCACGGCCACGGCCAGGTGGTCGAGGGCCAGGGCCAGGGGCTGGCCGTGGAAGTTGCCGCCGCTCAGTATCAGGTCTTCGTCGGGGAAGATGTTGGGGTTATCAGTCACCGAATTGCACTCGGTTTCCACCACCTGGGCCACGTAGGCCAAAGCATCGCGCGAGGCGCCGTGCACCTGCGGCTGGCAGCGGAAAGAGTAGGGGTCCTGCACGGCGTGGCGGGGCTGGGTCTGCAGCTCGGAGCCGGCCAGCAGCTCGCGCAGGTTTTTCGCCACCGCCACCTGCCCGGCGTGCGGCCGGATGCGGTGCAGGTGCTCATTGAACGGGTCGGTGCAGCCGCCGAAGGCTTCCGTGGAAAGCGCCCCGATGACGTCGGCCGCCGCCGCCAGGCGCTGGGCGCGTAGCACGCCATCCACGGCGTAGGCCAGCATGAACTGCGTGCCATTGAGCAGGGCCAGGCCTTCCTTGGCCTGCAGCGCCACCGGCTCCCAGCTGAAGAGGCTCATGGCGTCTTCGGCGCGGAGGCGGTAGCCCTGGTAGTTCACTTCGCCCAGGCCCAGCAGGGGCAGGCAGAGGTGGGCCAGCGGGGCCAGGTCGCCGCTCGCGCCTAGGCTGCCCTGCTCGTACACCACGGGCAGCAGCTCGCGGTTGTACATGGCCACGAGGCGCTCGGCGGTGGCGGTTTGCACGCCGCTGTGGCCGTAGCTCAGGCTCTGGGCCTTGAGCAAAAGCATGAGGCGCACCAGGTGCTGGGGCACTTCGGCGCCGGTGCCGCAGGCGTGCGACATCATCAGGTTGACCTGCAGCTGGGCGCGCTCCTCGGGCGCGATGCCCACGTTGTAGAGCGAGCCGAAGCCGGTGTTGATGCCGTAAATCGGCTGGTCGTTGTGGGCCAGGCGCTGGTGCAGGTACTCGTGGCAGGCGGCAATGCGTTGCTTGGCATCATCGCCTAGCTGCACGGTATGGCCGTCGGCCAGCAGGGTGGCCAGCGCGGCCAGGGTGAGAGGCTGCGCGGGCGAAATGGTATGGGTGGGCATTAAAATAAGTGGGGTGAGAGGCGAATGGGGTGGCTGCAAAAATAGGGGCGTTTCGAAAGAACGTCATGCCGAGTGCAGCCGAAGCATCTGGCGTGCACTGGTAAACCCGCTGATTGGATTACTGCTGCACGCCAGATGCCTCGGCTGCGCTCGGCATGACGTTCTTACCGCTGGCCATTTAGCTGCTGGCCGCTGGCCGCCGTTTCATCACTCCGCCGTGAGGGCCGCCACCACTTCGCCCAGCGGCAGCACGCGCTCCACGCCGGTCTGCATGATTTTCACCTTCACCACGCCGGCCGCCACTTCTTCCGGTCCCATCACAATCACCAGCGGAATGCCTTTGGCGTCGGCGTACTTGAACTGCTTTTGCAGCTTGCTGGCATCGGGGTACAGCTCACTGGGGATGCCGGCGGCGCGCAGCTGCGCCAGCAGCGGCAGGGCGGCCCGGCCGCTGGCCACGTCAAAGTGCGTGAGGAGGCAGCGGGTGGGCGTTTCGCCCGTCACGGTGAACAGGTCCAGCGACTCCAGGCAGTCGTAGAGCCGGTCCACGCCGAACGAAAAGCCTACGCCCGACACGCCCGGCAGCCCGAAGGAGCCGGTGAGGTTGTCGTAGCGCCCGCCGCCGCTCACGCTGCCCATCTGCACGTTGTTGATTTTCACTTCAAAAATGCAGCCCGTGTAGTAGGAGAGGCCCCGCGCCAGGGTGGGGTCGAATTCGAGCCGGTCGAACTGCCGGAAGCCGGAGGCCGTGAGCAGGTCGCGCACCTCGGCCAGTTCGGTGAGGCCGCGGTAGTTGGCGGTGGCGTCTTCATCGGCCGCGTCGGGGCGGGGGCCGTCGGGCTCCACGCCGGCCGTCACGAAGCCGGCCAGCAGGCGCTGCAGCTTCTCCTCGTAGCTGCCTTCCACGCCAAGCAGCGCAAACAGCGTGTCGATGGTGCCTTCCGAGAAGCCGCGCTCCAGCAGCTCTTTGGTCACGCCGTCGCGGCCGATTTTGTCGAGCTTGTCGATGGCCACGAACAAATCCGTCTCGCGTCCCTCGCCGCCCAGCGCCTGGTAGATGTTGCGGAGCACGCCGCGGTGGTTGATTTTGATGGTGAAGTCGTGCAGGCCGAGGCCGCCCAGCACCTGGGCCATCATGAGCACGATTTCGGCTTCGCAGAGCAGCGAGTCGGTGCCCACCACGTCGGCGTCGCACTGGTAAAACTCGCGGTAGCGGCCGCGCTGCGGGCGGTCGGCGCGCCACACGGGCTGCATCTGGTAGCGCTTGAAGGGGAAGGTGAGCGTGCCCCGGTTCATGGCCACGTAGCGGGCGAAGGGCACGGTGAGGTCGTAGCGCAGGCCCTTTTCAGCCACTTTGGGCAGCACGGCCCGGGGGCCGGCTTTCAGGTCTTCGGGGGTCACCTGAGACGCGATTTCGCCCTTGCGCTCCTTCACCAGAAAGTTGCCCGAGTTGAGCACTTTGAACAGCAGCTGGTCGCCCTCGTCGCCGTACTTGCCGGTGAGCACGGAGAGGTTTTCCAGCGTCGGCGTTTCGAGCGGCGCATAGCCAAACGACTCAAACGTGCGGCGGATAACATTGAAAATGTGCTGGCGGCGGGCCACCTGGGCCGGGCCGAAGTCGCGGGTGCCTTGCGGGATACTGGGTTTTTGCATAACGGGGCAAAGGTAGGCAGACGCCAGAACGAAAACTCCCCTCTGAGCGGAGGAGGGGTTGTTCGGGCCAAAGACCCGGACCAGGGGTAATTGACCGCCGTGAACGATGAGTAAAAAAGCCCCCGTCAGCACTGTCACATTTATACCTGGCAAGATTAAAAGGTGACAACCTTTGTCACAAATATTTTGAAGAAAACAAAAAGGTGACACCGCCTGTCACTTTTCTGATATCTTTAAAAAAAATGTGACAAGTTTGCACCGCTCTATCAGCCCGCTTTTCCATGCGCTACAGCGACTCTACCCTGCGGACCATCCGCAACCATTTTGGGCTGAGCCAGGCCGAACTGGCCCGCTGCCTGGGCATCGACCGCACCCTGCTGGCCCACATTGAGGCCGGCCGCCGGCCGCTGCCACAGGACGCAGCCTGGCGTATGCTGTCGCTGCTGCGGCTGCTGCCCCCGCCCCACGGCAGCGCCCCGCCCGCCCCGCCACCGCCCGATGCGGCCGAAGCCACGCCCGAAACCCTCGATGCGCTGCAATGGCGGCTGCGGGTGTGTCGCCACGAAATGTACATGCTCGACTATAAGCTGGAGCGGCAGCTGCCCCGCTTACTGGCTGCCCGCCACCGCCGGGCCCTGCCCACGCTGCTGGCCGCCCTGCCGCCGCTACCCGGTGCCCCTGCCGATGCTGCCGTGCCCGACCCACAATGGGCCGCCCGCCTGGGGGCCAATGCCGTGACTGATTTAGCGCGTTTCGGGGTGCAAGCCCGGGCGCTGCTCGAAGCCCGCCGCGCCGGCCTCGCGGCCGAAGCCGCCTCCCTTGAAAACGCCCTAACAAAGTAGGGGCGGGGCCTGCCCCCGCCCGTCTAATAAAGTAGGGGCGGGTAAAGTAGGGGCGGGGCCTGCCCCCGCCCGGCGTTGCACGACGAAGATAGGAGCGTAACCATCGGTTGCTGAATAGCACC